>JAAXHW010000222.1 GCA_012270675.1 Candidatus Latescibacterota bacterium | reverse complement strand
CGTAAATTCCTGTTGCATCTTGTTTTCCCTTTTTTTATCTTCCGTTGCCAACGCCCCGGAACGCTGAAAGAGGTCGGCTGGGTGACGGGGGCCTGTTTCGTGGCCCGGCGGCGGGCCCTGGAGGCGGTGGGGGGGATGGATGAGGCGATTTTTATGTATTATGAAGACGTGGACCTCTGTCTGCGGATGCGGCAGGCCGGGTGGGGGGTGTTTTACACGCCCCGGGCGGAGGGAATACACGTTGGGAGCGAGAGTTCCAGACAGGCTTTTGAACGGATGCTTTTGGCGAGCGAGGCGAGTTATACCTATTTTGTAAAGAAGCACTTCGGCAGTGGCGCCGCTGCGCTGCTGCTGGCGCTCACACCCCTGGAGATGGGGTTGCGGGCCTTGCTCTGGGGCATCCTCTATCTGACGGTATCCGGCCGCCGCGAGGAAGCCCGGGCGAGATTGAGGGCTTACCGGACGGTTCTGAAGCAGGGGGGCGGTTCGACGTTGGCCTCCGGCTCTGCGGGTATCGGCGCCGATGTGGAGGACAGTTTATGATTCCGATTTTTCGACCCTGTTTTGGGGAAGAAGAGGTGGAGGCCGTCCGGGAGGTATTGCTGTCGGGGTGGGTCGGTCCCGGACCGAAGGTCGAGGCGCTGGAGGAGCGGTTTGCCGGGTATGTGGGTACACGGTTTGCCATCAGCGTGAACTCCTGTTCTTCGGCGCTGCTGCTGGCGATGAAGGCCCTGGAGGTCGAGGGGCGTGAGGTCATTACCACGTCGATGACGTTTGTCTCCACCAACCATGCCATCCTTCAAAGCGGGGCCGAGCCGGTCTTTTGCGATATTGAGCCGGATACGCTGAACATTGCTCCCGAATCCGTAGCGGATCGGGTCTCCGACCGGACCGCGGCGATCCTGGTGGTGCACTACGGGGGCCATCCCTGCGATATGGACCCGATCCTGAAGATCGCCCGGGCGCGGGGTATTCCGGTGGTGGAGGATGCAGCGCACGCGTGCGGTGCGCGTTACAAGGGCCGGATGGTGGGCAGCCTGGGTCGCATCGGCTGTTTCAGCTTTCAGGCACAGAAGAACCTGACGACCTGCGACGGGGGGATGCTCACGACGGACGATGCAGCCCTTGCCGAGCGTTTGAAGCGGCTGAGCTGGATGGGGATTTCAAAGCGGACGTGGGACCGGTTCAAGGAGGGCGGCGGACAGCGTCGATGGAAATACGATGTCACAGAGGCCGGTTACAAGTTCTATATGAACGATTTGAACGCGGCGATCGGGCTGGTTCAACTGGGCAAGCTGGAATCCGCCAATGCGCAGCGGCGGGAGATCGCTTCCCAGTACGGCAAGGCCTTTTCGGATCTGCCCTGGTTGCAGAAACCCGTGATCAAGCCCTATGCCCGAAGCGTCTGCCACGCCTATGTGCCCCGCGTGGTGGACCGGGACGGGCTGATTGACCACCTGCTGGGCCGCGACATCGATGCGAGCGTGCACTATTATCCGAACCACTTCTATCCGATTTACGCTCCCTATTGGCGCGATCTGCCGGTGACGGAGTCGGTCTGGCAGGACCTGATCTCCCTGCCCCTGTATCCGGGTATGACCGAGGAGGAGGAGGGCCGGGTTATTGACGCTGTACGGTGTTTCCAGCCCAACGGCTCGCTCAAAGGGCCCTGAACAGGGCTTGAGGTTGAGGTGTGGTCGTGTTGACCCCTGCCTTTTTTCTGGTTGCCGCCTTTGCGACCGCGCTTTGTCTGACCCCCCTGCTCCGGGCTGTTGCGCTTCGGACCGAACGCTTTGGCCGTCCCGGAGACGACGGTTCTGTTCCGATTCCCCCCACCGGAGGGCTGGCGATCTTTCTCGCCACGTTTCTTCTGCTTCCCTTTTCTTCTCTTTCGATTCCTGCCGGGCTGTGGATCGGGACCTGTGGGATGGCCGCGATCGGGTTTATGGATGACGTCCATCCGTTTTCTCCGGTTCAAAAGCTGGGCCTGCAAATCGCTGCTGTGGGGACCGCAGTGGGGTTTGGGCTGCGTTTTGCCGTGGTCGGTCACCCGGTTGCAGACGCCCTGCTGACGGGGGTCTGGCTGATCTGGATGTGCAACGCCTTTAACGTGCTGGATATGGTAGACGGTCTGGCGGCCGGCGTGGGGGCGATTGCCGCGATCGGCCTGGCCGGGCTGGGGCTGGTCGTTCACGCGCCCCCTGTGGTGATCCTGGCCGCAGCGATGGTTGGCGGGTTCGGGGGATTTCTGGTCTACAATGCCCATCCGGCACGGATCTATATGGGCGATACGGGGAGCCTTTTTGCCGGGTTTGCGCTGGGGGGGATGGCCGTGCAGGTCTCCCAGGGCCTGCCCGGGGCGCAGGGTATGCTCTGCCCGCTGATTGTGCTGGGCATTCCTTCTTTTGAGGCGGCCTTTCTCTGTGTGGTCCGAAGGGGCAAGGGGCTGCCGATTATGCGGGCGAGCCGGGACCATGTGGCCCAGCGCCTGGTGCGGATGGGGTATTCGGTCCGGGGCGCGGTCGGGCGGATGTACGCCATGGGCGGGCTGCTTGTCTTTTTGGGGATTGCGGGCGCGGTCGGTCCGGTTGTGGCCTGCTGGGCGGTTTTCGGGTGTACGGCGGCCCTGGCGATGTGGGCCGGGGTGCGTCTGGCCGGGGTTGGGATGGAGCGCGACGGGGAGGGGGTATGAAGGGTGGCCTGCGGCTTGCAACGGTCCGGGGGATCTCCTGGACAGGTCTGGCACAGGGCACAGGATACCTGGTCACCGTGGGCGCCCTGGGGCTGGCGGCCCGGTATTTAAGGCCCCGGGATTTCGGGGCGGAGGCCGCGGTGGCTGTGGTGGTGGGGATATGGGTGATTGCCGCTGACCTGGGGCTGGGGCGGGCGCTGGTCCAGCGCCGGGATCTGACGCCTTCCCATCTGGCCGCGGCGCTCTGGATCGGTCTGATCACATCCTGTTTTTCCGCTGTCCTGCTCTGGCAGACTGCCCGGTTCTGGAGCAGGCTCTTTTTTGACGATCAGGTCGCTACGATTCTGCCGACGATGGGCTGGGGGCTGGTGTGCGCAGGCGTGGGGGCAGTGCCCCGGGCACAGATGGAGCGGGCGTTCCGGTTTGGGCAGCTGGCCGTTATCGATCTGTGTGCGTCGTTGCTGGGGGGGGGGACGCTGGTGGCCCTGGCCCTGCTGGACTACGGCGTCTGGAGCCTGGTGTGGGGCTACGTGGTGAGGAGCGGGGTGCTGGGGGTGGGTCCGTGGATGTTCTGTCCAGCGGTCGGACGTTATCGTTTTGTCCTGCAGGATGCAAAGGACCTGCTCGGATTCGGGACGAAGTGGGTCGGCTCGCGGCTGGTGGGTTACGCGCAGCAAAACGTAGACTATCTGCTGATCGGGCGGTTGCTGGGCAGCGGGGCGCTGGGGTACTATTCCCTGGCCTACCGGTTGATCGCCTTTCCGCAGGTGCGCCTGGTGCAGGCGGTGTCGAGGGTGACCTTTCCAGCCTTTTCCGCGCTTCAGACGGATCTGCCGCGGTTGCGCGGGGCGTATTTGAGTACCATCACCTATATCGCCCTGCTGGTTTTTCCGATTATGGCCGGTTTCTACGTTCTGGCCGATTCGGTGATTGTGCTGGTTTACGGAGAGGGTAAAGCGCTTGCCGGCGGGATTCTGCAGCTGCTCTGGCCCGCCGGCGCAGTCAGGGCGGTGGCTTCCCCCGTGGGATTGATTTTTTCATCTTTGGGACGCACCGGGCTGGCCCTTATCTGGAATATCGGGGCCGCCCTTTTTATGCTGGGTGCGGTGCGGGCGGGGGTTGTGGGCGGCGTTGAAGGCGTTGCGCTGGCCGTGAGCCTGGGGGCGGTGGCGCTGGCCGGGGTTTCCCAGGCGATTGTCAACCGGATTGTGGCCCTTCGGTTTGGGGACTATCTCAGGGCGCTGCGGCCTGCGGCGGTGTGCAGTGCGGTGATGGTGGGGGGCGTGGGATTCCACAGGTGGTTGTTGGCAGGACAGCTTCCGGATCTCGCTCTGGTTGCGACGTGTGTTGTGCTGGGGGGCTGCGTCTACCTGCTTGCCCTCCGGCTGCTGGCACGAGAGACTTCCCGGGAGGCGCTGGACCTGGCAAGGCTGCTGTGGAAGCGGGCGGAGGAGTAAGCCAAACTTCCAAATCTGGAGACCGGGTAAAGCGCGTATGTGCGGTTTGACGGGATTTCTGGCGCCCGAACAAAGCGATGACCTGGCCGGTCTGGTCAGGGGCATGGCAGCGCCGCTCACCCCCCGTGGTCCGGACGATTTCGGAGTGTGGACGGACGGTGCGGCCGGTGTTGCCCTGGGCCATTGTCGTCTGGCCATTCTGGACCTTTCTGCTGAAGGCCACCAGCCCATGCATTCCGCATGCGGGCGCTATGTGCTGGTTGTCAACGGGGAGATCTACAATTTTAAGGCTCTGCGAGAGGAGTTAAAGGCTCTGGGCCATGCTTTCCGTGGCCGTTCGGATACGGAGGTGATGCTGGGGGCGATCGGTCAATGGGGCGTGGAAAGCGCCGTGGGACGCTTCAACGGCATGTTTGCTTTTGCGCTGTGGGACCGTCACGCCCAAAAGCTGTACCTGGCCAGGGACAGGGTGGGCATCAAACCTCTGTACTACGGCTGGATCGGCAGGGTCTTCGTGTTCGGGTCGGAGTTGAAGGCGATCCGGGCGCATCCGGAATTTCAGCGGGAGATTGACCGAAACGCTGCTGTGTTGTTGATGCGTTACGCGTACATCCCCGCGCCCTGTTCCGTATACAGGGGGATCTACAAGCTTTTGCCCGGTACGATCTTAACCGTAACAGGTGACAGGGTCGCAAGGAGGGACGCTTTTTCGCCCCACGCCTCGCGTGGCGCCTCTGCGTGGGGGCCTGTGCCTTACTGGTCTGCGAGGGATGGTGTCGAGCAGGGGGCTGCCCACCCTTTCAGGGGCAGCGATGAAAAGGCGGTTGAACAGCTCGATCGCCTGCTGCGCGATGCGGTCGGTTTGCGCATGGTCGCAGACGTTCCCCTGGGGGCTTTTCTTTCAGGCGGGATCGATTCTTCGACGGTTGTTGCGCTTATGCAGGCACAGAGCGACCGGCCGGTGAGGACGTTTTCCATCGGGTTTACCGAACCGGGGTACAATGAAGCGGTCTATGCCAAAGCGGTGGCCGGGCATCTGGGCACCGACCATACGGAGTTGTACGTGACTTCGAAAGAGATGCTGGGCGTGCTTCCCAGGCTGCCCACGTTATACGACGAACCCTTTGCCGATTCTTCACAGATTCCGACGTTTCTGGTGTCGCAGCTGACCCGGCAACACGTGAAGGTGAGCCTTTCGGGGGATGGGGGGGACGAACTCTTCTGCGGCTACGACCGCTACGGTGCAAGCCGTATGCTCTGGCAGGGCACCCGGTGGTTGCCCGGACCCATCCGGTGTGCGGTATCCAGGGGGCTCTCGGCCCTGCCCACGTCCGCGTGGGACCGGGCCTTCAGGTGGACGGCGCCGCTGTTCAACCGGCAGGGGCATGCCGGTCGGGTCAGCGACAAGCTCTACAAACTGGCCGGGGTGTTGGCCGAGGAGACACCGGAAGCACTCTATCGCGGATTGGTCTCCCACTGGGAGGACGCCCCTGACCTTGTGTGGGGTGCGGTGGAACCAAAGACGGTTTTCACAGACGCCGAAGGGTGGGCGGACCTGCCTGACTTTATGCAGTGGATGATGTATCTGGACCTGGTCAGCTATTTGCCCTGCGATATCCTGACCAAGGTGGACCGGGCCAGCATGGGAACAGGCCTGGAGGCCCGGGTACCGCTGCTGGACCACCGGGTGGTCGCGTTTGCCTGGCGCGTGCCGATGTCGATGAAGGTCCGGGCCGGGCAGGGGAAGTGGTTGCTGCGGCAGGTGTTGTACAGATATGTGCCCAGAGAGCTGTTTGCGCGCCCGAAAATGGGGTTTGGCGTGCCTGTCGGGACCTGGCTGCGGGGACCCCTGCGGGACTGGGCCGAGGGGTTGTTGGATGAGCGGCGTTTGCGTAACGAGGGGATTTTCGACCCAAACCCGCTGCGTGAGAGGTGGGACGAACACCTGTGTGGCAAGCGCAACTGGCAGCATGCGCTGTGGAATGTGCTGATGTTTCAGGCCTGGCTGGAAGACCAGGCCGGGGCGTCCTGATGGCAGGTTGCCAGGCTATGTCTACCTATTATGAGCGTAAAATCCGATCCCTCAAGCGTATTTTCGGTACCGGGGATATCGTTTTGGAGTCCGACGCTGTGGTTGTGAACCGCAAGCGATATCCGATTGTCGAGGATGTGATTGTTTTATCCGAGCCGGAGCATTATACCGATTTTGTCAGGATGAAGACAGAAGCGGAAGGTTGTGCAGGCCGCACCGGCGGTTCGCTGGCGTTTTCGGAGGAGGTCCGGTTCTCTTTTGGAGCGGAGTGGAAGGCTTACGGGGATATCCTGATTGAGCATGAAGCGGAGTTCCACCAGTATTTCGATCTTGTCGATTTGACGGCTTTGCACGGTCTGCGCGTGTGCGACCTGGGCTGTGGAAACGGGCGCTGGAGTTACCATTTGAAAGGGATTTGCAAAGAGATTGTGCTCGTTGATTTTTCCGATGCGATTTTTGTGGCCAGAAGAAATCTCTCCGATGCGGACAACTGCCTGTTTTTTATGTGCGATCTGCAGACCCTTCCGTTTAAGGAGAATTTTGTCGATTTCCTGTTCTGCCTGGGCGTTTTGCACCACCTGCCCACGCCCTGCCTGGACGAGGTGCGCCATCTGAAAAGGTTTGCGCCCACCCTCCTGATTTATCTTTATTATGCTCTGGACAACCGGCCTGTCCATTTTCGTTTGCTCCTGACCGTGGTGACGCGCCTGCGCTTGCGCGTTTCCAGTGTCCGCAGCGCTGTTTTCAGGAAGCGGTTCGTCCATGCCCTGACGGTTCTGGTATACAGGCCGCTTATCTTTCTGGGGCATGTTCTGAAGCCCCTGGGGTTGAGCCGTTATGTGCCGCTGTTTGAAGTGTATGGCAATAAAAGCGTTCAACGGATTGCCCAGGATGTTTACGACCGGTTTTTTACGGGTGTTGAACAGCGGGTTTCCCGTCAGGATATTCTGGCGCTGCAGGATGCGTTCAAGCGTGTAGAAATATCGGACCATCTGCCCTATTACCATTTCCTCTGTGAGCGGTGAAACGGAGCGATCACGTGCTGCCCAATTTTCTGATCGTTGGCGCGCAAAAATGCGGCACCACCTGGCTTGCCTCCCTGCTGCGGCAACATCCCGATGTGTACATGCCAGAAGCAGAAATTCACTTCTTCGATAAGGCGTGTCATTATGCCAGGGGTACGGATTGGTATGAAAGACATTTTGCAGGTGCCAGGGACGAGAAGGCGATTGGAGAAAAGACCCCGGATTACTTCTGGGCCAATGGACAGGGTGGGGAAGGGCATTTGCCCAATGTGCATCGAAACATCCACGACGTTTTGCCAGACGCAAAGTTGATCGTGGCTTTGAAAAACCCGGTCGAGCGGGCCATTTCCGCTGTTAAGCACATTATCCGAAGCGGCCGAATTTCACCTTTTCACAAGATTGACGATTTGCTGGTCGGTGAAAAGAGAGACCTGCTGGAGGGGTACGGCGTTTTCGAGATGGGGAAATTCCATACGCTGTTGGAGGCCTACCTCGAGTTGTTTGGGCCCGACCAGATCCTGATTCTTGTTTTTGAAGAGGACATTGTTGAAAATCCATCCCGGGGATTGCGGAAGGTCTGCAGGTTTTTGGACATTGAGCCCTCCTGGAAATTCTCAAACATGGACGCGAAAGCCAACGCGTTCAACAGTTCAATATTGCACCTGACGGTCAAGTACCACCTTCCCTTTCTATCCTGGCTCTCTCGACCTCTGGAGGCATTTTTGCCTGCGGCCCGATATACGCCCGGCCGGCCGGTTATCGAGCACCTGTACCGTGTCTATGAAGAGGAAAACAAAAGGCTGTTTGCGCTTTTAAAAAGACAACCGCCAGAATCGTGGTTGCCGCCTCTATAAGAAGCTGTCTTAAAATCCCCAGCGGTCTTCGCGCGGCTGCAAAAGCGCTGGTCGGCGTTGGTCGAACCCGCCCGTATCTCCAGGATACGGGCGGATTCTCCCGCCTGGACCACCACTTTTTCGCTCGCGCTCGGGAACTCACCAGGAATTTTAAAACAGCTTCTAAGAGTCTTGGGAAATAACCTTTCGGCAGGTACCCGCGCGGAAATTCACCGTGGCCACCATGACGCCCCCTTCGTTTTTTACGTTGTTGCAGGATATTACCTGTTGATTTCTACGGAACCTGTGATTATATTTATGAGGCTATAACCGTTTGGCTGGACAGGGTTGTATGCTTCAGGTGTATTTTCTGTGGGAAAGAATGTTGTGGATTTTGGAAATGTTTGGAATATAACCAGACCTTATATCCCGAAAAAAGTGTTTCCCCTTATTGTATTTTTCTACAGAACCTGCATGAGAATTCGCTGCTGGTACGTGGGTCTGTGGGATCAACGACATATCAAAAAGACCGGGTTTGATCGACTGCCCCCTGCGTCCCTCCGGTATCGGGTGCACGGTTCGCCCGGGGTTGCCGGTTTTTTGAGGGTGGGTAAAAGATGCAGCCAAGATATAGAAGCCGGGCTTATGAAAATCGGCAGAGACCCGGGTTCGTTTCAGCACGTTCTGGATTTTGGCTGCGGTTGTGGGCGTACGCTGATATGGTTTGCCAACCGTTCACACGCGTCCCGGTTTTATGGGACGGATATTGACGCCGAGGCCATTTCCTGGTGCCGCAGCAACCTGGATTTTGCCCGGTGTCGCGTTAACAAGCCGTTGCCGCCCCTGGAAGATCCTCCGGAGACGTTCGACCTTATTTTCGCAATAACCGTGTTCACGCAACTCAACGAGGAGTATCAGTTTCGCTGGCTGGGTGAACTCAAACGGGTGGCCAAACCCAAAGGCATTTTGTTATTGACGGTCCATGGTGAGCATTGCTGGCAGGACCTCGATTGTGAAGTTGCTGCCCGGGTAGAAAGGGATGGGTTCCTGTTCAAGACCTCAAATACGATGCAGGGCATCTTTCCCCAATGGTATCAAACCGCGTATCATACCCGGGATTATATTTTCAACAGATACGCCGAATATTTCACCATACTGGATTATATTCCAAGGGGTTTGAACAACCATCAGGATATTGTCACTCTGCAAAAGGCGTAAAGGAGAGATGTCTCTGCGAAGGACCGAATGAGGGTTTTTTTTGTCGCATTGAACGGGCCGCTGGTTGCGGCCAGTCGCACCCGGGTTTTCGATTATCTCCCTTTCCTGAGGGCCCAAGGCGTCGGTGTTGATGTGGTTGTTGTTATCCCGGACCGGCTGTCCGCCTGGGTCGATTCGGGAGGACGGTTGCGCCGCCTGGCCTACTACCTGATGGTGTTGTGGCGCTCGTTCCGGACCGGGCTGCAGAGCGTCCGGGCTGCTTCAAGATACGATGTAGTTTTTATTCAGCGGGCGTTTTTCCCGTCTCCGGTGGCCTGGCTGCTTCGGTTTTGCCGCTGCAAGGTCGTTTTTGATTTCGACGATGCGATTTTTACCACAGAGGCTCCCGAAGCAGACTGGACGGCCCGGCTGCGGACCTGGCATCACCGGCAGGCGCTGCCCAGGATGCTGCGTGCGGCTCATCACGCGATTGTGGAGAATCCCTACACGGGTGCCTATGCAAAGCAGCACGGGGTGGAGGTTTCGATTATTACCGGTCCAATCGATACGGAGCGGTACTGTCCAGGCATGCGGGAAGCGCGGTTGGAGGTTGTACTGGGTTGGATCGGCACCCGAACTTCGGTGTCCTACCTGGAGTTGATTCGGGGGCCTCTTGCCGAATTGGGCCGTCGTTATGCCCACCTTCGGCTCTGCCTGATCGGGCCCGGAGGATTTGAGGTGGAGGGGGTGCAGACGGTGTGGCGCAACTGGTCTCTGGAGACGGAGGTTGCAGATCTTCGGAGGTTTGATATCGGCCTGATGCCGGTGCCGGATGACGCCTGGACCCGGGGCAAGGGCGGGTATAAAATTCTTCAGTATTTCGCCATGGGACTTCCGGTTGTGGCGAGTCCGGTGGGCATTAACCGGGAGATTGTGGAGGATGGGGTCAACGGGTTTCTGGCAGCGGGCGATGCCGAGTGGGTTGACCGCCTGGAGAGACTCATTCTTGCTCCGCAGTTGTGCCGACAGATGGGAGAGGCAGGGTGCCGGAAGATGGAGGCATGTTATTCCCTCCACCGGAGCAGCCGGCGGCTGCTGCACATCCTGGAATCCGTTGCGGCCGGGTAATAGAACACTTTGGAAAGAACCCGCAATCTTAAACCGGTGCGGGTGGTCCGGGTGATCGACCGCCTGAACGTGGGGGGACCGACCCACCACGTGACGCTCCTTGCCAGAGGCCTGGGGGCACGGGGCTACGAGACGGTGCTGATCAAGGGCCGGGTGGCGCAGGGCGAGGTGGAGATGGAAGATGTGGTCCTCCAGGCAGGGGTGCAGCCGCAGGAGATTGAGGGGTTGGGGCGGGCGATTTCTCCGCTTCAGGACCTGCAGGCTTTTTGGGGCCTCTACCGGTTGATGCGGCGGTTTCGCCCGCAGGTGGTTCACACCCATAAAGCGAAGGCAGGCGTGCTGGGTCGGCTGGCGGCCCGGCTGGCCGGGGTGCCGGTGGTGGTTCACACCTTTCACGGGCATGTGTTTCGAGGGTATTTTTCGCGCTGGAAGAGCGGCCTGATCGTGCTGGTTGAGCGGCTGCTGGCGCAGTGTACCGATGCGGTTGTTGCCGTGAGCCGGCCGCTGAAGCAGGACCTCCTCTCTTTTCGGATTGCCCGGCCTCCACGCCTGCAGGCCATTCCCCTGGGACTCCGTCTGGAGCCTTTTCTGGCATGCAGGCGTACCGATGGCGGTTTCCGAGCGGAATTGGGGTTTGAGCCGTGTGCGCCCCTGGTGGGTATGCTCCTGCGGTTGGTCCCGATCAAGGGGGTCGATGTCTTTCTGAGGGCGGCACAGCAGGTGGTGCAGGAGATGCCGGAGGTGCGGTTCGTGGTGGTTGGAGACGGGGAACTCCGGGGGGAGCTGGAAGCACTGGCCCGCCGGTTGGGCCTTGAAGCGCAGGTCTGTTTTACAGGGTTCCGGAGGGATACGGACAGGATTTACGCCGCCCTGGACCTGGTGGTTCTTTCCTCTTTTAATGAAGGGCTGCCCGTCTCGTTAATTGAGGCCCTTGCTTCGGGGTGTTATGTGGTGGCCACCCGGGTGGGCGGCGTCCCGGACCTGGTGGTATCGGAGCAGGTGGGGCTGACGGTTGCACCGGGGGACGCCGGTGCTTTGGCCGGGGCGATGGTACAGGCTTTGAGAGGACGCCGCCGGGTGCCGTTGGAAGAACGCAAGCGGGTGGGGGAACGTTATGGAATTGATCGCTTAATGGGAGATGTGGATCGCCTCTATCGGTTACTTCTCGAAGGCAAGCGGAACACGGGCAACGTTGTCCGTTGGGAGAGGACGAAAGTATGAAGGTTCTGATCACGGGAGGTGCAGGGTTTATCGGGTCGCATCTGGCCGAACGGCTCTTGAGCCAGAATGACGAAGTTTACGTGATTGACGATTTGTCGACGGGGAGTCTGGACAACATTCGGCACTTGCAGGATAACCCCCGGTTTCATCTGAAGATCGGCACAGTACTGGACAGGGAGGTGATGGAGCCCCTGATAGATGGGTGCAACCTCATCTATCACCTGGCTGCTGCGGTAGGGGTCGAGTATATTATTGAAAATCCTCTCCATTCTCTGCTCAACAATATCCGGGGCACCGAGATGGTCCTGGAACTGGCCAATAAGCGGAAGACAAAGGTCATCCTCGCGTCGACCTCTGAGATTTATGGAAAGAAGAACGGGAAGGTGCCCTTTCGGGAAGAAGACGACCGGGTGCTGGGGCCCACGACGGTCATCCGCTGGAGTTATTCCACATCGAAGGCGGTGGATGAGTGCTTTGCGCTGGCCTACTGGCGGGAGAAGAAGCTGCCGGTGGTGATTGTCCGGTTTTTCAACGTGATCGGCTCCCGGCAGACCGGATACTACGGGAATGTGGTGCCCCGGTTTATCAGACAGGCCCTGCTGGGGCATCCGATCGCCGTGCACGGCGATGGGGAGCAGCGGCGGTGTTTTACCGATATCGAGGATGCTTTAGAGGGCCTGATCGCCCTGGCCGAACACCCCGATGCGTCTGGTGAGATCTTCAACCTGGGGTCCAATTTTGAGACCAATGAGATCAGCATCAAAGATCTGGCCCATAAGATCAAGAGGTTGACCGATAGCGAGTCGGAGGTTGAGTTTGTGCCTTATGAAAAGGCCTTTGCAAACGGCTGGTACGAAGATCTCCACTATCGGGTGCCCAACCTGGATAAGATTCGGTCATTCATAGGCTACGATCCCAAGGTAGACCTGGATACAACGCTGCGGAAGATTATCATCTATTATGAGTCCTGAGCAAGGTCCGTCCGGGCGCCGTCTTCACCCGCCAATTGTCCGGTCGTAAATTTCCTCCAGACGCCTTCCCTGCACCTGCAGATTGTGGTTCGCCTCTACATGGGCCCGGCCGGCCCGGCCGATCCTGGCATGCAGTTCGGGCGATTTCAAGAGGGCATCCAGCCCTTCGGCCAGCCTGTCCACATCCCGTTCTTCAGCCAATATGCCGCACTGCCCGTCTATGACGACCTCCGGAATGTCGGCATGGTGTGAAGAGACGACCGGCACGCCCGTGGCCATCGCCTCAATCAGCGCGACCGGGGCACCGCCTTCCGTATCCCCATCCGATGCGGTTACGCTTGGAGAGAGCAGGAGGGTGGCTTTTTTCAGCTCTTGCAGGCTTTCCCCATGCGGTTTCATCCCCAGCAATACCACGCGGTCCTCCAGGTCAAGGCGCCGGATTTCACGCTCGATCTCTGTACGCAACGGCCCGTCCCCCACAATGCGCATCCGCAGGCGGGGATGCGCGTCCAGGATTTGACGGAATGCCCGCAGGCCGTAAACGTGTCCTTTCTTCTCCCGGAATGCTGCGTACATCAACACCACGGGTTGTTCCCTGCCCTGCGGTTCTGAGGGAGAAAACGGGATGCGGGACAGATCGACGCCCAGGCGCTGGATACGGACTTTCGCCGGAGGGCACCCCAGCGCGGCCAGTCGCTCTGCCATGTGCGTACCCTCTGCCAGGAAGCGTTCCCCTTCGGCGAAGAGCCTCTCAAAACGCCGCCTCCAGGTTTTCTGTCCGGGCAGGGCGGACACATCCACTCCGTAGAAGGTTGTGACCATCGGCACGCGGGCGTCCCTGCGGGCCTCCAGACACCGGTAGCCTTCCTGCCCGAAGTGGGCATGGATGATGTCTGCCCGCTCCTGTTTCAGGATGGGGGCATATCCGGCATACGTTCCCCGTGCCTTCCGGACCGCGCGGTAGAGGGTCTGCCGCCACCGGGGCAGGTCCTCCATAGCGTAGACGGGGTCGAAGGGAAACGCCTTCCGGTTGCGGGCCGCCTGGGTCAATACCACCGGCCGGTAGCGCGTCAGGCTCCGGACCTGGTCGTAGAGCCAGACCATTGTTGGTCCCAGGAATGGAGTGGCACAGTGGGCGACGACAGGTCGTGTTTCCATACGCCATCCTCTTAGAAGCTGTCTTAAAATCCCCAGCGGTCTT
>JAAXHW010000221.1 GCA_012270675.1 Candidatus Latescibacterota bacterium | reverse complement strand
CCGTCCAGAAGCGCCTCCTCGATCTCTCTGGTAAAAACCCCCTTCCCTCCAATCTCGGGAAAGGGGGCATTCAGCATCCGATCTCCCCTGGTCCTGATCACCTCAATATCGATCCGAAGGTCCGGCCGGTATCTCAGGAGCGCCTTCCGGGCCCACTCCGCCTGCCAGAGGGCCAGACGGCTCCCCCGGCTCCCGATAACCACACGCGTACCCATCTAAGACCGAATCCTCTCCACCCGCCGCTTCCGTTCCTCCAGCGCCCCATCGGGTTCCGATTCCGCCCCCATCCGGAGGCCGAACAGATGCATCAGCGCATCCACATAGACCAGACCATTGCCCGTATCCGATGCGCCTTTGAGCCGGGTCACCGGTTCGTGCAAAAGCTTGTTCATATAACGACGGACCACGTCGGCCACGTTCGCCTTCTGTTCGTCCGTCAAATCGGACAGTCTGGCCCGCTCCAGTTCTGCTTCCATCACCTCCTGAAAATGTCGCCGGAGGGCCATAATCGCCGGCACCACATCCAGGGAATTCAGCCACGACAGAAAAGCGGCAACCTCTTCTTCCAGGATCACACGGACCTTCTCGGCCTCCTGCCGGCGCTTCTTCAGGTTGGCCCCAACCACCAGCTGGAGGTCATCGATATTGTAAAGGAGCACATTGTAGAGTTCCCCGACCTCCGGTTCGATATCCCGGGGAATCGCAATATCGATCAGAAACATCTGCCGGTTGCGCCGCCGCTGCATCGCGGCCGCCACCGCATCCTTTCGAAGAATACAGGTGGGCGCGCTTGTCGAACTGATCACAATATCGGCCCGATGCAGGCCCTCCATCGCATCCTGCCAGCCCATCGCCTCCCCGCCCACCCGCTCGGCCAGCGCCTGCGTCCTCGCCCGGGTGCGGCTTGCCACCATCGGTGCGCGCACCCCGTTCTCCACCAGGTACCTGGCCGTCAACTCGCTCATCTCACCAGCGCCGATCACCAGCGCCGAACGCCCGTCCAGGTCCCCGAAAATCTTCCTGGCCAGCTCCACCGCCGCAAAGCTCACCGACACGGCTCCAACGCCGATCTCTGTCTCCGTACGGGCCCGCTTGGAGGCCTCACCGGCCGAACGAAACAGCCGGCTGAGCACCGTCTGGCTGGTTCCGGCCGCCACCGCTGCCGCCCCGGCAGCCTTCACCTGTCCCCCAATTTGAGGCTCCCCCACAATCATCGAATCCAGTCCGGAAGCCACCTCAAACAGGTGCCGCACCGCGTCTGCATCGCAATACGTGAAGAGGTATTTTCGGAGCCGGCCGGGGTGCAGACCGCTCAGGCCGCACAGCATCTCCACCACACCCTCACGGACCGCCTCGGGCGTATCCGTGACCACGTAGGTCTCCGAGCGGTTGCATGTGGAAACCACGGCACACTCGGCCACCCCCGGCAACCGGTGTGCGGTTTTCAGCACAGACCGAAGCGCAGGCTCTGGAACGGCCACGCCATCCCGTATCTCGACCGGTGCGGTATGGTGGCTCAGCCCTACGACTACGATAGACATTCGGCAACCATCTCCTCAATCTGATCCCACCGCTGCTGTCGAACCAGTTCGACCGTCTCCCACGTCACCAGCCGGTTCCAGACGGCCCGGCGGCGCCTGGCGCTGTTTGGGAACCGGGCGACCACGTGGGGCCTCAGCCGCTCCAGGAAATCCACCAGTTCACCGTGTTCGGGGCCAAATATCTCCTCCAGACGCTCTCGCACCATCTTCGCATAGGCCGGACTGCCCCCGCCGGTGGACAGCGCCACCCGAAGCGGCCCCCGCCGGAAGACCGAAGGCAGAATAAAATCTCCCGCGACCGCATCCGCCGCCGCATTGAGCAACACGCCGCCTGCCCCGGCCTCACCAGCGACTGCCCGGTTCACATCCGCACAATCCGTCACTGCAAACGCCAGTGCCGCGCCTTCCAGGTCGCCCCTTTGAAAGGCCCGCAGCACCAGCTCAATCTGTCCCGATTCGGCCAGATCGGCCAGCCCCCCGGTCACCCTCGGGCTGATCAGGACCACGCGCGCGCCCGCATCCAGCAGCCCCCTCACCTTCTGTTCCCCAACCGTTCCCCCTCCCACCACCACGCACGTCCGGCCGCTCAGATCCAGGAAGATCGGATAGGTGGTCCGGCTATCGCTCATCGCCTTTCTCCCCCGACGAGCTACGAGTCCCCACCCCTCACGACACCCTTCACCGGATCAACGGATGCTTCCCCGAAAACAGCACCCCCACCACCGGAAAGGCAAAAACAACCACCGCAAATCCGACAATCGAGAGCAGCGCGGCCCGTTTCCCCCGCCAGCCGGCGATCCACCGCGCGGCCAGGTGTCCCGCATAGATGACCCAGGCCATCAGCAGAGGGGCAAATGCGGGTTTCCCCCAAACCCACAACTGGCTCAGTTCCTGGTAGGCCCACACCGAACTGGCAATCACCCCACCCGTCAGAAAAACAAAACCGAACGTGGCCGCTCGGTTGTTGATCTGATTCAGAGTCTCCAGCGATGGGAGCCGTGCGTAAAAAAACCCGAGATGTTTCTTCTGAATCTCCCCCAGGAGCAGCAGGTACATAATCGAACTGACGCAGGAAATCGCAAACGCCGCATAGGCGAGAATATACGCCAGAACGTGGAGTTTGAACCACCCGCTGCTGTGGACAACCCGGGGGGGCTCCTCCAGACCGGCCAGGTTAAAGGCGGCCAGGAGGTGCAGCAGGGTCACAATCGGCACAACCAGCGCCCCCAGGGAACGGTCCTTCGTTGTCAGCTCCAGGTAAAGATAGACCACCACCACCAGCCAGGCGCAGAGCGACGGCAGAACCTGACTGTTCAGAGGCACCTTGCCGGTCGCAACCGTCAGGGTCCCCAGCAGCGCACTGTGCATCCCCCAGCCCAGGATCAGGCTCCAGCATCCGATCTGCCCCCGGGTTTCCCCCCTGCGCTGGAAATTCGCGGCATAGCCGATGGCACTGAGCGCATACGCCACTGCGGTGAGCACCACAAGCAGATCTTGAACGCCCATCCTCCAAACCCCTCGGGCAAACACCCCTGCAAGCCGGGTCTCAATACCCCGGTACAATCATAAAGAAGCTGTGAAACAGCAGTGAGACAATATTACACAAATGGCTTGCCAAAGTCCACCACTATTTCCCGCATCATCCGGTGCAAAAACGTCAGGGAGTGATCGTCCGGGCAACCCGGAAACCGATGAAGTGGTTCCGTAAGCCGGTAGTGAACCAGCTGCGGTACGAGACGCGGAGGTGCGTGGGTACGAGGCTCAACGAGCCGCCGCGAAACACCCGAAGCTCAGGGTCGCCGCTCTCCCAGGCCGAGCCGTCCGCAGGCGCTCCCCTGTAATTGTCGTGCCAGCAGTCCTGCACCCACTCACTCACGTTGCCGTGCATGTCGTGAAGACCCCAGGCATTGGCGCGGAACGAACCCACCGGCGCCGTCTTCTCATTGTCCCACTGACTGCCGCAACCATCGCAATTGGCCCGGCCCCGGCCAACCTCATTCCCCCAGCTATACGCCGTCAACGATCCCGCACGCGCCGCGTATTCCCACTCCGCCTCCGTCGGCAAACGGTAACGCAGGCCCGTCTCCGCCGACAGCCACTCCGTATACGCCACCGCCTCGTTCCAGGCGACGGCGGCCACCGGACGGCGGCCACGTCCCCAGCCTCCATCCCGCGCCCGCTTTCTACCCGTCGCAGCCGTGAAGCGATCGTATTCCTCGAACGTCACCTCGTACTTCGACAGCGCGAACGACCCAATCATCACCATGTGCACCGGCATCTCTTCGTCATAACAGTCTTTCTCCGACACGCAGCCCATCCAAAAACGTCCCGCCGGAATCACCACCATCTCCGGCTCAAGCGGAAGCATCATCTGCCTGGCCTCGTCCAACAACGCCAGCGCCTCCTGATGGAACCCGCCTGCCGTCCCCGTCGCTGCCAAATACTGATTCACGGCGTCAACCGCAACCTGGATCAAGCCTGTCCGAAAAGCCACCTGCGCATACCTGAAGTAGAACGCGTCAGCCAACGTGAGATCGTACGCTTTTTGCAAAGCCACGATCTGATTCATCGCCTCGCGCGCGGCCGCATCGTCTTTTTCGGCAACAAACCGCTCTGCCCGC
>JAAXHW010000220.1 GCA_012270675.1 Candidatus Latescibacterota bacterium | reverse complement strand
GGCTTGTAATTTGTCCGAGCCTCTTTGGACAGGCAGCATGACGGTAAATATTGTGCCCTGGCCCTGATTGCTTTGCACCTCGATGCGACCGCCCATTTTTTGGATGATTCCATAGCTGACGGAAAGACCCAGGCCGGTTCCCTCTCCCACCTGTTTGGTGGTGAAGAAGGGGTCGAAGACCCTGTGCAGGTCACCATCGGGAATGCCTGTGCCGGTGTCTTCCACCCGGAGACAGACCCACCCGTGTTCTACTGAGGTGGCGACGCTCAGACGCCCTCCCCCGGACATGGCGTCTACGGCGTTGTTGAACAGGTTGATCACCACCTGTTCCAACTCGGTCGGGTCGGCGACAACGCAGGGCAGGTCTTCTTTCAGGCGTACACAGAGGTCTATTTTCTGCGATGAGACGGTGTGTTCGAACAGGGTAAGTGCGGCATTCACGGACCGGTTCATCTCTGTGGGCACGGGTCTGCCTTCGGCCTGTCTGGAGAAGCTGAGAAGGCTCTGAACAATTTTGGCGATGCGTTCGACCTGCTCTACAGCGACCTTCAGGGTGGATATGGCCCTGGGGGAGAGGGTTTCACGGTCGGCGATGGAGAGCAGGAAGTTCAGCTTCATCAGCAGGGTGCCCGAAGGGTTGTTGACCTCGTGCGCCACACCGGCCGCCAGTTTGCCCATTGCGGCCAGTTTCTCCGACTGGATCAGCTGTGCCTGCGTCTGCTCCAGTTCCCGGGTGCGCTCCCGGACCATCTCCACCAGCTTTTCGGTGTAGGCTTCTTTGGCCTTTTCCAGCGCCTCTTCCACCTGTTTGCGCTCGGTGATGTCGATGACAACGGCCAGGGTGCCTTCAAAGCTGCCGTCGCTGGCTGTGAGGGGTGAGGCAGAGACAAGCACGTTTAAAGCAACGCCATCTTTGCGGTATAGACGGGTCTCGTAGTGATTTTCTACCCCTTCTTTTCGCTGTTGTGTGAACTTCTGATATCTGGCGAACTCTTCGGGGCTCGTTAATCGGGAGAGGTTCATCCCCTCCAGTTCTTCCTGGGTGTACCCCAGCATCTGGACGAAGGCGGGGTTGACAAAGACCATGTTTTCGTCCGGATCTGTAATGCCGATGCCCGCAAAGGCCGTTTCCGTCACGGCACGGTAGCGTTCCTCGCTCCTGCGGAGCGCTTCCTCCATCCGCTTTTGCTCGGCTTCGGATGCTTCCAATTCGGCAATGCGGCGACGCAGGCGGTTGAGTTCAGCGTTTGTTCTTTTTCGTTCGTTCACTTTTCGGTTCGCCGGTATAGTGATTGTGAATCAGTACAGGGAATGATGCACAGGATTGGGTCCGATGTCAACCCTTCTGTTTTGGGCTTGACGAGGCAGCACGCCGACATTAAGTTCGATGCGCACAAAACCGGGCACGGCCTGCCGTGCCCTTATTCTGGCCCGATCACAGGGGAGGTATTTGAGATGATGAAGCTGGGATGCATGTCGCTGAGTTACAAGGATCGGTTCGCCGCAGGAAAAATGGATCTGGTGAGATTTATCGATAGGGCCTGTGAGCTGCGGCTGGACGGGATCGATATCCACACGCGGGCGTTTGCGTCAACGGATGCGGTGTATTTGCAGGATATCCGGATGCGGTGCCTGAAGCGGGGACTGGCGATTTCTTATATCGGGGTGAGCAACAATTTCGGGAGGCCGGAGCCGGAACTTAAGGAGGCGGTGGATGAGGTGAAACAGTGGGTGGATGTGGCGGCGTTTATGGGGGTTCCGCTGGTGCGTATTTTTGCGGCGTGGATTCCAGAAGGAGAACCCGAAGAGGCGGTCTGGGCGCGGATGATGCCCTGTATGCATAAGGTGGCGACGTATGGAGAGAAGAAGGGCGTGGTGCTGGGGCTGCACAACCACAACCACGGGTGCGTGACGCGGACGGGGAAGGAGGTGCGACGGATTATCGAGGAGGTGAACAATCCCTATTTCTCCCACATCCTGGATACGGGGCAGTATGTGGGGTCTCCCGGGGCATCGGGTGCGGATGGAAAGGAAGATCCGGCGCTGAATTTTTACGGAAGCATCGAGGAGACGGCGCCCTTGGCGGTTCACGTGCGGGCGAAGATTTACCGGATACAGACAGGGGAGGAGGCCTGGCTGGACTATCCGAGAATTTTTGAGATTCTCAAAAAAGTGAACTACAACGGATGGGTATCGGTTGTTTATGAAGGCCAGCAGGCCGAGGCGGAGGAAACAGCGGTACCCAAAGCGGTACACTATTTACGACGGTTCGTACCCGGCAAATAACACGCACGCTCGGACTGTGTTCCCCCCGATCCCATGCACCCGTAGGGGCGAACCGTCGTTTGCCCGACTAAGAGCAGACCTATGGCTATCCCATATCCCGAAGAATCGGCGCATACCGATACGGCGAAGGCCGGGCCGATTACCGCACGGTCGATCATTCTGGGCCTGTTGACCGCGGCCGGGATCGCGCTCTACGGGAACGCGGGAGAGATGGTGCTGCATATAGGCTCGCTCGTAAAGTCGAACTTCCCGGTATCCCTGATCCTGGTCTTCACGATCTGGATTATGATCAACATGGCAATCGCCCGGGTCGCCCCCCGGAGGACGCTGTCCAGCACCGAACTGATGGTGATATTCGGAATGACCTGGGTGGCGGGCATGATGCCCGGTGTGGGCTGGATGGGCTACCTGATCGGATGCCTTCCGGCGCCCCATTTTTTTGCCACGCCGGAGAACCGATGGGCGGAACTGATTTTGGACGAACTGCCCGCATGGGCGTTTCCGGAACCGGTGCCGGAGATCATGGATCGGTTCTACTTCGGACTGCACAGGGGGGAGTCAGTGCCATGGGGAGGGTGGGTGATGCCGGTGTGGTGGTGGTTTTCGGCGTGTGTGGCGATGACGGGGGTGGCGTTTTGCGTAACGGCGATTTTCCACCGGCAGTGGGCGGATGCAGAGCGGCTGACGTATCCGCTGGTAAATTTCCCGGTAGATATGACGGAGGGGTTCAACGAGGGGCACAGCATCCCCACGATTTGCAAACGGCCGATGTTCTGGCTGGGGTTCGGGTGGACAGCGGGGATCATTTTGTGGAATATCATACCGTTTTTCCATCCGGAGGTGCCCCGGATTACGCTGTTCGATTCGGTGAATACCAAAGCGATGACAGTGGCACGGAATTTCCCCCCGGTCTACCTTCGGGTGCTCCCACTGGTGATCGGGCTGGGGTATCTGTGCCGCCTGGACCTGCTGTTCAGCTTCTGGTTTTTCGGACTGCTGGCGGTGGTGAAGGTGGGGGTGATGAACCGGACGGGGTTTACGGTAGGGCTGCAGGGGCAGCCATCCAGGGGAAGCGAGATAATCAACTTGGAGAGCCACGGGGCGATGACGGTGCTGGTGGTCTGGTCGATTTGGATGGCGCGGCGGCACCTGGCCGATGTGTGGCGGAAGGCGTGGGCCGGAGGGGACGAAGGGGGGCCGGTTTCCTACCGGACGGTGCTGGTGGGGTTTGTGGTTTGTGCGGGGTACATATGCGGGTTTTTTATGGCGGCGGGAATGACGCTGACCACGGCGCTGATGCAGATGGCGCTGATGTTTATCGCTTATTTTACAGCAGCAAAATATATCGCGGCGAGCGGGTTCGGGTACCTCGTGCCCGTAGGTGGAAAGGGGGGGTGGTGGATCAAGGCGGTGATGGGCACGGCACCGATGTCGGCGCGCAACCTGACGGCGCTGGAACTGTTGAACAGCAGCGCGTTTTACGGGGCGGGCCGGCTGCAGGGGGTGCAGACGATACCGCACCATTTAAAGGCGCTGGAGACAGTGAAGCAGGGAAGAGGGTGGGTGGGTGGGACGGTGTTCCTGGCGTTTGCGGTGGGGTTTACAGTGTGCGCGGCCGCGATCATCTATTTCTGCTACACGCACTCAGCGCTGTTCCTGCGATCATGGACGCTGTGGCAGGGGCCTCACGGAATCTTCGGGCGGATGGCGACATCGCTGGGGGAGGCGGACAGGACGGTGTTTGACCCACAGAAGCTGGGGATCTGGCTCTTAGGCGCGGGCGAGGCAGGGCTGTTGGCGCTACTGCGAACATGGTTTTCCTGGTGGCCGCTGCACCCGCTGGGACTGGCGTTCCAGTATACGACGGGACCCAGGTATTATGCGCTGAGCATCCTGATGGTGTGGACGGCCAAGCTGCTGATCGTGCGCTACGGCGGCCCCCGGCTCTACGAACGCGCGAAGCCCTTTTTTTACGGGACGGTGGTGGGGTACTGCATGGGAATCGGCATAGCGCAGGTAGTGGATATCATCTGGTTCCCGGGATCGGGCCACGGCTTTCACAATTATTAGAATAAGACAGCTTCTCAGAAACGGAGACTTTCTTTGAAAAACGACCGGCGGACCATTTTTGGATGGGCCATGTACGACTGGGCCAACTCGGCTTACTTCACCACAATCGCAGCCGCCCTCCTGCCGCTCTATTTTGCCACAGCGATCGTCCCGGAAGGCGGTTATCTTATCTTCGGACGCCCGTACGACGGCCATGTTCTGTGGGGCTACATGGTCAGCTTCGGCGCCCTCCTCATCTTTCTTCTCACCCCGATGCTGGGCGCGATCGCCGACTTCTCGGCCGCCAAAAGGCGTTTCCTGCGTGCCTTCGCCTACGGTGGGGCGCTCTTCGCCACCCTTCTCTGCCTTGTAGGAACCGGCGACGTAATGCTGACCATGGCGCTGTTCCTCCTCAGCCAAATGGGCTTTGTGGGCGCCAACGTCTTCTACGACGGCTTCCTCCCCGACATCACCACCCCCGACACCATCGACCAGACCTCCGCTAAGGGATTCGCCTACGGCTACATCGGTGGCGGCCTGCAATACGCCATCGCCCTGGGCCTCGTGTGGGGACACGGGGCGCTGGGCATTTCCCAGGAGGTCGCCGTGAAACTGTCCATAGCCATGGCCGCGATCTGGTGGTTCTCCTTCTCCGTATTCGCCCTCTCCCGGCTGCGGGAAACCGGACAGGCCCAGCCGCTACCCCCCAACTACCAGAGCGTCCCGAAGCCCATTGCCTATGCCAGGGTGGGCTTCGAACGTACCTGGGCCACGACCCGCAAGCTTCTGGGCTTCAAGCAGCTGATGCTGTTCATAGTGGCCTACATGGTCTACAATGACGGCGTTCAGACCGTAATCAACATGGCCGCAGTCTATGCCAAAAGCACCCTCAAACTGGGCTACACCGTCATCATGGTCACCCTCCTCATCGTCCAGGTCATCGCCTTCTTCGGCGCGCTGCTCTTCGGTGCCTTAGCCGACCGAACGGACGCGAAGAAAGCAGTGCTCATTGCACTGGGGCTATGGAGCCTGGTGGTCATCAGCGCTTACTTTATGCCCGAAGGCGCGGCGGTCCACTTCTTTGTCCTGGGCGCGGCCGTAGGCCTGGTCATGGGCGGCACCCAGGCGCTCAGCCGCAGCCTCTACGGATCGATGATCCCCGAGGCCGCCTCCGCCGAATTCTACGGCTTCTATTCGGTCTTCTCCAAGTTCTCCGCCATCTGGGGGCCGTTCATCTTCGCAGCGCTCAGCGACGCCACCGGCTCGGCCCGCCACGCGATCCTGTCGTTGATCGGGCTCTTCATCCTGGGCGCGGTGCTGCTGTCCCGGGTCAACATCGAGGAAGCCCGGGCGTCCCGTTTCCGCTGGCGCTTCGAAAGCGTCCAGGCCGGCGTCGAATAGCGTATCGTTATTCAGCCACGAGATTCGATTTTAGCCATGCTCCTCTACATCCTTCGTCCTATCGTCCGGTTGGCCCTCTGGATCTTCTTCCGCAAGATCGACGTCAGAGGACACGACCGGGTGCCGTCCGACCGTTCCCTCATCTTCGCGGCCAACCACCCCAACGTCATGCTCGACACCCTCATCCTCGGGCTCACCCTGCCGCCGGACCCGCGTTTCCTCGGAAAAAGCACCCTCTTCAAGAACCCCTTCTACGCCTGGTTTCTGCGACAGCTCGGTGTCATCCCTGTTGCCCGCACCCGGGACAGAGGGTCCAGAACGTACAGCAACCGGGACATGCTGCGCGCAGCCTGCGGGGCCCTCCGGGATGGACATTCGCTGGTCATCTTCCCCGAAGGCATCAGCCACGCGGAAATCAAAGTGCGCGACCTGAAACCGGGCGCTGCGCGCATCGCCCTCAGGACCGAAGCCGAAACGGACGGCCAGACCGGCATCTGCATCGTCCCCATCGGCCTGACCTACACAGACCCCGGCCTCTTCCGGAGCGACGTATCCGTGCATTTCGGCGAGGCCATCGAAATCCTCCCCTTCCTGAGGGCCTATCGTGAAAATCGCAACGCGGCCGAACAAGACCTGACCACGCAGGTCCACGAGCGTCTCACGGCTCTGACCCGGCACATCGACAACCCCAACCTGAGAACCGTCATCAACGACCTCTCCGCCATCTACACCGACACCGTCGCAGACGAAATTCCGGACTCTTCCGAACTCAGCCGAAAACTTCAGGCCCAGCAGGAAATCATCCACGCTGTCCACCATTTTGCTCGGACCGACCCGGAACTGGTCCGGACCTTTGCTGAGCGTCTGTGCGCGCACCACCGTAAACTCAGGCGGCTCCGTCTCTCTCCCAACCTCCCACCAGCGTTATCCCCTCCGGCCGGACACCTGCTGCTTGCCCTGCTCACCTCTCCGATTGTACTCTACGGGTTCATCCACAATGCCCTGCCCTATTACCTCCCGAGGCTTTTTGTACGCCCCTATCGTGACAAGCCCGAAACCATAGGCACCGTTAAAATGGCGGCCGGAGCCGTACTCTTCCCCCTCTGGTACCTGATCCTGGTCGGAGTCGCCTGCCTGTTCATGGACCTCCAAAACGCCCTCATCTACGGGCTCACGCTCCCCACCAGTGGCCTCGTCACCCTCCTGTTCGACGAGCATATCTTACAAAAATGGCCCCTGTGGCAAAGCGTGGTATTGCCGCGCAAACGCAGGTACTACCTGAATCGCCTGTCCCGGGAGCGGGCCACGATCATCCACGACCTCGACGCCATCAAGGAGCGCTATCGCTCAAAAAAATCTGGGGACGGGTTTTGAAACCCGCCCCCAAAGCAACTTCTGATTATGAAATTTTATAGCATATCGGAACGCAACCAAAACTGCGCAATACGGTCAGCGGAAAAATGCACCCGTACGACCAGATGTGTATATTTTTTAAAGCACAGCGTTTTCGCCCCGGCATCAAAACGGATTCATCCGGCAGCTTCAGCGACGTCTCTTCCGGGAATGTCCTCGCCCCCGCCCGCCTCCCTTCCGGGGAGCAACGCCCGGTTGATCCGTAGCTGGCAACTTGTGCAGCCAGATAATCCGGCCCCGGTTCAGGTCGTAGGGTGAAGTCTCAATCGTCACACGGTCGCCAACCAGAGCCCGGATATTGTTCCTGCGCATCTTACCCGACGAATACCCGAGAATTTTATGTCCTCCCTCAACTTCAACGAGATACTGCCCGTCGGGCAGGGTATCGTCGATGATGCCTTCCAGCGTCACTTTCTCTTCTTTTGCCATACACCCTCCTTTTGTTGTGACTCCTCTCCCCTTCCCTGCAGCCCACGACCCACGATGCTTCCCGGAACCAGAAAGGCAAAGACCGTAACCTCCGGATCTTTGCCTTTAAATAGAGGCTCGGACAAATTACAAGC
>JAAXHW010000219.1 GCA_012270675.1 Candidatus Latescibacterota bacterium | reverse complement strand
GCCCCCGGCTCCAGGCAGAGCGGCATCAGCGTCATCTCGGGCTGGGTGTGTGAGGCCGAAGACGTGGAAATCGAACTGACCGACACGCTCACCGGCACCGGGCAGACCTATCGGGCCGCCTACGGGACCATCCGCACCGACACCCAGGATATCTGTGGGGACAGTGACAACGGCTTTGGGTTGTTGTGGAACTGGAACCTGTTAGGGGACGGGCGGCACACCGTACGGGCGCTGGTGGACGGGGTCGAGTTAGGACGAGCGAGCGTAACCGTCACCACCCTGGGGGAAGAATTTGCGCGGGGGTTGAGCGGGCGCTATGCCGTGGCCGACTTTCCCGCCCCGGGCGAGACCGTGACCCTACACTGGAGTGAAGCCCAGCAGAACTTCGTCATCGGGCCAGCCCAGCCGCCGGCCGCCACCGGCGAGGACTGGCCGGGCAGCCTGGAGGGGGGGGTTCTGGGGAACCCGGCCGCCCACTCCCTACAGAGCGGCATCAGCGTGCTCTCAGGCTGGGTGTGTGAGGCGGAGGCGGTGGAGCTGGAATTCACCCACGGCACGACCGGTGCCGTGCAGACCCATCGGGCGGGGTACGGGACCATTCGGGCAGACACCGAGGGGGTGTGTGGGGACCGGGACAACGGCTATGGGTTGTTGTGGAACTGGAACCTGTTAGGCGCGGGGGCCCACACCGTACGGGCTTTGGTGGACGGGGTGGAGAGAGGGCGGGCGAGCGTGACGGTGACGACCCTGGGGGCAGAGTTTGCCCGGGGGCTAAGTCGCACGGCCGTCTTGGCCGACTTTCCTGCCCCGGGCGAGACGGTCACGGTGGAGTGGCAGCAGGGGGTGCAGAATTTTGTCATTACGGGCGTGGAGTAAAAGCGCCCGCCCTGGCCCGCCCCCTGCAAACGGGTGATACGCTAGCGGGCTCTCCCCTGTCTCACTCCTCACGCCTGACAGGAGGGACCGATTTCAGGTAGTTGGCAACCGCTTGGGCGTCTTCATCGCTCAGGTCTTTGTACCCGCCTCCAGGCACCCCATCAATCACCACCGCCATCAACCCTTGAACCGTATCAAAATTCGGGAGAAAGCCGGTGCGTAGCAGGGAAACGATCTCCCCTTCACTCCACTGCCCGATACCCGTCTCGTCATCCGGAGTGATATTGGGCGCGACCTCGCCGTCAAGGCCAGCCGGATTCCCGGCCAGGTCGCGCGTCCGGTCTAGGCTGCCAAATACCGTGCGCGGCGTGTGGCATTCCTGGCAATGGGCGAGGTGTTCGCTGATGTAGCGGCCTCGGGCAATGGGGTCTGCCCAGGCAGCAGACTGGGTTTCAATCGGTTCAAAAAACAGCCAGCGCCAGACGCGCATGGCCAGCCCGGAAAACGGAAGGGAGACTTCGTGGGGAAGATTTTCTTGCGCCACGGGCTCCAGGCTGCGCAGGAAAGCAACCAGCGCCGTGACATCTGTATCCGTCATGCCGTTCAAGGCCGGATACGGCATGACCGGACTCATAACCGTCCCGTCGGGTTTCACCCCCAGCCGGATCGCGTCAATGATTTCCCGGTCCGTCCAGGTTCCAATCCCATGGACCGGGTCGGGCGTAATATTCGTTCCGTAAAATCGCCCATAGGGGGTGTCAATCGGCCGGCCGCCCGCGTTGGTAGGTCCCTTGTCTGCCGTATGGCAGCCGCACCCGCCGGCCAAGGCAAAAATATACTGCCCCTGGGCGACCAGGGCCGCATCATCAGCCCAGACCCTCGGGAGAGGGCCGAACAAAAAGCCGCAAAGAAGACAAAGACAAAAAATTCGCAAAGCGCTCTTCTCGCCCACGTTTTTCATATCCTCTTGGAGAGCGGTGGGAGCTGCCATGAACAGGGGTGGAGGTCTTGGGGGATACGCAGGGGTCTGCTAGGCTGTCAGGCCATGCACCGGCTCGGTCTCAGCGTTGTGAGTTTCCTGATTCTCGGAACCGCCAGCGCCTTCTATCTGTTCTCTTCCCTTGGAGAAACCGTGCTTTATAACGCCTGGGGGTATACCATCTATGCCGACTTTGAAAGTGCCACCGGCCTGGGACCCGGTGCACCGGTCGAGATCGCCGGTGTCCGCGT
>JAAXHW010000218.1 GCA_012270675.1 Candidatus Latescibacterota bacterium | reverse complement strand
CCCACAATTTTAAGCGTCAAAATACAGTAGTATATCTCTGTAAAATCTGTGCAGGTCAGTACTAGGGACCGCCCTGACCTCTTTCTGATGGCGTCCACAGTTTGGGAGGTGGACCGTGGAAAACATCCGGACTATTCTGCTTGTGGACGACGAACAGGAGGTCCTGGAAACCGTTACCTCCTGCCTCTCCCAACAGGGATTCCAGGTTGCCACCGCCTCCCGGTGGACAGAGGCGATTGTCCAATTTCAGGAAACGCCTCCCGATCTTGTCCTCCTCGACCTTTACCTTCCCACCGTCCAGGGCGAAGCCCTCTTGGAGTTTATCCGGGAACTGAATAAAGACCTGCCGGTCGTCATGGTCTCCTCTGACATCGACGCCGGGAAAATGGCGCACCTGAGCAAGCTGGGGGCCAACGGCTTTCTCCGGAAACCCTTTGAAACGGACGACCTGCTGGTCATCGTGGAGCAGGTGCTGGGGGAACAGGCCGTGGGCCTGGAGCAGACAGTCGCCGGCCTTAAACCGGAGGCGCTACCCGAATCCCTTCCCGCTCAAGTTTCATCCGGAACAGAGGCCCCGCAGCGAGAACCAGAGGGAACGGCCCCCGGAGGGCGGTCTCAAAGGCGGCGGGGAAGACGCCTCGGACAAATCCGAAATTATATCCTGGCCTTCATCCTCCTTGTACTGATCGCCATACTTGTCTGGACTGCAAAGCAACCCCTGTATGATGCCGGTTTCTTGGACTTCGGTTTCCTACCAGCAAAAGAACAGGTTAAATAGGCCTGCTTCCAGGTGAAGCGTCCCATGGACCCCAATGCCTTTGTCAACCCCCCGGTCGCGTATCGGATCGTCCCCTCCTGGTTCTGGAACAGCGCCATAGACGAGGGCGAAATCGTCCGCCAGATCCGCGAGATGAGCGAGAAAGGGATCGGCGGTTTTTGTCTCTCCGCACGCCCGGGTCTGCACATTCCATACCTCTCCAAAGTCTGGTTCGAACGGGTCAAACTGGCTGTAGAAACCGCTCAGACTCACGGCCTCCAGGTCTGGCTCCAGGATGGATATCCCTACCCGGGCGAGATGAGCGGGGAGCGGGTTACCCTGGGGTATCCACAGTACCGTGCGCAATACCTCACCTTCCGGGAAACCACGGTTCAGGGAGGCCAGCAGGTCAATATGGAACTGCCGTGGGCCACGGTATTGCGCGCGATTGCGGTCCCCCTCAGACGGGACCGATGCCTCTGGGAAGATGCAGAAGACATCAACGACTACATCGGCTCCAACCACTGCCAGGAGGTCTACAGGGAATCCACAGACAGAGAGGAGTACCATCCCAGGCAGTATTTTGCTCAGCAGCCGGTGCACCGCCTCTTCTGGAAGGCGCCGACGGGTCGGTGGCGGGTGCTGGTCTTTCTCCAGCAGGCGTTTGAAGCCCCTGCCCATTTCGACCCGTTTAACCCCAAGGCCGTCGAACATTTTATAAAAACCACATACGGGCTCTACGCAACACATCTGGGAGCGCACTTCGGCAGCGTAATCCCCGGTATTCTAACGACGACACCCCCTCACAAGAGAAGCCAGTTGCCCTGGTCTGCCTTTCTGCCCCGGGCCTTTCGGGAGCGCAATGGATACGACCTCCTCGCCTGCCTCCCCGCCCTGATCACCGGTTTTGGGCCCCAAACAACGCGGATTCGCTACGACTATTTCCAGACCCTCAGTGAACTGCTGCGGGACAACTCCCACAGGGCCTGCGCAGACTGGTGCGCCCAACAGGGGGTGCACTACGCAGCCGATGCGCCGGTCTTCAGGAACGCCCACCAGAACGACATCCATATCCCCGGCACCAGCGGAGGCCGTGAGAAGGTCGGCGCCTCAGAGATACGGGGTTGGGAAAACCACGCGGCGGTATTCCGCTGGAATCCCAAATTTCCCTCCTCCCTGATGCATCAGAGGGACAAACAGCGGGTATTCAATACCTGCTTTCACGGCACGGGCTGGTCCCTGACCCTGCAGGACATGAAATGGACCATCGACCGGCTGGGGGCCCTGGGGTGTAACCTGTTTAACTTCCACGCCTTTTTCTACACCCTGGACGGCCTGCGCAAACACGATGCTCCCCCCTCTCAGTTCCACCAGAATCCCTACTGGAAACACTTCCGGCTCCTGGCCGACTATGTGGGGCGGATCTCTTATACGCTCAGCCGGGGACGGCACGTGGCCGACCTTGCCCTGCTCGATCCGACCACAAGCCTCTGGGCCCACCTGGGACACCCGGGCCTGGACTGGCGTTATGTGGGTTACGACCCCGATGAAGAAAAGCTGACGACGCGGCTGGTCGCAGACTGGGCCTACCTGAAGGCGTCCCTCAGCTATATGCAGCGCGATTACGACTGCCTCGACCCGGAAATGCTGCAACAGGCCAGCGTGGTCGGTGGACGCCTCCATGTGGGCAACGGCCGCTACGACGTCCTGGTCATTCCCCCCATCACCAACCTGGAACGGGGCGCATTTGAACGCCTCCGGGAATTTATCAACGCCGGGGGGAAAGTGATCTGTCTGGGCCTGTTGCCCATCGAAGATATCCAGGATGGCCCCTCGGTGGTCGAGGCCCTGTCCCGGATGACCGACATGGAACCGGCCCGGATGATCCGGGACTACATCGGACACGAACTCGGCGTGCACGTTGTACAGCGGGGGAATCTCTATCTGATCCGGACAGGGGGATCTGTGGAGAAAAACCTGGGGGCAAGGGCGATGGGCGACCTCCTCGACCAGATTCTACCCCGGCGGGTCACCGTGGAGACCGACAAAAAGGGCGCATTGACGCTTCTGTGCCATCAACGGCAGGACGGAAAGGAACACATCTACTTCCTGACCAACACCTCCCGGGTTGCGTTCAATTCCCGGATCGGTCTGCAGGTCCCCTCCAAACAGAAAAAAGTAGAGCGGTGGGACCTCGAAACCGGTCGGCGTGCGTCCCTGCCCGCTGTGAGGGAGGGGAATCGGCTCACAATCGATCTCTCCTTCGAGCGCTTGCAGTCCCATCTCATTGTGGTTTCAGAAGGCAAAGCGCAAACGTCCTGCAGGCTGGAAGCCCCCGAGCAGCTCCCCCTCGATCTGAGTGGTCTTTGGAAAGTCGATCCCGAAGAAGACAATCTCCTGCGGCTGGACCGCTTCCGGATGCAGATTGACCCTCAGAACAGAGGCATAAAGCAGGGATGGCACAAACCGGACTACAGGGACAGCCGCTGGCTGACTGTGGAACCCAAACCCCTTGTAGAACAGATCCGGGAACGCTCTACCTTTTCCAATCTGCCCATCAGCCTGGCTTCAGACGGCTCCGGCCTGCCGCTCAAAACTGAGATTGAGCTGCCGCTGGTCTGCTGGTTCCGAACGGCATTTTGGGCCGATACGACGCCTGGCAAACTGGCCCTGGTGATGGACCGGAGCGCGATTCTTGGAAACCATCAGATCTACCTCAACGGCTCCCGGATGCCCAGCAACACCTTCCGCCCCACCTTTCGGTACGATCACGCCAACGTCACCTCTGCCCTGGGGCGCCGCGTGTCAAAGGGCAAGAATGTGCTCGCCGTCCGCGTGGAGGTGGACGAACTTACCGAAGGGCTTGTGGACGCCTTCTACCTCTTCGGGCGTTTTGGGGTAACTCACTGGCGAAGCCACTATCTGCGCCTGACCGCTCCGGTTGAGAAAGGGCCTTTAGGCCGCCTGGATGATCTGAAGATGCCCTTCTACGCGGGCACGGTGGCCTATACGCGGAATGTGGTCTTCCCGGAGTGCCCCAAAACCGGACACTTTGTCATCTCCCTGGAAAAGGCGTTCAAAGACGTTTCGGATATCGTCGAACTCCAGGTCAACGGCCACTCGCTCGGCGTACGGGCCTGGGCGCCCTACCACTGGACGGGTGAGACCGCCTGGTTGAAGCAGGGAAAAAACCGGGTCACCCTCCGAATCACCAACACCCTGACTCGCCTGCTCACCGGCTGCGAATTCCAGCCCAAAGCCCACCGCATAGCTCCGGTGAAGGTTTAACGTAAAACCACGCACTCGCTACACATCCCTTACTTTCAGCTCAATCGCCCCTTTCCGCAACCGCCAGCCGGATATCCGGCCGCTCCGACTCGCTCCGGCCCCCTTCCATCAGATACTTGCGGATCAACCACTCGTAAATACGTACAAAATCCGAACGGCCGTTGTGCGAATTGTAGAAATGGCAGATCGGGTTGGGATTGATCTCCAGAACGGAGAACCCATCTTCGGCCAGAATCAGATCGATCGCGTAAAATCCCAGGTCAACAACCTGTGCAATCCCCTTTACAACCTCCTCCATCGAACTGTGCAGGCCGGGGTCAACGACCCGCACCGCACGTCCGCCGGCCCGGTGCAGGGGATTTAAATCTTCCGATTCCCTGCCCGGGTCGTTTCTCTTTTCATAGGCCAGAAGCAGATCCCCCTGGCTGGCCACAATACGGTACTCCGGACCGCTCACAACGGCCTGGATCAGAAAGACATTATCCAGGTAGCCGCTGTTTTCGCACAACGCCTGCAGGCGCTGCTTCAGACCAGAGCGGCTCGTCTCCAGGTACACCCCCTGCCCCATAGAGCCCCGCTTTCGCTTCACCACCACCGGATAGGTAAACTGCCGCTCGACGTCCTCCACAATAGCATCCACGGAAGAATGGGTCTTATAGCGGTCAAATCGGGGGTCTGCAAGGGGGTTGAAGACCTTCAGCGTATACGGAACCCGAAGGCCTGCCTGCAGAAACAGCTCGTACTGATACGCCTTATCCTCTGCCAGACGCGCCCCGACGTAATCGTTAAACGGGTGCTTATTGCGTAAAAAGTAAACGGGCCTGCCGTTTCGGGTGAGGCGCAGCACATTTCCGTCTTCCGAAGCCGCCGTATATTTCACGCCCAGACGCTGACAGGCCGCTTCCACACATCTCAGGCTCTCCAGGATCACGTCTTCACTGAACCCGTCCCGCTCGCCCGGGAGGTTGAGCACATCTCGCGCCTGGGCAACCAGGTAAAGCGATCCGATCACGCAGAGACAATCGCCCGCCTTCAAACCGGACACCTCCCGTTTGAGGACCTCCAGGCGATCGGACGCACACCGGACGGAAATCCCTCCGTGCAGGTATTGCCGCAGTACCCTGGCCGGAATCGCCTTTGGATGGCCCGACTCCGTCAGGATCACTTCCTTTGCAATCGGCCGGATGGCCTGCAAAATACCGGCCGCATCGTGTCCTGCATTTACCCCTACGACAAACGTCCACTGCGGCGAAATACCTCGCAGGTCTTCCACCAGTGCGGCAGCGGCCGCAGGATTGTGCGCCCCATCCAGCAGAATCCAGGGGTGCTTTCGCACCACCTCGAACCGCCCCGGCCACTGGTGGGCCTCCACTGTCTCCCGGACAAGCGCCTCCCCAAGCGCCTCCCCCAGAAGGCAGCGCCCGACGGCTGTGGCCAGACGGACATTCTGGATATAGGTGGAAGCTCGATCCGGCAGCGGGTCTGGAATCGCGGGGAGGACAGGGCCTGCCCGCCCCGCGGGAGCGTCCACACCCCCGGCACCCACAACGTAGAGGTCCACCCCGCCCCGCTCGCTCTGCTGCCGGAGGTATGCCAGGACCTCCGGCGCCTGAGACGCCGTGGTAAACAGCGGCCGCTTCGGCCGGGCAATGGTGAACTTATCCGCGGCGATCTCCTCCAGAGTCCCTCCCAGCACATCCGTGTGGTCCAGGTGAATCGGCGTGAGAACCGCCAGATCGGAATCCCAGGCATTTGTAGCGTCGTACCGTCCGCCCAGCCCCACTTCGAAAATCCCGTAGTCCACGCCCTCCCGGGCAAACAGATGGGCCCCCAGGGCCGTGAGGGCCTCAAACCTGCTGAACGCGCCGTACCCCTCCCGCTCGAAATCCCTGCTCTTCTCATACAGATGGGCCACCCCCTCGGCCCAGAGATCCTTCGCCACCACCTTTCCACCCACCTGCACCCGCTCCCTTATGGTATGCAGATCGGGCGAGATATAAAGCCCGACCCCCCGGCCTGCCGCGTGCAAAAGCGCCGCCAGCAGGCTGGCCACCGTCCCCTTGCCGTCCGTCCCCCCCACAATAATGGAGGTATAGTGCGCCTGCGGATCGTCCAGGCGGCTCAGCAGCGCCCTCATGCGGGGCAAATAGTCCTCCAGAGGGCCCAGGGGTGCCCCCCCCCTCTCCCAGTCCTGCAGCGTGTCTAAGAACCGCTTGCTGTGAAAATAGTCCATAGGTCACTTTCCGGTTAATAAACCCACCTGTGCGCAACGAAAAAACTCACCTTTCACTCAAGGTGAGTTTTCACACCGAACCATCGTGATCCGCCCATTTCCTATGCGGCTTTCACCACCAGACCCAGCTTGATACACGTTGTGCAGACCTTAATCCGTTTGGGCGCCCCATCCACAACCGCACGCACGCGTCTCAGATTGGGATTGAACCGGCGCTTCACTCTGTTGTTCGCGTGGCTGACGTGATTCCCAACCATCGGCCCCTTCCCGCAGATTTCACACCTGGCTGCCATCCTGATCGCCTCCTGTTAAACCATAGAACACTATGCAGAAGCCTAAAATATACAGGGTCGGATCAAAAAGGCAAGGGTTTTTTAGCCCGAATATCGACCGCCGTCCCTGCTGCGGACTTTGCGCCGGGATCTTCAGGCTTGACAAAAAGGGTTTCTTATCCGATCATTCCTCCAGTACCGTGCAGACACACCGGCATCAGAAATCTCCGCTTGCCATTCCGGCAAGCGCAGTCGATAAAAAATCCACGGACACCTCAGGCATATGCACAAAGTCAACCTCATCACCCTCGGATGTCCCAAAAACACCGTGGACTCCGAACGGATGCACCGGCTGCTGGAACGCAACGACTACGTCCTTACCCGGTCTTCAGAAGACGCCGACCTGATCGTCGTCAACACCTGCGGGTTTATTCAACCTGCAAAAGAAGAATCCATCGCCACAGTCCTGGAGGCCGCAGACTACAAAGAAAGCGGAAACTGCAAAGGCCTGATCGTCACGGGCTGCCTGGCCGAGCGCTACCGGGATGAACTTGAAGCGGAACTCACCGAAGCCGACCTGATCGTCGGCCTGGCCGGCGAGCGGGACATCGTGGCCCACTGCGACCGGCTTTTGGGGGTATCCCGGGCGCAGACCCTCAGAGACGATGCGTCGCGCTTCCTCCTCACCCCGAACCACTGGGCCTACCTCCGGATCTCCGACGGCTGCGACCGGACCTGCGCCTTCTGCGCCATCCCCGGCTTCAAGGGCCCCAACCGGAGTGAGCCTATCGAAATACTCGTCGCAGAAGCCTTCCGCATGGTCGCCGACGGGGTCAAAGAAATCGCCCTGGTCGCCCAGGACACCATGCGCTACGGCGCCGACATCTACGGGCGGCCCCGGCTTGTGGACCTGATCCGGGAACTTGTCAAAATCGACGGCCTCAAATGGGTCCGCCTCCTCTACACCTACCCCACCGGCTGGCGTGAGGATCTGATCGACCTGCTGGCGACCGAAGAGAAGCTCTGTGCCTACGTCGATATGCCCATCCAGCACGCCTCCGACCCCATTCTCAAAGCCATGAACCGGAGCACCACAAAGGCCGGCATCCGAAAACTCATTCAGACGCTCCGGGAGCGTGTGCCCAATCTCACGGTCCGGACGTCCGTCATCGCCGGATTCCCCGGCGAACGGGAAGAACACGTCCGGGAACTGCTGGACTTCATCGACGAAATCCAGTTCAACCGCCTCGTGGGCTTCCTCTACTCCCACGAAGAGGGCACATCCGCAGGGCTTATGATCGACGACGTATCCGAGGCGGAAAAACGGGAACGCCTCGACCGCATTCTGGACCTTCAGGCGGCCATCTCTGCTGAAATCAACCAGGGATTTGTCGGACAGACCTTCCAGGTCCTGGTCGACAGGGTCTCCGAAGACCCCGCCTTCGACCTCATCGGACGCACCCGGATGGACGCCCCCGAAATCGACGGGGAAGTCACCATCACCGGCCCGGCGCAAATCGGCGAGTTCGCAGAGGTCGAAATCACCGACGCCTTCGAATACGACCTCATCGGCCGGACAACCTCTCCCCTACCACTCCTTCACATCGCGCCCCCGCTGAAAGACGAGGTCAGGCCATGATCATCATCGCAGCCATGGCCAGGAATCGGGTGATCGGCAATAACAATGCCATGCCCTGGCACATCTCCGAAGAAAGCAGACAGGCACGGAGGCTCACCATGGGCAACACCCTGATCATGGGCCGCAAAACCTTTGAATCCCTGGGCAGCCGTCCCCTCCCCGGCAGAACAACCATCGTCATCAGCCGCACCCTCCCCCAAACCGAAGGCATCCACGTCTGCAAAACCTTCGAAGACGCCATCCGGAAAGCCCGGTCCTGCAAAAAAGAATGCTTCATCTTCGGCGGCAGCGAGGTCTACCGCCAGGCCCTCCCCCTTGCGGACAGAATGTACCTCTCCTACATCAAAAAAGACTACGACGGAGACGCCTACTTTCCGGAATTCGACCAGACCGAGTGGGAAACCACAAAAGAAGAAGACCACGCCGAGTTCGTTTTTGTTGTATACGAAAGAAAAACACCCGCTAACCGCTAAAACTTTTAGCCATCGGTGGTCACCGGTGGTTGCTTTGCCTTCCGAAGAGCCTGATAATGAAACAATACCTGGACCAACTCCAGTACATCCTGGACCACGGCACTCGAAAAAAAGACAGAACAGGGGTCGGAACCATTTCCTGCTTCGGGCTTCAGGCCAGGTACAGAATGGCCGACGGATTCCCCGCGGTCACCACCAAACGGCTCGTCTGGAGGTCCCTGGTCACCGAACTCCTCTGGTTTATCTCCGGGTCAGACAACATCTATGACCTCAAAAGCCTTTACCCGAACAACAGGCTGTGGGACGGCAACTATCAGGACTACCTGAAAAGAACCGGACAACCGGAAAGCGATGGATCGATGGGCAGAATCTACGGCGCGCAGTGGAGGCACTGGCGGGGCGTGGACAGAACCGTCGACCAACTTCAGGAAGCGATCCACACCATTAAAACCAATTCCGACTCCCGCAGGATCATGGTCAACGCCTGGAATGCCGCCGAAGTCGGCCTCCGGGACGTTGCCCTGCCTCCCTGCCATAACTTCTTCCAATTTTATGTGGCGGAGAACCGGCTTTCCCTCCAGATGTACCAGCGCTCCTGCGACATGTTCTTGGGCGTCCCGTTGAACATCGCCTCCTATTCGCTCCTGCTCCACATGGTGGCCCAACTCACCCACCTGGAGCCTTATGAATTCATTCACACCCTGGGAGACGTGCACATCTATCTGAATCACATCAACGCAGTGCGCGAGCAGCTGAGCCGAACCCCCTATCCGCTCTCCCGGCTTCACATCGAAGGCAGGGGGCAGAAAACGATCGACGATTTCGTCTATGGTGATTTCAAACTGATCGACTACAAGCACCACCCGGCGATCAAAGCAGAGATGGCAGTATAGAGAATACCCCATGCCGAACCTCCGCATCCCCTGGGCACCCCGCGTCATCTTAACCGGACGCGTCTTCCGGCTGCCGGTCCAGGCGCCCGACGATAACATCGCCCTGGAAGCCGACGGCTTCCAGCCAATCGCCACCCGGTGGGTACAGGCCGATTCTGCCCTCTACCACTACCTCCGGACCCCGCAGCAGCCGGGGGACTACACCCTCACCGCCCACAGGAACGGGTGCACCGCGCAAATCGCGCTCCAGGTACGCACCCTGGACGATCTGCGCCGTCCCCACACCTGCAACGGCGCCTGGTGGCCCCGCAGGTGGCCTCTGAGTCGGCCCTATCGGTCCACCAAAACCCGTCAGACGCTCCAGGACACGCGTGAACCCTCCAGGATCAACGATGACCTGGTCTCCTGGTGGACCGCGCAGCCAGACGATGTGCTCTGGCGCCAGTTCCCCCCGGCGGAACTCCCCAAAGCCCATTACACCAACGTCCACCAGGGCTGTCCCCGGTGCGGCACCGCCATCTTCAAATTCGGCGGATTCTACCCCTGGGTGCGCAACCACCTCCCGGCCGATTTTCGCTCCGAGTGTCCCGCCTGCGGGGCCACCTTTCCCAGCAACGACCTGGTCGCAGAAGACTTCACCTCCGGAGCGTATGTAGACGACGGCTTTGGCTATTTCGATTCCGAAGGCCACATCTTCCTCTTTGCCGCCAGCTACACCAGGGATCTGATCCAGAACTACGGCGGCGCCATCGGGGCGCTCACCGCCCATCTGCGTGCAAACGGCCTTGATGAGGACACCGCCCGACAGCTCGGCCTCATGCTCCTGCGTTATGCAGCGGAAGAATGTTACGCCGCATCGGCTCCCCAGTACCGCCACGGACCGTCCAGAGAAGTGGAGCAACCCTGGGAATGGGGACAGCCCGACTGGGCCGGACAGCCCGACACGGTGGCCGCGCTGTCCGCCAAGGGCCTGCTCCGCTATGCCATCGACATTCCCTACATCGGTGAAATCCTCGCTTTGGCCTACGACACCGTCTGGCCCCTCGTCCGCGAAGATCCGGAACTGGTCAGGCGGGCGCAGGCGCTTGGCCTCAACGTCCAGACGCCCGGTGATGTCGCTGCCCTCATCGAAGAAATGCTGGCCGTGCACCTCCAGTGCATCCTGGACTGGGGCGCGCGCAGCAACCAGCCCCGGGAGAGCCTGGGCGCGCTGGCCCTCCTCCGGGGCCTGGACCGTCCAGACGCCCGGAACGTCCTGGACTGGCTCTACGACGAGGGTCCCGACACCCTCCGCGTTTTCACCACCAATGACTTTTTCCCCGACGGCACCCCCCCGGAGGCCACGGGCAATTACAACAGCATCCACACCAACGGACTTTTCAGCCTCGAACACCAGCTCCGGCAGCTTCGCAGACAGCACCCCGAAGCCTATCCCGAGTCCCGTTATCCCTCCCTGGTCAGCGGTCCCAGGGCCTCCCGCATTGCCCGGCAGCCGCATGAAATCACGATGATCGGCAAATCCTGGTTCCAGTTCGGCGACGGCGCTTCGCCAGGTTCCGGCGTCCACGGAAAGGGCGCGGCCCCCCTTGAGGCCGACTGTATCTACGTCTACAAATCCGCCGACATCCTCGAATGGGCCGCTGAATTTACCCAAGATCCAACCGTTTGCGAAATCCAGACCGCCGTGCAGACCGGCCGGCACAGGGCCATCGGCCCCACCGTCCACGACGGCGTCGGCATCGGCATCCTCCGGACGCCCGAAGCCCCCGAACGGGCGGCCGTTGGCATCGTCTACGGCGACACCCCCGGGCACCGGCACCGGGACCTCCTGGACGTCCAGCTCTTCGCCTTTGGCAGGCCCTTCCTCACCGACCTGGGCTACCCCCAGTCCTGGGCCAGCCGCCCGGTATGGGAAGGCCACTGGGCAACCCACAACACGGTCTGGGCAACCCTGCCCGGCCCGGCCGATCCCGGGGTCGCCGGCCGGGGCAGGCTCATCCGCACCCTGTTTACAGACGGCCTCCAGGTGCTCGATATCGAAGCCGACCGCTGGGCATGGGACAGCGCCCGGAACCGGTGGTACAAATCCGGCGTCACCTTCCGCCGCCTCATCGCGCTTGTTGAAACAGATGGGGATGGCGTCGCCCTTATCGACCTCGCCAGAATCCGTGGAGGGACCGAACACTGGCGCACCTGCAAAGGCATGGAAGGCGCCTGTCAATCTCCCGGCGCCGGACTCACGCCCCGGTCAGGAACCGTGGCAGACCCCGGGGGAAACAGGGGACATATGGAAAACCTGTCTCACCCCGACCACACGGCCCTCGCCTACATGGACGACGTGGCCGCAGCAGAGGCCCTGCCGGTCTGGAAGGGGTGCTGGCAGTCCGAAGCCGAGCCTGCCGTATGCCTCGACCTCCACCAGCTCAGGACCGATCCCGACACCGAACGCCTCACCGCCCGCGCCACGGCCGTAATGGGTGAACCCGAGCTGTCCAACTACCGGTACCGCACCCTCCTCTGGAGGCGCTCCCCCCTCCACGAGCAGGAGCCGACCTGCATCGACCTCGTCTTCGAACCCCGCGTGGGAGACCCCACCCTGGCAGAGGCAAAACCCATCGCCGTCCGAACAGGCGCTACAACCGCAAGCGGCATCGGCCTCACCACCCGCCGGGGCAGACGCATCGCCCTCTACTGGGCTCCCGAGGCCAACCCGGATGTTCCCACCCAATTCGAAGACGGCACCCGTCTTTCAGGGGCCCTCGCTGCCGTCATCGACGCAACCGTTGTCGCCGCAGGCGCATCCGGCCTCCGCCATCAGGGCAAAACCTTCCACTTTGAGAACGCCCGGCAGACCGGCTGCATCGTCGCCATCGCCCGCCACACCTGCGCCATCGACGTGGAAGGACTTGTGAAGATCGAGCCGGGGGACCGCATCCGGATCAACCCGGAGGGTCGCGGCCACACCTACAGGGTGGAGGCCGTCGAACCCTCCGGTCCGAACATGGTTCATCTCAAACTCGACGCCAGTTCTGTGCTGGGTCGGGCAAGCGTTGTCTCAGTAGACCGCGACCGGATCGACCTGGGCTTTTCCATCCTGGCCAGAACCGGCAACCTGCACCAGACCCGCCTGCAGTCTGAAGCCGACGGCGCCTGGGCGGAAATTGCCGAAGCCGCAAACCCCAGGTTGTGGCCCCAACCGCCGGGAGGGAGCCGCACGACCCTTCGCGTGGACGAAAGCAGAGGAAATGTGGAGCGCATTCTGAAACTTCAGGAGGGAGCCTGGGTGCAGATTGTGGACTATGTGGTGGGAGATACGGTCCTCTTTGAGCCGATACACAGGAGTTAATACCCCATGGCGAAAGATGAAATCCAGCTCGACGGCGACCCGCGCAAACTGGCCATGACCATCTTCCACGCCGCCCGGGAAACCTGTGGTGAAACCCATGGGCGCCGGGGCAACTGGAACCGGATGAAAGGGCCCCTGGAAGAGGAGATCCCCAAACTCGCCCGCCAGATGGTAGAGGCCCTCGAACGCGACATCCGCGACGTCTACCTCACAAACGCCCTGGAAGTCATGGCGATCACCTACGCCAAACAGGAGATGAACCGCAAAAGGTAGGGACGCACTACCTGGACTTGTCACGTCTGAGAAGCGCCCGGACCATCCGCCAGATCAGGTGTCCGCCAATCAACAGAATCAACACCGACGAAAGCGTAAGCACCACCTGGATAAAGACCGGGAGTTCTTCAAAAGGAGGCATAGAATCATCCTGGGCAATGGGGGAACACGGTTTGCAAATATATACAACATCCTGATCACAGAGGAGAAAATCGCTCAATGGTGCGGGCAACCATCCTGGTAGGACACATGGGTGGGGCCGGAGACGGCCTCAGGCAGGCTGTCGACACCCTCTGCGGGGAGAGAACCGGCGAAGTCGTCGAAGCGGCCTCCCTGCGCGGGCATCCCTCCTTTGAGGACGCCCTCCGATCCTGTATTGAAAAAGGCGCAGCACAAATCGTGGTCGTCCCCTACCTCCTCCACCTGGAGGACGAGGTCCGCCGCGAACTTTCTGAAAGGGCGGAGGCCGTTGAGAAGGCCCATCCCAACCTGCAATGCCTCATCGCCCCCCCCATCGGATTCGACCGGCGCCTGGTGGACATCGTCCAGGACCGCATGGAAT
>JAAXHW010000217.1 GCA_012270675.1 Candidatus Latescibacterota bacterium | reverse complement strand
CGGTTTCACCCTCCACACCCCCCACAGACGCCCCCACCTCCGCTCTATCCCGCTGCCTCGTCTCGCCAGTTTCCACCCGCACCCGAACAGGTCCTCCCCGTTCCTCTAAGACGCAGAACACCTCCCCCGAATCCTCAGACCACCCCAGAGGGCCGTCTACCCCACCGGTCTTCACCAGAACGGCCCTTCCGCTGCGGTCCACCACCCACAGACTCCGGTCCCCCTGTTCCACAAGCTCCCCCCGATACCCGCACACCGCCAGCCGTTGCCCATCGGGAGAAACCGCGGTCCTCACAGCTTGAAGGTCGTCAGGCAGGGGCCAGATGGCCTCCCCCACACCCCCTCCAGCAGGCATCCTCCACACCCGGTTCCGGACCAGCGACGCCTCTCGCCCACCGTAAAGGTGCGACCCAAATAGCGCATAGGAAAGGCCCCGCTGAAGGTAGACCAGCCCTTCCTCGCCCGGCAAAAAGCCCAGATCCCCCGGCGCCCCCAAGTAAACCTTCACCCGCCTGGGATCGCTCCCATCTCCACTGGCTGTCCAGACCTCCGTCATCAGCGGCCTGGGCCACCCCCTGGCCACCGTGTAAGCCATCCGCCGGCCGTCCGTCGACCTCACGGGCTCCGCATGTGCCTGCAAAGGCGTACACACACAGACAACCGCCAGTCCGGCAATCACCAGGTCGCCCAATCGCCTGTCAATATACCGACCCACAAAGTGCTCCCGCTTCACTCTTCCCTGACCTCGAACTTCGCCTCTTTCGAACTGGCCTCGCCCGAGTTGAGGTCCTCCACCGTCACCGTCAACACCACCTCCCCCGGCACGACCTCGCTCAAATCCAGTTCGATGTAACTGGGCTGTGTCTCCTGCGTGCCCAGCTGCTCCTGCGCCACCGCCACCCGTTCGTCCTTCTTCCCACCCGGAAACGCCCGAAAGAGCCGCGAAACCGCCCCGGGCGGTTCCCCCGACCGGACGGTGTACTCTACCGTGTAGTTGGTCATCCCGAACGCATCCCGTTTCAGGTTGTAAATCTCATAGTAAACGTACACGGGCTGCCTGTTTCGGTAAAGCCTCGTCGGCATCGGAACAACCCGCAGGCCATTTTTGGAAAACCTGTCCGGTTGACCCTCTTCAGAGACCTTCCAGGCCAGCTGGATGTCGCTCAGCTTGAGCGGCCCGGGCGGATAGGCCTCAACACTCAGGTGTTTCCGATACACGCCGATCTCCCCGTTCAACCGATTTTTCATCCGGACATCCAGAATGTATTCGCCCGGGATAATATTGAACCCGGCCAGGTGGGGGATAACCCGCCGATCCCCGGTGCGGTCTCCCCCCTCCAGGTAGACCAGGCGGGTCTCGAACCGGGAGGCCCCTCCGCCTTCCCTGTTGACCAGAGCAACCCCACAGTCCGCCTCGAACGCCGTCTGTCCTCTGGCTGAAAAGTAGGTCGCCTCCGACATCGGCACCCCGAAGTAGATCTCCACGCGGGAGGAATCCGCCTCGCCCCGGAATTGCGCCTGGTCAAAGTAAAAGTCCAGAGGGCGGTCTTCCTCCGGAATCGCGTAGCGCTCCGGCACCGCTGCGGCCGCGGTGCGCATCACCGCAAGCGGCGCCAGGCGCGCCAGGCCGCGAAACGCCCGGATGGCGTCTTTTCCCGAGGTGCTTCCGTGTTTCAATCCCGGCGTCTTGCCCATCTCGGGGATCGGCGCGTAGTCGAACGCCCCCTTGCCCACCTGATCGGTAAAGTCGATCACAATCCCCCCGTTGATATCGGTGTAGACCCACGACTCCCAGGGCACGATGCTGAAATCGGTCGAGCCCACCGGCAGATACACCCCCCCCCTGGACTCCGGGGTGTAGGAAAGGATCGGAAAGACCGGCCCTGCCAGCGACCCTGTCAATCCGCCGGTGACGCTGTCAAACCACTGCACACCCTTCATCGTCCCCAAATTCTCGCCCTCCCCGTCTAAATATTCTTCAAACGTGACATACTCCGACCCCCCACCCACCGCCAGGAGAATGTATTCGTCGCTGTAGAGCATATTGAAAAACCGCTCTTTCACAGCATTCACAGCCGCCGAAGGAGGCGAGCTTACGCCCCTGGACCAGCTGCGGTGGTCAGGCTCTCCGTAGCGGATGTAGACCTCTCCCCGGGCGTCCCAGGGGGTTTTCTGTTTCCCGAAATAGGTCCGGGCATACCACACCCGCCGGTAGTGCTCCAAAAGACGCTCGTTGACCAGCGTCGTATAGTCCTGGTCCCGCTCGGCCCAGAAGCGCTTCGCAATCTCCGGCTTCTCCTCCGGATACGCCCACTGGTATTCCCGGGCCCCGTCTCCCCACGAAACCAGGCTGATGTCCTCATACCACCGCCGTTCCTCCGCCTCAAGAGAATCCAGATACACCGAGAAGGCGGCCCACGCCGACCCCTGCAGGTTCGCCTTCCAGTAGGCCTGACCCAGGATGGGCAGCAGGTCCGTCCAGGTCGGATGGGCGTTCATCACAGGGGGCAGACGCCTGCGGATCTGCTCATAATCCCGCTCGGCCAGGATGGCCTTGGCCCATTCCAGCCAGCCCGCCAGGTCTTCGGGATTCGACTCCAGAAGCTCCTCATAGGCCTCCTTCGACCTGGCCTCACCCTCCGAATTGATCGCACGGCACCTGACAATGAGCGCCTGCGCCGGCGCAAACGTGGAATCGACCGCCACGGCCTGTTTGGCCGCCCGAATGGCGTGGGACAGCCAGTTCTCCGAGAAATAGGTCAGGGCCTTGTTATAGTGCGCCTCCACGAATTCCGGGTCCTTGTCCAGGGCCATCTGAAAAAAATAAATGGCCGACCGGAACCCGCGGGGCCTGGCCGCATAGGCCAACCCCAACCCGTTGTAGGCCTTCGCAGGCTGATCTTTCTCCGCCTTCTTAAACGCTGCCTCCGCCCCCCTGGCATCCCCTCCGCGCAAACGGGCGTAGCCCAGCCGCAGCCACAAATCCGCATTCTCCGGGTCCGACTGCAGGCGCTGCTCCAGTTCCTGAACCGAAACGGAATCCGCGCGGGACGCCTCCGATGCCTCCGCACAGCCCGGACAGAACAACACCAGCGCCACCAGCACCCCTCCCCAACAGGCCCCCAAACACCGCTTTCCCATAATCGATCTCCAGCGTCGAATCCTGAGAAGTTGTTTTAAAATTCCCGGTGCGTTCCCGAGCGCAAGCGAAAAAGTGTCGGTCAAGGCGGGAGAACCCGCCTGTATCCGCAAGATACGGGTGGGGTTGACCAACG
>JAAXHW010000216.1 GCA_012270675.1 Candidatus Latescibacterota bacterium | reverse complement strand
ACCGGGAATTTTAAAACAGCTTCTATTGGCTTTCTCCTGCTGAGCCTCCTGTCAACCGCCGGCCAAACAGACGCGCAGAATACCTCCCGCTACGGGGGCGACCCCCTGCTGCTGGGCGCCGGTGCGAGGCCCCTGGGTATGGGCAGCGCCTTTGTGGCCATCAGCGACGATGCCACGGCCGTCTACTGGAACCCCGCAGGGCTCGCCCGCCTGAGCCGGCGGGAGGTCCAGGTTCAACACGCCGAGCAGTTCGGCGGAACCGTCAACCACGATGTCTTCACCCTTGCCGGCCCCTCATCCGCTGGAGGCTTTGGCATAGGGCTTCTGCGCCTGGGCGTGGATGGCATCAAGCTGACGGCTCTGGAAGATCCGTCAGCGCCCCTGGGCCCCGACAACCGCCCCCTTGTCTCGCAGGTGGTGGGGACCACGGATGTCACCCTCACCCTCGCCTACGGACGAAAGGCCCGCTCAACCCTCTCCCTTGGCCTGGGCCTCAAATTCATCTGGCGCGATCTGAGCGCTGGCAGTGGCTCCGGTTACGGCATCGATCTGGGGGCGCTTTACACCCCCCGACCGGACCTCTCCGCGGGCCTGACCCTTCGCAATCTCACCCGAACCCGGATCAGCTTCGATTCAGGTGCCGCCGATCGCATCCCTCCCAGCCTCCTGCTCGGCGTGGCCTACACCCGAATGATCCCCGTCCTGCGGGGCCGGATCACATGGAGCACAAGCGTCCACATCGGCGAGGAAAAGTCGGGATTGGAAGACATAGAAGGGCTGCACACCGGTGCCGAATACCGTTTCCAGGACAAACTCGCATTCCGAATCGGCGCAGAGGGAGACCACTTCACCGCAGGCGCGGGAATCCACCTGTATGGCCGCTTCGGCTTCGATCTGGCCTTCCTCGAACATGGCCAGCTGGACAACACCTACCGGATCTCCGCATTCGCCTACTTCTGAAAATTGAAAATTTTCCATCTTCGATTCTTCCAGGTCCGCTATGCTCTCCAACGCCTCTCCCGACTTCCGGTCGGGCTATATCGTGATCGTAGGCAGGCCCAATGTGGGAAAATCGACCCTGTTTAACGCCCTGGTGGGCCAGCGGCTCTCCATTACCACCCCCAAACCGCAGACCACCCGGAACAACATCCTGGGCATCCTCACCACGCCCGGGTCTCAAATGCTCTTTTTAGACACACCCGGGCTGCTCGATTCCCGCTACCGGCTGCAGGAGATCATGCGCAATCAGATCCAGGACGCCCTGCGAGATGCGGATGTCCTTCTGGGCATCGTGGATGCCTCAAACTTCGAAGACACCCTGGACCGTGAGTTCCAGGACACCTTTGCGGCCGCCCACGCCCACCGCACCATCGCCCTCAACAAAATCGACCTGATCAGCGCCGACCCCGTGGATCGGTACTTAAACACCATCCGCGCAACGGTTGCGGCGGACGAGGTCCTCCCCGTCTCCGCCACCACCGGCGACAACCTCCTCCGGCTCCGGTCTGTTCTGGAAGCGGCTTTGCCCCCCGGACCCCGGTACTACCCCGAAGACATGCTCACCGAACAACCGGAGCGTTTTTTTGTTTCAGAACTCATTCGGGAGGAACTCTTTTCCCAACTCCGCCAGGAGGTTCCCTATGCAGTCGCCGTTCAAGTTGAGGAATTCAGGGAAGACCGCCCCAAAACCTACATTCAGGCGCACATTATCGTAGAGCGCAACTCCCAGAAAGGCATTGTCATCGGCACGGGAGGCAAAACCCTCAAATCGGTCGGCAGAAATGCCCGGCAAAAAATCGAGGCCTTCCTGGAACGCCCCGTCTATCTCGATCTCCACGTGAAGGTATATGAAAACTGGCGAAAAAAAGACACCGTCCTCCGCGGACTCGGTTATCTGGCCTGAGAGCAGCGCTTGACTCGCCACCTGAAAACCCTCCTCAAGCTCACCCTCGTCCTGGGCATCTGCGGGGCCTTCCTCTGGGCGGCCTTCCGGGGGATTGACCTGCACCGATTCTGGCAGGAGGTTCAACAGGCACGGCCCTCCTGGCTTATTCTCACGGCCCTCCTGCTCCTTCTATCCAACCTTCCCCGCGCCTGGAGATGGCAGGTCCTGATGGCGCCCATCAGCCGCGACATCTCGCTCTGGCGAACCTTTGTGGCCATCCTGATCGGTTATGCGGGGAACAACCTCTTTCCCCGCGCAGGGGAGGTGGCGCGCGTAATCGCGGTCAAACAGGACCGGGACCTCCCCACAAGCGGCCTCCTGGCCACCGTGGTGGTCGAGCGGATAATCGACATGCTCGTCCTGGCGGCCCTGTTCGGCATCGCCCTCCTTTTCTTCCGAACGGAAATCGCCCGCATAGACCCCAGGATGGAAACCGCGGCTTTGATCACCCTCCTCGTCTCGCTCCTCCTCATGGTCCTCTTTGGTGTGCTCTCCCTCTATGGAAAACGTACCCTGACGGTCCCACAGCGCATCTTTTCACACAGGCTGGCTGAACGCCTCCTGGAAATGATGCGCTCATTCTTTCAGGGCATGGAAGCGATCCGCACAGTGGCGGGATATGCCGAAATCTTCATCTCCACCCTCCTGCTCAGCGGGATTTACATCCTGGCCGTCTATCTCCCCTTTCTGGCCTTCAATTTTCCAGAACGCTACGGGCTCGACCTCGCTGCCGCCCTGGTGGTTATGGCCATCTCAACGGTCGGCATCGCTCTTCCCAGTTTGGGCGGCATAGGCACCTACCACTACTTTTGCAGCCAGAGCCTCTACCACCTCTACGGAGTGCCCCTTGATGAAGCCGTTGCATTTGCCACTGTGCTCCACAGCGTCGCCTACCTTACCTTCCTCATCACCGGGGGTCCCGGCCTTGTACGCCTCCTGCTGCGCCGCAATCGACCGTTTGCCCCAAGAGCTTGAAAAAAGCCGATCTTACCTTGAGATCGACATTCACGACAGCCGGGCAACGCCTCTGCTATTTTACGATCCGAAACAGCGCCTCTCGTCCTGCCCGCAATCCCGTGTTCTGGTCTGTGACCACCAGCGTCAGGAGCTGTAACCCGGGCTTCAGATCGCTCAGAGCGACGTCCAGGTGCAGCGATTCGTCGGACTGGCCTCCCGTGTAGTCCGTCGCCACCGAAACGGTCCACCGTTCCTCCTCCAGGCCCAGTCGCGCCCTCGCGGTCCGGTCCAGTCGTAAGGGCAAACGCCGCAACCTGGGCATCCCTATCCGGTATTCAACGCGATAGCGGGTCTGCCCAAAGGCATCCTGGGCCAGGTTGTAGACCTCGAAATAGAGATAAAGCGGTTCGGATCGGGTATAGGTCCGGACCGGATTGGGGATCACCTGCAAGCGGCTCCTCCCGTCACCATCCTCGCTTTCGATCACCCGGGTAGCCAGAATAATACTGCTCAGCCCCAGCCTCACCTCGCCAAACGGCTCCACATCGAGGGTATCCCGGAAGATCCCGATGGTCTTCTTCTCTTTATCCCGCACCTCCACAGCCAGCCGGAAAACCCCACCTTCCAGCGTCACCGAGGCCCGATCCAGCAGATAACACGACTTCAACGTATCCTGCCAGACATCCCGCAACACCTCCCGACGCCGCACCTGACGCACCACCGGATCGTTTGCATCGTCGAACAGAAATACCCCGTCTTGCAGGTCCATCTGGTAGGTATCGTAAAGCTTTAAATAACCCAGCCGGGCCTTTGGGAGGGCCCAGGAAAGGTCGACCTCTACACGGTTGTCGGGCGCCTTGAAGACCCCCACCTGGGTGGGCAAACGGTATTTCCGGTCCGCATAGGGATCAACGTAGCGCTCCCGGCGGGCGAATCCGGACGAAAGCACGTCCCCCCGCCCATACCGCCCGGTCACCCACTGGTCATCTTTTAAAAATTCGATCCACCAATGAAAAGAGTCGTATGAATAGAAGGCAATCCGAAAATTCTCGTAGGCCCAGACCTCCCGGTACGGTTCAATCGTACGTTCCCTCCCCAGGTAACGGCCGTACCGGATCCAGACCTTGCCCATATCGGTCTCCCGGCCCACCACCCCTTCATCGGGCCTGGAAAACCGGAGGTTGGCATAGGCGACCCGGCCGTAATGGGCCATGCGTCGCTCGTTAAAGCGGGTCAGAAAAAGCGGATCTCTCACCCTCCAGAACCGGGCCAACCCGGACGTAAAAACAGCCTCTCCGGACACATCCCGACCGTTGGACAGCCCCAAGCCCGGCCGCTCTTCCCGGCCGGCAATCAACCCGATCAACTCGGGGGATTCCATCACCTGCCGGCCCCGCTCCCCCATCCAATCCAGTGCCTCCCGATACGCCCGATCGGCCCTCTCCATCTCTCCCATCTCCTGATATCCCAGCCCCAGGAAGAGCAGCCCGTCCGGGTCGCCGGGATAGCGCTCCAGCAGCAGCTTCGAGAGCCTCACAAGGTTCTCCGGACGCCCGCTCTCCAGGTTCAGAAACCCCAGCCGGTAATAGGCACGCCGACAGTAAGGATCTTTCCGGAGCGCATATTCGAAAAAATCCGCGGCCTCGTCCCGGCTCTCCAGTCCGAAGGACCGCATGCTTCCCCCTCCGTCAAACCGGCGGGCATCGATATATTTAAGCATATCCTGAAGCAGGTACTCCCCCACTTCGCAAGCCGCGTCTGCATGGTCGGCATCCATCTCTAAAATCTTCTTAAAATGTCTCATCGAATTGTAGTAAAACCCCTGTCGACGCAGCAGGGTGGCATAGGACTCGTGGTACCTCACATTTTCGGCGTCCAGTTGCAAAACCCTTTCCAACCTGCGGCGGGCCAGGTCTCGACTGAAGATCGTATTTTGTGCCATGTAGAGGCATCCCAGGGCATGCAGGGCCTCCGTGTGGTTTCTATCCGCCTTCAAAACCTGCTTCAACAGCGTGATCCTCTCCTTCACCGGACGCGTCGTATCGGCCATCGCCACCCTGAAGAGAGAATCCGCCCGCACACTGCGGGGACGAACCCGGGTGTTTGCCCTGGGTCCCGCCTCTGATGGGAGCGGCAGCANNGGCCAGCATCCCCACCAGAAGAATGGAAAACCGCAGGTTGAGGTCAGCCATCGGCATTCCTGATTTGGGGGTAACACAAAAAAGGGACGCTCCTCCAGAACGTCCCCTTGCACTGCGGCCTGAACCGATACCTATGTCCCCTGAAGACGCTGGGAGATGGCCATCTCTTCTTCCGCCTCGGGGATCATCCCCTTCTGCTGAAACAGACGGGAGAGGCTGGTATGGGCCAAAGGCTCGTCGGGAGCAATCTGGATGGCCTTCTCCGCCTGAACAATCGCCTCATCAACGTTGCCCTGCCTGTCCAGGGCCTGTGACCAGCCCAGGTGAGCCATAAAGAACCGGTCATCCTCCCCCAGGGCCTTCTGAAAGGCCTCTATCGCCCCATCGAGATCACCCACCGAAATCTTTTTCAACCCCTCCCA
>JAAXHW010000215.1 GCA_012270675.1 Candidatus Latescibacterota bacterium | reverse complement strand
CAGGCGGTTGTGCCCAGCGGACGTTTTGGGCGTTTTTGGGCGGAGTGCTTGAGGGATCTGCGCGGAAAAGCCCCTTCCCCCGGCCACCATATGTCGCCGCTTGTGTTGTCCACCATTGCGTAGCGACCTTGATCCGTCCTGGGGCGGTGGGGGGGCGCCAGCCCGCAGGCGCGTACCTGAGGTCTTTCTGCGGTTGACATGGGGTCGATTCGTGCATTTATTCTCTCTATGGAGAAGGGAATCCCTATGCTCGGTCACCTGATCCGGAAGGAGATTCTGGAGCACATCCTCGGACTTCGGTTCCTGATTCTGTCGGGGATCGGGGCGGTGGTGATCTGGTTGAGTCTCTACAGCGGGTACGCGTACTATCGGGACAGTCTGAAGGACTATCGGCTGGCAGAGGTGGCGACCGAGACGCGGATGCGGCAGATGATGGATGCCGACAGGATGGTCGCCAATCCGTATACGTCGTGGCAGGAGATCAACACACCGCACTATTTGATCCACAAGCCGCCCACGTCCATGTGTATTTTCATCCGTGGACTGGAGCCGAACCTGAGCCGGTCTGCGCCGGGTCAGTGGACCGGTTTGCGAACAAAGATGAGTCCGGCTGCTACGGAGCCTATCCTTGGATTTTTTCCGCCCCTGGACCTGGGGCGTATGGTTCAGGTCGTTCTCAGCCTGTTTGTGCTGCTGTTCACGTACGATGCCATCTGTGGAGAAAAGGAATCCGGTACGCTCCGTCTGGTTTCCTCTTTTTCCGTATCGAAGGATCGGCTGTTGCTGGGAAAGTTTTTCGGGGCGCTGATTCCGATATTGGCGGCGTTTGGACTGCCTCTGGCCGCTGGCGTCGGGGTGGTGCTCCTGATGCCGGAGGTTCAGCTTAGCGACCCGGAGTTGATGCGATTGGGGTGGATTCTGATCGCGTTCGGGCTTTATCTGACGGCGTTTACCTGCGCCGGACTTTTTGTGTCTTCCGTGGCGCATCGGTCCGCGACTTCGTTCGCGCTTCTGCTGGCCTTCTGGGTGGTGACCATCGCGGTGGTGCCCCGTCTGAGCCTGATTGTTGCCGAAGGCTTCCGCCCGGCTCCTTCCTATCAGGAATACCAGGCGGAGAAATTCCGCATCGACAAAGAAAGGGCAGATATAGATCGTGCGCTGAGGCGTGAGTGGTCAGACAGGCATGAAGGGTGGTGGGAGACACCGGAGGGGCAGGAGGCGCGTCATCTCAATTATGGTAAGATTATGGTTAAGGCCCACGAACAGGTGAAACCGCAACTGGACCGTCTGGAAGAGAGGTTTAACAACCAGTACAACGCCCGCAAGGAACTGGCGGTTACCCTGGGACGGTTTTCCCCAGCTTTTGCGTTGAAGCATGCGGCTGTCCGGCTGTCCGGTACCGGTCTGGACCGGCAGCGGCGGTTCGAGGCGGCCTACGAGCGACATAAGAAAAGAGATCTGGCGTGGTGGCAGAAGACCGCCATCCTCGATTTTCTGAGGCGGGCTCACCCGGCGAAGTACGGAGAGCCCCGGTGGGACATCTCCGATATGCCCCGGTTTGTCTTCCAGGAGGCCTGGTCGGAAGAAGAGGTGCGGGCGACCCTGGTGGATATCGGGATTCTGGCGATCTGGGGACTGGTCTTTTTTGCAGGCGCGTATGTGGGGATGTTGGGGTATGATGTGAGGTGAGCGTTACAGGTTATGACCTGTGACTGAGGAGTGCTCTATGTTCGGTCGTCTGGTTCAGAAAGAACTGCGGCACCATCTGCTCGATTTTCGGTTTGTGGCCGTGTTCGCGTTTTGTGCGCTGCTTTCGGCCCTGAGTGTGTACATGGGGGTTCAGGGTTACACCCGGCAGCTCCGGGAGTACAGTGCGGTGAGCGAGAACAATCGGCGCGCATTCCAGGAGAAGTCGATCGATCAGGGCAGGCTGTTCGATCTGTACTGGTACGGGTATCAGTGGAACCGGCGGCCGGAGGTTCTGAGCCTGGTGGTTTTCGGGTTGGCGGGGAGCCAGGGGCGAGAGGCGTTTGTCGGGTACCAGAATACGCCTTTGTTTGAGGCCAGTATTTTTGAGACCGATCCGATCCACGCGCTTTTCGAGGTGCTGGACCTGGCGTTTGTGGTAAAGGTGGTTTTGAGTCTGTGTGTGCTGCTGTTTACCTACGATGCGGTTTGTGGGGAGAAGGAAAGCGGCACGCTGCGGCTGTATTCCTCCTTTCCGGTGTCCCGGTCCGTGCTGGCCCTGGCCAAGCTGGTCGGGTCGACCCTGGCGATCCTGGTGCCGCTGGTTTTTGCTTTTCTGCTGGCATCGGCCGTGCTGGCACTGTCTCCGGGCGTGGGATTGGGAGCGGAGGACTGGATACGGATCGCCGTTCTGATGGGGGTGTTTGCACTTTATCTGATGGTGTTTTCCGCGTTCGGGCTTTTCGTGTCTGCGCTGACGCACCGGCGGATGACGGCTTTCTTAGGGCTTCTGGGACTGTGGACGGTCTGGGTTTTCGTGGTGCCGAACCTGGCGGTGGACGTTGCCAGACGTCTGGTTCCGGTACAGAGTTATTATGGCCAGCAGAAGGAGGAATTAGGGGTGCGTTGGAAGATTAAGACGGGTGGCGCGGCCGAAATGAGAGCACTCTGGGAACGCACGCGCGTGGAAGACTGGGACGCCCTGTCGGAAGCCCGAAGAGAACAGGTCCGGAGGCAACGATCGGAGGGCGGTTATCAGATCGGTACCCGGTGGGATAGAAAATACTTTTCTGATTTGAGAGATCTGAATGCGAAACGACGCAACCGGATGCGCAGCCAGCAGCGTACGGCGATGGCGCTCTCAGCGGTCTCTCCCTTCGGTGCGGTCAGTTTTCTCTCAACGGATCTGGCCCGCACCGGATTTGTGCAGCAGGAGCGGCTTGAAGATGCGCTGAACGGTTATCTCATCTATCTGGCCGGGTTTATCCACGAGAAACGACGCGAAAGTGGGTCCATGTTCCAGGGCGCCGATATGACCGGTTTTTCCTGGTTCACCCATCGGGATACCGAGGGAATCGGGGAGTGTCTGATTCGGAACGCGTTCCACATTCTGAATCTGGTGCTGTTGATGCTGGTGGGATTTGCAGGGGCGTATGTGGCGATTTTGAGGTATGATGTGAGGTGAGAGCAGGTCTTGGTTAAGGGAGAAACCCCATGCTTGGTCATCTGATCCGGAAGGAGATTCTGGAGCATATCCTCGGACTCCGGTTTTTGATTCTGTCGGGGATCGGGGCGGTGATTGTCTGGGCGAGCCTGTTCAGCGGGTATGTTTTTTATCAGGGGTGTTTGAAGGAGTACCGGCGGTCGCAGGCGTGGACGGAGAGCAACTATCAGCACCGGATCAAATCAGGCGATGCGCGTTATGCCGCAAACTTCGGCTATCCGGTGCAGAAACCGCCTGCGCCGATGAGCATTTTTGTGCGTGGGGCCGAGGCGACGCTCGGGCAGACGGTTTATCTGGCCGGTGTTCATATTCTCCGGTTGAAGTTCAGCCCGGCGGCGGAGGACCCGGTGCTGGGGGTCTTCCCCCCGCTGGATCTGGCGATTGTGGTGCAGGTTGTGTTGAGCCTGTTCGTGGTGTTGATGACGTACGATGCGGTCTGCGGAGAGAAGGAGGGGGGGACGCTGCGGCTGATCTTCTCCTTTCCAATACCAAGGGCGCGGCTGCTTATGGGCAAGATCGTGGGCGCACTGATTCCGATGCTGGCGGCGCTGGGGCTTCCCCTGCTGGTCGGCATCGGGTTGGTTCTGCTTCTGCCGGACGTTCAGCTGAAAGATCCGGAGCTTTTGCGGCTTGGGCTGATTCTTGTGGCCTCTGGACTTTACCTGGCGGCTTTTGTCTGCGCCGGCGTGCTGGGGTCCAGCCTGACCCACCGGGCGGCGACTTCGTTCGTGATTCTGCTGTTTTTCTGGGTGGGCACGGTGGCCATCCTGCCCCGTTTGAGCCTGATTGTTGCGGATATGGTGCGGGTCGCACCGTCTACGCAGCGACTACAGGCCGAATTGAGGACGCTGTTCGAGCTTAGCAATCAGAGGCGTCATAAGCTTGAGGACGAATGGATCGAGGGCTATTTCGCTGATAGGGGCGAACACTGGTGGAGGTCGCCAGAGGGTCGGGAGGGGTTTGCGCTCATGCGGGATAGGGTCTGGAAGGGGGAGCGGATGGTCAGAGATCCCAGGGCCGACCAGTTCCGGGCGAACTTTCGCAACCGCTACAATGCCCGGCTGGACCTGGCAATGGTCCTGGCGCGGCTCTCTCCGGCATTTGCGTTCAACAGTGCGACGCTCCGGCTGGCAGGGACGGGCCTGGAGCGGCACCAGCGGTTTTTAGAGATTGCCCATCAGACCCGGGATAGCCAAAGTGACTGGTACTGGAGACATTATATGCAGAAAGCGTTAGGCCGGGCAGATCCGGAGAAGTACAGAAAATACGATTGGGATCTTTCCGATTTTCCCCGGCTGGTCTACCGGGAGACATGGCCGGAAGAGGATGTCCAGGCGGCGATGGTGGATATCGGGATGCTGGGGCTGTGGGGGCTGGTCTTTTTCGTCGGCGCGTCTGTGGCGCTGCTGCGGTATGATTTAAGATGAGGGTGGGGAGTTGCGGGTCAAAAGCAGGTGTCCCGTGACCCATAACCCGCAACGGTTTGCGGAGCAAACGATGTTCAGCCGACTCATTCGGAAGGAACTGACGAATTATCTGCTGGATTTGCGGTTTACCATCGTGTTTGCACTTTGTGCTTTGCTTTCGGCCTTGAGTGTGTACATTGGAGGGCAACACTACGTCCTTCAGCTCGGCGAGTACAGCGAGACGATGGAGAGCCATCGGCAGACGCTTCAGGCCTATATCGACAATAAGAAACTCAACTACCTCCAGGTAGTCGGCGAGCGGTGGAACCGCAGGCCGGAGGTGCTCAGCCCGGTGGTGTACGGGCTGTCGGGGAAGCTGGGGAGGGAAGTGCTCATTCAATACCAGACGCTCCCGAAGTTTGAGGCCAGCCTGTTTGAAGAGGATCCGATCTACACGATCTTCGGGGTGCTGGACCTGGCGTTTGTTGTTAAGATTGTGTTGAGTATTTGCGTTTTGCTGTTTACCTACGACGCCATATGCGGGGAAAAGGAAGGCGGTACGCTGAGGCTCTTTTCATCGTTCCCGGCTTCCAGATCGACGCTGGCCCTGGCCAAGCTGGCCGGGGCCAGTGTAGCCGTACTGGTGCCTTTTCTCTTTGGGGTGCTGCTGGCGGCGGTGGTGATGGCCCTGGTTCCGGAGATCGATATGCAGCATGAGGACTGGGCGCGGATGGGGGCTCTGATGGTGGTGTTTGCGCTCTACCTTGGGGTGTTCGTTGCGTTCGGGCTTCTGGTGTCTGCGCTGACCCACCGCCGTATGACGGCCTTTTTAGGACTTTTGGGGCTCTGGGCGGTCTGGATTTTTATCGTTCCGGACTTAGCGGTGAACACAGCCCGGTACTTGAGGCCGGCGGGGAGTGGCGTGGACCTGTTGAAAGGGGTGGACAAGCTGCTCTGGGAGATCGATGAGAAACGAGATGAGGCGGTGGGTGCGTATTGGGAAAAGGCCCGGATAGAGGACTGGGATGCCCTCCCGGACGCGCGGAAGATTGCGTTCAGGGAGGGGGTGAAGAGGATCCACAACAGGTGGGATGCCGAGTTTTATCCGCGTCTGATCCGACTGCAGGAGAAGCCACGAAACCTGATGCGGCAGCAGCAGCGTCTGGCAATGTTCATGTCGGCGGTCTCTCCCTTCGGTGCGGTTACTTTTGCCTCAATGGACCTGGCCCGCACCGGGTACGTTCAGAAAGAATGGACCGAAGATGCGCTGGGGCACCACCTGATTTATATGGGGCAGTATATTCGGAATAAGCGAGTGGTTCCGTTGCGCGAAGAACTCGATCTGACGGATTATTCCCGGTTTACCTATCAGAATAAGGAGACGCTGAGTGAGTGTCTGGTTCGGAACGCATTCCACATTCTGAATCTGGTACTGCTGATGCTGGTGGGATTTGCGGGGGCGTATGTGGCGATTTTGAGGTATGATGTGAGGTAAGGAGAGCAAAGGAAATGTTCGGGAAAAAGATGCGGTTTGTCTGGGTTCTCTGGGTGGTGGCTGCCGGTTGGGCAGCGCCCTGTTCCGGGCAGTATTTTACGGAGCGCAACGACGAGTCTTACCTGATTCTGGCACTGAAGAAGCAGAAAGCCAGATACGATGCGGTCAAGGCGGAATACACCGCTGCGCTGGAGCTGATGAAACGCAGGCTGATTTCCAGGGAGGAGTTCGAGCAGAAGAAGGCGAGGTATATCAACGAGGAGATCAGCTACCAGCAGGCGATGCTGAGGGTAATCTTTGACCAGCCTCATATGGTGATCGAGAAGGCGGTGAAGTACCAGGCGGAGGACGGCAGGAAGCGGGTGCGGCTGACGCTGAGGAATACCACGGGAGGGGTGGCCGACTACGAGAAGCTGGTCGAGTCGGATGAGAGTGTGTTCGACCCCTCGCTGCAGCCGGACAAGATCAACAATGTGTTCATCTCCCTGCACGAGAGTCCGGCAACGGGCGGGGGCGTGGGTCCCATCATCAGCCAGCCGTATGAGGACAAGATCGCGACGATCCGGTTCGGGGAGACGGCAGAGGTGGATTTTCTGCTGTTGAAGGACGTGGAAGAGGTGGTGGTGAGTATGACCTATGCCAGGGCGGTGGACCAGAAGCATATCTATTTGCAGAAGGATGCGAGCGCGAACCAGGTGATCGTCAATTCGTTGAATTTCTCCCAGGAGGCGAACCTGGGGGAGAGTGCGACGTATACGCTGGAGCTGGAGCGATTTTCCAACGATAACGACGTGTTTCGATTGGCGGTGGTGAATCTGCCCCGGCAGATTTCCTACAGTTTTGTGGACGCGGACCCGAACTCGGGGCAGACGCAGCAGCGGCTGTCGCAGGTCAATTTCACGCAGGGGGTGACCAGCAAACAGCTGGCGCTGACGGTCTATCTGCCGGAGCGCTCCGACGAGCAGGTGGCGATTGACAAGACGATCGAGTTTTACGCGCTGGTGCTGCCCCAACAGGTGTGGCGGGAGCTTCAGCCTCTGGAGGAGAAGCGGTTTTCCCAGGAGGAGATCGCCGGGCTCAATGCGGGGAAGGTGAAACTGGAGTTGATTCCAAGGGGTGTGGGTCGTATTGAGGTGCGCGCGCTGAACCTGTACCATGAGATCAAGACGGATGAGCACGTGGAGATGGAGATCACGGTGCTCAACGATGGGACGCGCAGGCTGGACAATATTCGGATTCGTACGCATGTGCCGCCCAACTGGCAGTCGGTGATCGAGCCGGATGTGATCGGGTCACTGATGCCGGCGAAGGAGGAGAATGTGCAGCTTCGGTTTTTGACGCCGGAAGGTGTGGAGGTTGGAGACTACGAGGTACAGATCCAGACGCAGGCGCTGGCGGACAACCGGCCGGTGGAGACGCAGGACAAGACGGTGCGGATCCACGTGAGCGCCAGGACGAACCTGCTGTTGAGCGCGGCTCTGGTGCTGTTCGTGATCGGTATGGTTGTGGGGATTGTGTGGTATGGGGTGAAGTTGACGAGAAGGTAAAACAAAGGAGGCAGCCATGATCGAAGCCATTGACCTGTCGAAGCGGTATGAGGACGGGGTGCTGGCGCTGGACCACCTCAATTTGAAGGTGCAACCGGGGGAGATCTTCTGCCTGTTGGGGGCCAACGGGGCAGGCAAGTCCACCGCGATTAATCTGATGCTGAATTTTATCGAGCCGACCGAAGGCACGGCCCTGATCAACGGTGTGGATGTGACGCGGGACCCCCTGGAGGCCAAGAAGTATGTGGCCTACCTGTCGGAGAATGTGATGCTGTATGGCAATTTCACCGGGCGTCAGAACCTGGATTTCTTTGCCGGGTTGGCGGGGAAACAGACGGACAGGGAGGGGTATTACCAGGTGCTTCGGAGGGTGGGGCTGCCGGAAAACTCGTTTGAGCAGCGGGTGAAGGCGTATTCGAAGGGGATGCGCCAGAAGGTGGGGATAGCGATTGTGATTATCCGGGATGCGCCTGCGGTGATTTTGGACGAGCCGACGTCGGGGCTGGACCCTCAGGCGGGTGCGGAGTTTCTCCGGCTGCTGGAGGATCTTCGTGGAGAGGGGAAGGCGGTGTTTATGTCCACGCACGATATTTTCCGGGCGCGTACGCTGGCGGACCGGGTGGGGATTATGAAGTCGGGGCGGTTGATTATGGAGCGGACCCGTCAGGAGCTGGAGGACGAGGACCTGGAGAAGTTGTATATCGACTATATGTACGGTACGGAGGGAGGCGCGCAGGAGGAAGAGGCGCCTGCCGCGAGTTGAGCCTGTCCGTTCCTCTTCTGTCCACCCTGCACAATTGAGGGCTGTCCATGCTCGCCCACCTGATCCGCAAGGAGCTTCTGGACCATATTTCCAGCCTCCGATTTCTTATTCTGTCGGCCGTCGGCACGCTGGTGATCTGGTTGAGCCTCTACAGCGGGTACCTTTACTACCAGAATAGCCTGAAGGACTATGGGCTGGCGCAGGCGGCAACCGCGAACCGCATCCGGGAGATTGACGCGGCCAGGAGCTACTCGGAGTTTGTGCTTCAGGGATATCTGGAGCACAGGCCGCCGGCGGTCATGGGTATTTTTATCCGGGGGCTGGATGCGGTCCTGGGTCGGTCGATTCCCAATATGTTCAACCGGAGGTCGGTTCGGAGCTGGATGGAGGTGAAGCCTTTGCTTGCGGTTTTCCCGCCTCTGGATCCGGGGCTGGTGATTCAGGCGGTGTTGAGCCTGTTCGTGCTGTTGATGACGTACGATGCGGTCTGCGGAGAGAAGGAGGCAGGTACGTTGCGGCTGAATGCTTCTTTTTCCGTGCCCAGGCACCGCTTGCTGCTGGGCAAGTTTTTTGGCGCGCTGCTTCCAACGCTGTCGGCATTCGGCCTGCCTCTGCTGCTGGGGACCGCCGTTATTCTGGCGATGCCCGATGTCCGGTTTACGGACCCGGAGTTGCAGCGGCTGGGGCTTGTGATGGCGGCTTTTGGGGTCTATTTGACGGTGTTTGTCTGCGCCGGGTTGCTGGCTTCGTGTATGACGCAGCGCGCGTCCACGTCGTTTGTGGTTCTGCTGGGGTTCTGGGTGACTGCGGTGGTGGTTCTGCCGAGGTTGAGCCTGATTGTCGCAGACAGCGTTCGGCCCGCGGCTTCGATTCACGAGTTGGAGGCGGATAAGGAGGCGATTACAAAGGCGAATACGCAGCGCTGGCGCGAGGCGAGGCGTGCGTGGTCAGAGGCTTATGCGAAGTCAGAGGGAGAGGCGTGGTGGCAAAGCCGGAAAGGCCAGGAGCTGCAGCGGTTAGACTACAGAAAGACCCGGCAGGAGGTGCTGTTTGAGCCCACGCAGGCGGCGTATGAACGCCTGGAGGAGGCTTTTCGCAACCGGTATCAGGCGCGGTTGAACCTGGCCGTGGCGCTGGCGCGATTCTCGCCGGCGTTTGCATTTAACGGCGCAACGGTCCGTCTGGCCGGAACGGGCATGGACCGCCAGGCGCGGTTTCTCTCGGTTTACGATCAGTACTACGCACGGCACCTTACCTGGTATGTGGATGCCGTAGACGATTCCTATTTGAAGCGGATCAATCCGGATAAGTACGGGGAGTACACGTGGGATCTTTCGGATATGCCTCGTTTTACTTACCAGGAGAGATGGCCGGAGGGCGAGGTCCGGGCAGCGATGGTGGATGTGGGGATTCTGGCGATCTGGGGGGTGCTCTTTTTTGTGGGGGCGTACGTAAAGATGCTGAGGTACGATGTGAGATGAGGGTTACAGGTTATGACCGTCCCCCTATTACTCCCCCCTTGAGGGGAGTCGCAGAAGCCGAGCCGACAGGCGACGGCTGATGCGGTGGGGGGGTTGCCTCATTTTACGGGGGTTGAAT
>JAAXHW010000214.1 GCA_012270675.1 Candidatus Latescibacterota bacterium | reverse complement strand
CCGGGGGCTTACCGCGGTTAGTTAAAGGCCGCATAATCGCTCGCCGCCCCCCTCCCGCTCCTCCCGATACTCGGCCCGACGTAGCTGGCTAACTGAGGCGCGTAGTTATTCGTATCGCTCCGGTAAAACATCGTCACCGACGCCGTGTAGTCGGACACGAAGTTCCAGTCGGTGCCCACCTCAAAGGTGAGCGCCTGCTCCGCGCGCGCGTCGTGCGGATCCGCGCTCACGCCGCTGTTGGCGGGCACCATACTGGCATAGGTCTCGGCCGGATCCCTCACCCCGTTCCCGTTCACGTCGAACCAGTTCGGATCCCCGTCCGGACCGAGCTTGCCTGCGTTGTAGTAGGTCTTCGCATAGAGGGCGTAGAAGTCGACCCACTGGACGAACTTGCCCAGCGAGAAATGCAGCTTCATCCGGTCCGTGAGCGGGTGCGAAACCCCCAGCCTGGGGCTGAGGTGAAACTCCATCGGCGGCGTCTTCGCAAACCTGCTGGCGTATGCATTCTGGCGCGTGGTGTAGTACGCCCACATCGGCATCGGCATAAGCGCCGCACTCACCAGCTCCTTGTGCGTGTGCTTCTGGAAGTCTAAACGCACGCCCACGTTCACGATCATCCCCTCGAACTCCATCTTGTCCTGCACGTAGACCCCGCCCCGGATCGGCGTCGCAGGGCTGCCCATCCGCCAGGGCTCGTCCCCGCCCGCGTAGAATGAGAACATGTTGTTCGTCTTCGATAGTGCCGCCCACTGGGTGTAATAGGCGTCGAACCTGATGACCTCGAAGCCGGTCTTCACAAAGTTCCTTTTCGTGAGCTGGCTGGACAGGTCCGCCTTGAGGCTCCACCGCGTCCGCCTCGACTGCGCCCACGTCGCCACCTGCCCGTCGATGTAGAACCATCCGCTCCTATCCGTCCGCGAGTTGTCTGTAAAGGTAGGCGCGCCAACCGTGTCCTGGCGCGTGTGGCTGCGCGCGATCCGCACCTCGTAGAACGTCTTCGGCGAGATGGTGTGCGCCAACGTCAGGTACTCTAAGTCCTCCTGGTAGTTGTACTTGCCCGACGCCGCCCACTCCTTCGGCAGGAAGAGATTGCGCAGCCCCGCCCTCCCGTGACGTCCCCGGATAAAGCCATTGACCCCCCGAAAGCGGAAGTTTACCTCGTTGTTGAACGCCGTGTACCGCTGCAGGATCAGGCCGGCCTTAAACTTCGTGTTGCCCGTGGGCTTAAAGGTGATGCTCCCGGACCCCTGGATGTTGTTCGGGGCGTTGACATAGTGCCCGGTGTCGTTGTAAAAGCCGTGGTTCGTCGCATCCGGGAAGATGGGCGCCCGCCGGTCGTGTTTCAACGAGGCCATAAACGACGCCCTGGACCCTACCGGCCCCGACAGGGTGCCCTCCAAGCCGATGCCGTTGTAGCTGGTGTAGTTCTCCCGCACGTGGATGATCCGGCCCGTCAGCGGGTCCGTCTCCTTCAACCACTCCTGATCGTCCCACTTCATATGGTCCCGGTGCTCCGGGGCGTCGTAGATGTTCGCGCCCCAGTGCTTCTTACCCGCAGTCTCGAGGATGACCTCCGTCCACCCGTGGAACTGCTTCCCACCATCCTTCGTGACGATGTTGATCGTTCCCGCCCGCGCGTCTCCGTACTCCGCCGGGGTCACGCCCGTCTCGATCGAGATCTGCTGCACCGCGCTCTTGTTTACCCCCGTGAACAGAGCGGCGGCTGCCCCGTCCAGGCCGGAGATCCGGACTCCATCGATCACCACATTAACGGCGTTAACCCTGTAGGACGGACTGCCCTGCACCCTGAAATTCCCGGCATAACCTTCATTCGTACCCCGAACCGAGAAACTCCCGGACATATCCACGCCGGGCTGCAGCTTGATGAACTCCCCCGTCGTCCTGACGATCGGCGTCTGCTCAATATCCTGGGCAGACACAATATACTTCGTCGTAGTCTTGTCTAACTCCACCGGCGGACGTTCCGCGGTTACAATGATCTCAGTCGCCTCGATCGCCTCCTCCCTCAACTGGAAATTCACCGTCGAGGTATAATCTACCGTGACGCTCACATCCTGCTTCGTCACCTTCGCATACCCGACCAGTGACGCGGTCAGATCGTAGGTGCCCGGATCCACCGACAGGATCAGATAAAAGCCCTCCGCGTCGGTAATCGCGCCCCGCTGCGTGTCTTCAATCACCACGCTGGCGCCCGGCATGGGCGATCCCGCCGCGTCGGTGACCCGTCCGGTGATCTTCCCCGTCGTGCCCGCAAAGGCGCTCGAAAGGGGCAGGCCCACGACCAGGAACAGAATCCCGGCGAGATACCATCTATTTGTCTTCATCGTTTCATTCTCCTTTGGATGTTACCTCCGGAAAAGTATAGAGCTTCAGGTAATATTTCTGAAAAATCTGGGCATTTTCTCATGTACTGATCATCGACAAATGGATTCGCATCACCTCCTTCAGAAATAACACCCCGGGATATCAGAGTTATTAAACGAGCTTATTTTCTCTCAACTCAAATATCACCCCCTCTTTCTGCTTGACACTGATACGAAGAATCTGTAACTTTGTATTTCTGTGATTGAAGGGACATTGCGATCCTTTCAATCCTCCGAGTCGTTAGCTTTCTCCTCGCCAGGTTGGTGGCTAACGGCTCTTGTATGTACAGCCTTGTTAAACAACTCGCTTTCACCCCTTCACCCAATCAGGTCTCCTGAATCACAAGGTCACATTCCACGATCGTCTGCCGCGAACGGTGCGTGTCGGGAGATTCGATTTGCCCGATCACATTGTCTATGCAGACATCGACGAGCTTCCTGCCGGGGAACCCCAAGTACGAGAGCTTTGGGTGACAGATATTGGCAAAGCAACGGTCGCCGCATCCGATTATCCGCACCCGTCGACCGCCGAGGGCATGCATCACCGTGGGCGCGAAGAGATTCTCTGAGATCAACACCGCCTCGATTTCAGGACAGGCATCCACCATCCTTTCCGTCGCCTCACTGACCGGCTTGGTCTTTGGCGACTCGGCTGAAAAGACAGGGTACGGCGAGTGTCCTGCCGCCTGCATGGCCTTTTCGTATCCTGCCTGTTTGGATCCTCCGTAGAGCCCCAAGCCGCAATCGAGCAGCGCAATCCTTGTCAGACCACTCCCCAGAAGGTAGGAAGTGGCTTTGCAGAATCCCCCTTCCCTATCAATCGCAGCCCAATCGTAGTCCCTCCCCAGCACGGTACCAAGAGCAACCGCCGGTATTCCCTTCTGCTTGAGTGAAGGAATAACCCGTCTCAGCAGCTGAGGGTCCCAGTAGGCAAACACAAAGCCGTCTGCTTTCTCCTGTGCTAATGTCCCCAAGATTTCAGAAGGAGACGCCTCTGTATCAACCTGGACAAACTCCATACCATAGCCAATCACTGGAAGTTTCCGGGCGAGAAGACCGATGGTTTGGTACTGGTCAAGGAACCCGAAGACAGGATGCTGCTCGAAGAATCCCTGTACACAAGTGGCGATTTTAAATGTCCGCTTCAGCGCCAGCCCACGGGCCGCGATGTTTTTTCGATATCCGTATTTTTTTGCGGCCTCGAGTATAGCCTTACGTTTTTCAGGGCTTACCCGCTTTCGATCCTTATTGTTCAGAACAAACGAAACCGCTGTAGAAGAAGTCCCGGTCAGCAGGGCAATATCTTTGATTGTAGCCATATAGACAAGAATTTAAAACTAACTTAAAGCGTTTTAAGTTAAGAATAAAAAAACGGAGATATAAGAAATTCTACTATCTTTGGCTAAAATAGAACCATCTCGCAACAATGTCAAGCAATTTTTGTGCGTCCTGTCAGGCGGTTGTCCTACCGCCGGTTTCTCAGACGGTGAACTTCCTCCTGTCAAGCGTCACCGCCGCCGCCCGGTGAGACGTACCCCCTTGCAGGAAAACAGATCCCCCGGCAATTCCCCGGGCCACAGTCCCGGCCGGGCGTCCACCCTGCCCGCTCCGTGCTGTGATGACGGTTCGAGCCGGAGCCATTTCGAGTTGACAGGGGAAGTTTCTCTCATATATTGAGCAGATTGAAGCAATCCTGTAATTCACACCCTGACCGTGAGCGACTCCCCCCTTTCCTCCAGGAAAGGGAACAGGAGGAATGAAGCCATCTACAACCTCAACAAAAAAGTCGCCCTGGTCACCGGCGCCGGTGGAGAACACGGCATCGGCCGGGCCATCGCTGTCCGCCTCGCCCGCGAAGGCGCCGACCTGATCCTCAACGACATCACCCATCGTCCCTACGCCAGCAGACCCTCGGACTGGGGCGGCATCCCGGCCGTTGTCTCCGAAATAGAAGCCCTGGGCAGGCAGGCGATTGGCGCCGTGGCCGACGTCTCCGATGCGGCTCAGGTAGACGCGATGGTACAGCAGGGCCTGGAGCGCTTCGGCCGCATCGATATCCTGGTCGCCAACGCCGGTTCACGGCCGGGCAGGGACCGCACGCCCGTCGTGGACCTGGAGGAAGCGGCCTGGGACGAGGTCCAGAGAACAAACGTCAAGGGCACCTTTCTCTGCTGCAAGGCCGTCGCCCGACACCTGATCCACCGCGACCAGGGCGGCAAGATTATCGTCATCTCCTCAACCGCGGGGAAGCGGGGCTACCCCCGGTATGCCGCCTACTGCGCCTCCAAGTTCGCGCTCATCGGCTTCACCCAGTCCCTGGCCCTCGAACTGGCGTCCCATCGCATCAACGTCAATGCCATCTGCCCGGGCATCGTGGATACGGAACGCATCGATTACATCGCCGCCGCCCTTGCGCCCGGGGATGAATCTGCCAGTGCTCACCGCGCCCGCATGGTCCGGGAAGCGACCTCGGCAATCCCTTTGGGGCGCGTCGCGCAGGGTTCAGACATCGCCCGAACCGCCGCCTTCCTCGCCTCGTCCGAGTCCGACTACCTCACCGGCCTCTCCATCAACGTCTCAGGCGGCACCTGCATGGGGTGATCGACAATCAACCGCAGTCACCTCTCAAACCTCCATTACCCCATAACACGTCTTCTTCCCCCGCGACACGATCCGAAACCCCAGGCGCATCAGCGCCTCCCCGGGAGCGCGGTCTTTCATCACCACGCACCGCCTCGCAACCCTGACACCGTCCTGCAGGGTCTCCCCGGTGGGCGCACCTGGTCGGCCCAGCAGCCTGACAATGTCGAGTCCCGTAGCATCCTCGAACGTGGAATCGAACAGGGGATCGAAGTACACCACGTCCCACGACCTGGCGGGCAGATCGGCCAGAACCTCCTCGCAGGTCGCGTGAATCACCCTCACCCTGCGCATCGCCCGGGTGATCGAAGCAGCCTGGGAGACATACGTCTGCAGTCCCCGACGAACGATCAGCGCCAGCAACAGCGATGCCTCCAAGGCGTGAACCGTCCCCCCCTCTCCCACCACATAAGACGCCACAACCGCATCGGTCCCCAGGCCGCAGGTGCAGTCCAGCACGGCATCTCCGGGCCTCAGCCCCATCGCGCTGACCATCCGGTCACGCTTCTCTTTCGACAGCGCGACAATCCTCAGCCCGGTCGTGTTGGGGTGAAAACCACAGACCGCGTCTCCCGCTCTCACCACGACCCCGTTCTTCTCGACCACGATCACCCCACCCATCCGGGCTTCGGACAGCACCTCAGGAATATTTCGTCCTTTCCGGGGAACATACGGGCATCCGGAATCAGCGGAAAAACCCTTTGCCTCCGCAACAACCCGGGGTGTAGCGTTCAGGGACGTGGTCACCGCCAGCCTGACCGGCCTGTTTTCCGATAGACGCGCCATCGGTGTGTTCCCTCACCAAAAAAAGAAGCCACAAGCAGCCTCTCATGTCGGGGAACTGCCCCCTGATACAATAAAAACAAGCCCCGGATGGTCGAATCCATTCGGAGCTTGCAACACCGGCGAAACAGGACGAACCTGCGCCGAAATCCTGAAGGCATCCACGAGTCCGCCCGAATCCGCAACGTCTCAGACTGCCCCTGAAACCAGAGCCTGCCCCATACATCAAAGCTCGGCCAGCCCCTCTCCTCCTACTCCCCCTTCTCCGCAATGAGCTTGTCCAGTTTCCGCTTAAAGTTGATCACAAGCTCTGCACTGACATTGTCCACCGGCCTCTTCTGCCCGGCAATGGTTACCTTCGGCCGAAAGACGACCATCTTCACCTTGTGAGAAAGAACGAGCCCCCGGGTGGCATCGATCACCCATTCTCCGTCCCCCTTCCCCTCTCCGTCCAAAAGCACGGACAGGTTGATCACATTCAACCACCCCTGGTATCGCACCTTTCGCTTCTCCTGGATGGTAACCTCTGTCCGGCCCTTCTTCTTCGCGATCTTCTTCACCTTGTACTCGTTCTTTGAGACGACCCGGGCGTTTCGCCCCATCATCTGCATAGCTTTGAACGGAACCTCAAACGTCTGCTCTCCCTCCCAGGTATCCCCTTTTCCTACGGCCGCTTCGGGCAGCACAGGGGAGAATTCCGGCATCCAGAGCTGTGAGAACTCAATAAGGAGTTCCGTCTGGGGCGGCCCGCTGGCCTTTTCTTCAGCAGAAAAATTCCGGTCCCGGCCATCCGGCAACACCCCCCAGGAAAATGTCCAACCCTCCAGCCAGTCTACGGTGTAGGGAAACTGCCTGGCGGTCAATTGCTTATTGTTTAACACCACCCGTGTGGCGGTTTTCTCAACCGTAGCCAATATTTTGCTCCCCCCCGCCTGGACAGTTTCCTGGCTCTTCCACTCCCCATCAATCCGCACGGACACGTTCTTGACATCAAGACCCCCTCCCCTCAAAATAATCTCCGCCCGATCACTGACATACTCAACATAGTAGGAGTTCTTGTACCGCGCCACCCGACCCTCCGGGTACGCCAGCTTGAGCGCAACCTGCTCCGCTCCATAGACACCCCCCTGGTGACCGAACAGCAGTCCTGAAACACAGAGCCCCGGCAACAACATACGCTTCCAAAGTGTCATGGCTGCCTCCACATTTACGGGTTAAAACTTTCACGTCGCTGGCAAACATCCGTCAGCCGCTGCCCCTCCTTTAAATCCGGCCAATACCTGATCCCTCTAATCCAAACAGCGGTTCCGTCCAGCACCATCGCCCAAAACGCCCCAAAGGTCCGCAGGGCACCGGTACGATTGCCGTTGGCCTCCGCGAAACCGGTTTCGATGACGGAGTTCACGGGTTTTTTTCGTAGGGGCGGTTCGCGAACCGCCCGTTTACACCACAGGGACAATTCGCGGAAAAGCAGCCCCCGCGGCGCCCTTCTTTTTCGGCCTTTTTCCTGGGCGCGGGTGAAAAAGGCCTCGCCGAAGGCATGGGGTGTGGAGGGGTTGTAGATGACGGAGACCCAAAGCCTATTCTCCAAGCAGCTTCCAGGCAGTATATAAACAAATGTCCCTTTGTTTGTCAAATATTAGGACCGGAAAAATTCATTTCTCACCCGGTTTATTGTATCTTTCTCATGCCGACCGAACATGAAAATCCGTCAACCAGAAGGCGAGGTCCAAACTTGAGCCAACCCACCGAATCCCCGAAATCCTATGGCGATCCCCCCCTCACCGGGGAGATCCTCGAAACCGGTATTCGCAAAACCGCCGTACTGCTATCAGCCGCGACCCTGGTCCTTGCCTGTGTGGCAACCACCTACCTGGAGTTCAAGGCCCGGTCCGCCCACATGGCCATGTCCAATCTGCCCCTCACGGTCCTCCTCCCTTTCACCTTCTGGCTCCTGGGCAACGTCCTGCTCAAACGCTTCCTGCCCCGACTCTCCCTCTCTTCTGCGGAACTGCGCGTGCTGCTTTGCATGCTCTGGGTGGGCGGCACCTTTGCCGGCTACAACTGGGTCACGCAGTGGGTCGGTGTGATGGCCGCTCCCCGCTACTACGCATCCCCTGAAAACCGGTGGGCGGAACTCATCTTCGACTACCTGCCCTGGTGGATGTATCCGTCGAATTTTTTGGGCGTCGTAGAAGGATTTTTCCTGGGCCTGGGAGAGGGCGAAACACTGCCCTGGGGCGCCTGGCTCATCCCCCTCTTCTGGGCGGCCTCCGCGGCCCTGGCCATGACTGCGGTCGGATTGGGACTCACGGCGATCTTCCAGAAACAGTGGGCAGAACACGAACGCCTGAACTACCCCCTGGCCCAGGTCTCCCTTGACCTCACCGAAGGGTTCGACCGGCGCCGCGGATGGCCCCCCTTCGTGCGCACCTGGACCTTCTGGGCAGGGTTCGCCGTAGCGGCCTTTCCCCTGCTCTGGAACATCGTGGAATACTTCGTCTCCGGCTTTCCCAGGATCACGATCTGGGACGCCTACTTCGCCCAGTCCGGCCCCAGGGGAGCTGTCGTCACCCGCTACCTCTACCCCCTCTCCTACCGGATGCTCCCCACCGTCGTCGGATTCACCTTCCTCTGCGATTTAAACATCCTCTTCAGTATCTGGTCGCTCTACCTGGTCGGGCTGGTCACCCGCTACTGGATGACCCGGGTCGGCGTCTCCGTGGGCCTGACCGGCCAGGAGGCGAAGACCGGTGAAATCCTCGGCCTGTTCGGCCACGGTGTCATGATCGGCCTGGTCATCTGGGCGGTCTGGACCGCCAGAGGACATCTGGCCCACATCGTCCGGCAGATCCTTCAGCCGCCCAAAGCCGAAGAAGAGCGAACCGTCATCCTCTCCCCGCGAGGCGCCGCCGCCGCGGTCCTGGGTGGGGGGCTCTACATGGTCTTCTGGTTGTACGCTGCCGGTTACAGCCTGACCATGGCCGCCATCTGGATGGTCCTGCTTTGGACCAGCATCCTGGCCGTTATGAAATTCCTGGCCGCCAGTGGATTTGCGTACATATTTCCCAACTGGGGCACGGCCATCCCCCAAATCTGGGCGGGCACCAACCAGATGACCGAATCGACCCTCGTCACCATGCGCGTGATCAACGCCCGCCTCCTGCCCGGATGGCGCCTCCCCGGGATACTGCCCCACATCGAACGGCTCATAGGCGCAGGCAGACAGGTCGGATGGCTGGTCTTCGGTGGCGTCCTGCTGGGCGTGCTGTCCGCAGCGCTTTACACCATCTGGATCTGCTACGAATACGGCGGCACCACCTTCCGGACCTGGTCTCTGGTGGGCGCGCCTGTGGGCATGTACAACGGCATCGCCAAGGTGGTCACGGAAACCTCCCAGCGCACCATACCCGACCCTGCGAAAATCCTCGTCTGGACCACAGGCGGCCTGGTCGCCACCCTCTTCACCGTCCTGCAGTCCCGCATCACCTGGTGGCCCCTCCATCCCCTCGGCCTCTTTCTTATGTTCAGCGGCTACGTGCGTCTCTATGCCCTGGACATCTTCCTGGTCTGGCTTGCCAAACTCCTGGTCCTGCAACTCGGCGGCATTCTCCTCTACCGGCGCGTGCGCCCCTGCTGCTACGGCCTCATCGTCGGCTACCTCTTTGCCGTCGGCTGCTCCTTTATCGTCGACTACATCTGGTTCCCCCAGGGCGGGCACTACATCCACGGCTATTGATCCCCACCCGTATACCCTTAACTCGGAACCTGGAACTCCCCGCTCCTTTTACTCCTCCTTATGTTCTTCAATCCAGGCCCGAACTTTCTCCATCGAAACCTGCATCTTCTCCCGCGCCCCCTCCAGCGCATACGGGCTCAAATGCGTCGTCACGCCCCCGTCCACGACGATATTCTGTCCGGTAACAAATCGCGACTCGTCCGACGCCAGGTACACCGCACAGTGGGCGATATCATCGGGCATCCCGACCATCTCCAGCGGTTGGAAGTACTGGTGGTCGTCCTTCATCGCCTCCCCGAACAGCCGCATGAACGCTTCACCCTCTTCTTTTCGGATCTGCTCCAGCCACCGCGCCTCGTACGCCTCCAGCCAGATCGCCCCCGGACTGATCGCATTCGCTCGAATCCGGAACGGCGCCAGCTCCGCTGCAAGCGCCCGTGTGCATCCGATAATTCCGCTCTTGGTGGCCGCATAAGCCGTATGCAGAGGGCTGCCCTGTACACCATGTACAGAGGACATATTGATAATCGACCCCCGACCCGCCGCCTTCATCATCGGCACCCCCAGCCGACACCCCAGGTACATGCCCCGCAGATTGGTATCCATGAGCCGGTCGTACTCCGCCATGTCCATACCGTCAACCGGTGCCACCGGACCCACGCCTGCGTTATTCACCAGCACATCCAGCCCGCCGAACCGTTCCCGGGTCGCCTCCATCAGCCGCTTCACATCCTCCTCCCGCCTTACATCCGTCGGCACGGCCAGCGCCTCTCCACCTTCCTCTTCAATCTCCTTCTTGACCCGCTCCAACCTGGCCTCCGTCCGTGCCGCAATCACCACCTTCGCCCCTTCCCGCGCAAACATCCGCGCCGTTGCCCGACCAATACCCTGGCCGCCCCCGGTCACAACAGCGATTTTATCTTTCAGTCTCATATCAACGCCTCCTCAAGAAACAACACAAAATGCCGCCCCCGAAAGTTGGGAGGGGCGGCTCTGTAACGCTCAGCGTAGCACACAGGCAGCAGGAGGGAAGTTCCATGCCCCTCCGTTAGAAGCTGTTTTAAAATTCCCGGT
>JAAXHW010000213.1 GCA_012270675.1 Candidatus Latescibacterota bacterium | reverse complement strand
CCAGAACAGAGCGCTCTGTTCTGGGAGGAGATGGCGGTGGCGCAGCCGATCTACTGGGGGGAGGACGCGATCAGGATGCAGCGGGTGGTTTCCGAAGGGCTGCAGATGGTCTGGCTGGGCCTGGAGACGCCGGAGGCGGCCTGCGCCGAGATCCGGCGGTGGGTGGGCCTGGCCGAAAATCCGATCCGATTCTGAGCGGGCAAAGCACTTGCACAGGTCAGAAAAAAAGGAAGCCGTTAGCCACCAAACTTCCTGGTAAAGATATAATTTCTTAATTGTCAAGTTTAATCCGCATCCGAAGAAAGGAGCGGGCTTGGGCGGATTGTTTGAGAAGCGGCTGGTGGTCGATCACACGCGGGTTTCGGAGGACGGCCTGGTCGGTCTGCCTTTGTTTGTTTCACTCGAAGATGAGGATTTGAAGGGTAAGGCTTACGGCGGCCGGGTGGCGCAGGCGGGCGGTCAGGATATCCGGTTTATCGGTGCCGATGGAGAGAAGAAACTCTGCCACGAGATTGAAGCCTACGACCCGGCAGAGGGTATTCTGAGAGCCTGGGTGCGCGTTGAAACCCTTTCCGGGTCGGCCGATACGGAGCTGTATCTGCGCTGCGGAGATCCGGAGTGTGACCCCCAGCAGAACCGGAAGGGGGTGTGGGACGCGGATTACCGGCTGGTGATCCACGATGCCGCGTCGCCTGAGGACGTGACCGCCGATCCCACCGTTGCAGTCGCTGAAGAGGCGCCGGACGGGCAGCGCTGGGCGAGGATCGCGCATGCCGAGAAGCTGAACGTGCGCGATGCGATTACCGTGGAGGCGTGGGTGGAGAGCGACAAGGCGCGGGCCGAGGCGATGCAGTCGGTGGTGTCCATGTGGACGCCCAGGACGCGCTTCGACCTGTTCGACGCCTACGACGCCGGGAATACCGACGGGCTGGAGACCAAGGGGTTTTTCGGGGCGGTGTTCGACGGGCGCTACATCTACTTTTCCCCCCAGCACAACAGGGAAGGCCGTCACGGCCAGGCGCTGCGCTACGATACACACGGGGCGTTCAAAGATCCGGAGAGCTGGACGGGGTACGATGCGAGCCACACCGACGGGCTGAATACAAAGGGGTACTACGGGGCGGTTCACGCGGGGGATTATATTTACTATATCCCGCGCACCGACGGAGAAGTGATGCACAGCCGGTTTCTACGGTACGACCGGAGGGGGGATTTCAGGAGTCCGGAGAGCTGGAGCGCATACGATATCGGGCATCCGATTTCCTATCAAAGTGCGGCGTTCGACGGGCGCTACATCTATCTGGTTCCGGGCTCCGAGCAGGCAAGTGGTGGCAGCGGGAAGGTGGTGCGCTACGATACGGCGGGCGCGTTCAAAGATCCGGCCAGTTACACGACATACGACGCTGCAAACACGTCGGGGCTGGATACGAGGTCGTACGATGGGGCGGTATTCGACGGGCGCTACGTCTACTTCTCTCCACTGGACGCCGATGGTGTGGTGCTGCGCTACGATACGGAAGGGGATTTTGAGGATGCGGACAACTGGGTCGCTTACGGCGCAAAGAAGGCGAGCCTGAAGCGCTGCGTGGGGGCGGTGTTCGACGGCCGATATGTCTACATTGTGCCCTACGGCCAGTCCGACCAGGCGGTGCGCTACGATACGGCGGGCGCGTTTACGGACGAGAACAGCTGGGAGGTTTTCTACCTTCCCGATGTGCCCGGCCTGGATACCCTGGGATTTGACGGTGCGTTTTTCGACGGACGCTATATTTACTACAATCCGTACTGGGACGAGACGAGCGATGCGGATGAGACCTTCCACGGTGTGGTGGTGCGCTACGACACGCAGGGCGCGTTCACCGAGCCGGAAAGCTGGGACTGCGTCGACGCCGGTTTGACGGACGGCCTCAAGACCGTGGGGTTCAACGGGGGCGCAACCGACGGCCGGTTCCTCTATTTTGGCGCCTGGATGGACAGCAGAGACGAGACGGGCAAGATTCTCGGCCACGGCCGGGTGCTGCGCTACGATGCGGTGGGCGACCAGGGGATGTTCAGCCTTCGGTACTGCGATTTGGGACACAACGGCGGCCTGTGCGCCGCCTTGCCGGGCGCGCGGTTTCTTGTGAATACGGAGAAAGGGGTCATCAGCATCGCCGCCGACCGCAGGCCGGAGCCGGGGCGGCGTCACCTGGCGGGGGTGTACGACGGAAAGACGGTCCGGCTGTACATCGACGGCGAGCTTGTGAACGAGCAGGCGGGCTCGGGTGCGATTGTGAACAACCAGGAAGATGTGGCGGTCGGCCGGATCCTGAATGGCCTGGGCGGGTTTGAAGGCCGGGTTAACGAGGTGCGGGTCTCCGGGTGCGCAAGAAGCGGGGACTGGATTCGCACCCAGTATGCCAACCAGAGCGATCCGGCCCGGTTTTGCCGTATCGCACCGTGAGACTGTGTGAAGGAGACGGTTGAGACACGGGAAAGGGGGGATGCTGACTTATGGTTTAGGAGATAGCGATTTTTCGCGTTCGGACAATACGCGTTCCGGTCCGGACAGATGTTTAACCTTCCTTAGGGTGATTGTTTGAAAGGAGGGAAGGGTGAAGACGAAATTGTGGGTAGGGATCACAGCCGGTCTGATTCTTCTGACCTCTGCGTTTACAGCGGAGGCGCAGCAGCCGGTACGAAGGTGGGGCGTCGGTACGTTTCTGGCCTACAACAGCGCGCTTTTCTCGCTAAGGGACCAGTACACCGGTGGGGCCAAGTACGGGTTGAACTGGCATTACAGCCTCACCCCCAGGGTATATATCGAGGCGGAGTATCACCGTTCGGAGTTCGAACGAGGCAAGCTACAGGACGCGACGTTTACGTGGACGGTGGACGGGAAGGAGTACGGGAGTCCCAATGCGAGTGCGGAGATGAGGTTTTCCAGCGGGGTGGTGAACCTGCTGATTTTCCACCAGGCGCAGCCGTCGTTCAAGTCCGGCGATTTTGTGTATTACTTCCAGGTTGGCGGCGGGTTCTACGATTACACATCGGAGCGTCGGAACTTCGTCTACCCGGGGCAGAATACGAAGCCGCTGGACGTGTCGCTGGTGCTTCAGCCTCAGATCGACTCGCGCGCAGCGCTGTCCACGCACGCCGGGTTCGGCGTCCAGGCGTTTGCGTTTGACAAGATCGCGGTGGACTTGCGGGCGCGCTATCATATTGTGATGGGCGATGTGAGGCCGATGATCGCCTTTGGGGTTGAGCAGAAGACATTCCCGATCCAGCTGCTCGATCTGGTCGCGGGATTGAAGTTCTACTTCTGGAAATAGAGGAGGATGAGATATGAACGCAACCAGGCGTTTAACCATTCTTGCCGGGATGCTGGCCCTGGTACTTGCCCTGTCCACCTCGGCCGTGTTTGCGGGTTCGACGGGGAAGATTAACGGGCGGGTCACCGGCGCGGACGGGTCGCCGCTGCCCGGGGCCAGTCTGGTGATAGAGGGCCGTCAGCAGGGTGCTATTACAGACACGGAAGGCTTCTACGTGATTGTAGCGGTAGACCCGGGGTCGTATTCTTTGACCGCGTCGCTGGTGGGGTATACGTCTGTGACGAAGAAGGACGTGAACGTTACGGTCGATTACACCACGCCGGTGGATTTCATGCTGCAGGAAGAGGCGATCGAGGCGGCCGAGATCGTGGTGACGGCGGAGCGCCCGCCAGTGGAGCTGGACGAGACTTCGACCCGCTATGTGCTGTCGCCCGTCGATATTGAGGAAGCCCCGCTTGTGAAGTCGACAGCGGAATTGATCGGCCTGCAGCCGGGCGTAGACATGGGCGGGACCTTTTCGATCCGCGGGTCGGACGTGACCTGGGGCGAGCAGAAGTTCGCGGATAACGCGACCTGGTCTTATGCGGGCACCGATGTCAAGGTCATGATCGACGGTGTGCCCGTTCCCGGCAACGACGGCGACCAGGCCAACATTTTTACCGGGGTGAACAAGAGCGCGGTGCAGCAGATCTCGATCGAGACAGGCGTGACCCCGGCAGAGTACGGAGACGCCCAGGGTGGCACGATCAACATTGTGACGCAGGATGGGGCGAAGGAGTACCACGGGTGGATCGAGGGCAACTACGAGCCTGCGGGTCAGAAGCACTGGGGGGCGAACCTGTACGACGCTCCCCTGCACAGGGACCGGATGCGGTGGGACGACCCGGAGTGGCTGGCGGAGACCGACCCCGTCACGGGCCGGGTTATCCATGTGCGGGACAACTATGACGAGGTGAGCGGATGGCTTGTGGAGGGTAGTCTGTCCGGGCCGATCGGTCCGAGGATCTCCTTCCTTGGATCGATGAAGCACCAGGCGTTTGCAGCGCCCTTTCCGCAGCCCTCGGAGCGCGGCTTCTACAACGACCGCGGGCGCTTTATGAACGCGGACGACTTCATCCAGGGGTCGGGCAGCGTGACCCTCAAGCCCACGCCCAGCACGAAGGTGAAGGTGGGCGTGGTGCTGCAGCGCTGGACGGGGTTCCAGAACGAGCTCAACGAGTGGGGCTTCTTCAAAAACGGGTACAACCGCGGGCTGCTGGCCAACGGCCGAAACGTGTTTATGCCGAAGAATTTTTCAACAATGGGCCGGCAGCTGCGGCGGGAGGACCTGCAGTACGTGACGTTCACCCATACGCTCACGCCCAAGACCTTCTACGAGGTGCGCATCGGACGCAGCCGGACGCTCCAGGATACCATGGACACCTTTGGCGCCACGATTGACGAGCGGAGGGACGCGGACGGCTGGTTCAACACCTACAAAGAGATCAAGATGTGGATGCTTTCGGACAGGACGCGTTACAGCTTTAAGTTCGACCTGTCCAGCCAGGTCACCAAAGGAAACTTTGTGAAGACCGGCCTGGAGATCGTTCGCTGGAGTGCCTGGTCCCAGTACTGGGCGGGGTTGAGGCGGGCCGACAACTGGTGGACGATGTACTCAGGCGGGGACACCCCCTGGGTGCCGGGCACGCCGGCCAAGCCGATCCGGGGAGCGATCTATGTGCAGGACAAGATGGAGTTCGAGGGATTGATCGTGAATGCGGGCGTGCGCTTAGACTTCAACAAGCACACGCATAAGGAACTGAAGACCTCGGCGTTTCACTGGGCGCCGATGTGGCGGATGTACAACACCCGGCATTTCGGCTACGGCCAGGGCTCGGCGTCCGCCGGGCTGAGGGTGTCGGACGACTTTATCGCCACCCCGCCCACGCAGTTTGCGATCAGCCCCAGATTGGGGATCTCGCATCCGATCACGGACCGGGCGAAGCTGCACTTCTCGCTTGGACGGTTCGTGCAGTGGCTGGAAGTGCGCGACCAGTACTCCAAGTCGTGGCGGGACTACGGCAGGATCGGTCCGGACGGGGACCCCACCTGGCAGGACTTGAACGGCGACGGGGCGCGGCAGGCGTCCGAGAATCTGTCCAACATGGAGCCTCTCTACTTCGGTCCGGGAGCCGAACCCTGGGTGAATCCGGAGGAGACGCTGACGTTTGAGGTGGGGATGGACTGGAACTTCGTGGCCGACTATAACGCGTCGCTGACGATGTTCTACCGGAACGAGACGAACCAGATCGTTCGCGGGTCCACCACCTGGAACGGGGCGAAGCGGGGCCGGCGGAACACCCAGGGCTCGATGAACGGCCGAATAGCCTACGGCAAGGGCCTCGAACTGGCGGTGGGGAAGCGGCTGAGCCACTACTTCTCGTTCCGTGTGGCCTGGACGGGGATGTGGGGGGCACGGGGCGGCACGGGGATCTCAAACCATGGCGCGCATATTATCGCGGACTCCAGCTTTGTGGTCAGCCCGAATTTCTGGTATGACTTCACCTACGGCGCAGACGGATCGGCCACGCCGGTTCCGCTGACGGCCCAGGAGAAGGAGGAGTTCGGCGGTCAGAACAACAGGCACGTCCAGAGCTGGCGGGACGCCGCCACGGATAACCTGTACCTGTACTTTGGCGGGTACGATGATGCGACGCTCAACAACCTGGGGATAAACGTCCGCTACAATTCCTACGGCGGGCGCTGGTACGGCCCGTTCGGGATCCGCGGGGAGCCGGTGGTGGGCGGTGTCATCGGCCAGGCGAGCGTGCAGTTCGTGCTGAATACCCCCTCGGACGTGAACTTCGGCGGCCGGTTTCTGAGCTGGGTGATCAGCGACCTGAGCGCCACCACGCTCTGGACGATGCGTTCCGGCTCCAACGTCAACTGGCAGCCGCCTGAAGGGGGCGGAGCCAAGATCACGAAGGGCCCGATCGAGTCGGCGACGGATCTGAGTGTCGAGAAGGTGTTCAACGCGAAGGGCCGCCTGAAGCCGGCGCTCTTCGTCGAGATCCGGAACGTGTTCAACGACAAGATCGACATCAATCCGGTCAGCAGCCGGGGGACCACCGGGACGGACTATATGCTCTGGGGCCTGGATATGGCCCGGCCGGACAATCCGGATTTCATCAAGTACGGCGACTTCGGCGACCGGGGCTATTTCGGCACGCCCAGGCAGACGAACATGGGCCTGCGCCTGACCTTTTAGCTGAAGGTGGGGGCACAGCCGGGGGTTGTGCCCTCTTATTTACCGGGAGTGAGACAGAAGGAGGATTGCGATGAAGTATATCCGAACATGGGGGCTGGTTGTCGCTGCGGCGCTGCTTACCGTGGGGGCGGCCGACCTCTTCGCGCAGTCGTTTCAGTCGCCGGCGGCGTGGCTGAACCGGCCGATGCTGACGGCGCCTTTTCGCAACTACGCCGTGCAGGGCCAGTGGTTCAATTCGGGTGCGGGAAATTCGCCGTATCTGACATACCCGAACAATCTTTCGGGCGGCGGAGGCTACGGCAGCCCCGGGCGTGTTGGAAACTATACGCTTACCATGCGCAACGGTCACGGGTTCTGGAGCCTGACGTCGGACGGAAGGGTGGTCTATTCGGGACCCCGGCTGGACATGGTGGACCAGCACTTCAGCGCCATGCAATACGATGTGAGCGCCGATCCGGAGTTGTCGAAGCTGGGTACGGAGTGGTACCGGGTGCGCAGGCCGGAGGTGAAGATGGGCAACGGGGCTGCGTTCACCGGCGGGATTTCAGAGACGAGCCTGGGCGGGAACTGGTGGCCGGGTTCGGATCTGATTGAGGAGGGGAAAAAGACGGGGGGTGTGGCCCTGGTGCCGGTGCACATCAATAACTTCAACCTGGGCGCTTACCCGACGGTGGACGAGTGGCCCGAAGAGATTATCATCACGAAGACCACGAATTCGCAGGGACTGACGATTACGGAGCGGGCGATGGCCTGGAGCCACCCCGACTTCGACGATTTCTTCATCGATGAGTACATCATCGAGAACACGGGGGATACGGATGGGGACGGGGAGCGGGACCTGCCGATGGTCCCTTTAAACGACGTGTACTTCGGCTTAGAGGATATGTTCAACAACAGCTGCGTGGGGCAGGAGGCCTACCAGCGCTACTGGCACAACCACATTGAAGACGCCGAAGACGACCACTACGCCTACGATGGGGATATCAAGCTGCTCTACAACTGGGATGGGGACCACGTTACCATCAATACCTGGGACGATACGGGGGACCCGTACAGAGACGCGTTTGCGTGGCAGGGTTCGAAGGGCACTCAGGCCGAGGGCCAGCTGAATTCGCCCGCGCACCTGGGCGTGGCCGTGCTGGCGTATACGGACGATCCGACAAGCCCCTACAGGTTCAATGCCCGCGACATGGCCGAGGGTTACATCGCGCCCGCCGGGGAGCAGCCATTTGCGGTGCGGTTCTGGCAGGTGTTTGGCGTGGTGGGCTTTCTGCAAAGCACGGGTACGGGCAAAATTACGATGCCCTACCAGGCGATGGATCCCAACCTGGGGACGATGACGGAAGCGGAGATTTTCTCCGCGGTGCTGGGGGCCGGACCGCAGTTCGACCCGAGCCCGCCCCGGCCGAGTTCCCAGTTTTCCATGTTGCTGTTCGGGCCCTATGACCTGCCCGCTGGCGGCAAAGCCAAGATCGTGGTGGCGTATGTGGCGGGGCATCCCGGGCAGGTGGTGGGGAATACGGACATCTGGACGTGGGCGAGGAGGGGCAACCAGGCCGAACTGCCGAAGGGCCTGGATGCGCTCAAGCAGAACGTGGAGGCTGCCCGATTCGCTTATGCCAATACCTATGACATCCCGGAGGCGCCGCCGGATGCGAACTTCCGCACGAGCAGCAATGCGACGGCGAATATGCAGGTCGAATGGTCGAATGAGGTGGAAAATTCTGCGCATCCGGACCACGGATCAGCCGATGTTGTGGGCTACCGGGTCTACCGATCCACCATTGTTTCCGACGGGCCGTGGGAGCTGATCGCGGACATCCCGAAAGGGGCCTCGAGCCTGGAAACGCCGACGTACGGAGTGTCCAGCAGTGGCGGCAATTATGTGATTGAGGACAAGCGGTCCGTGGCCGGGTTCTTCTACCACTACAGCGTGCGTCCCTACGCCAGAGGCCATTCGGACTGGACGTCCGGAGGCAACCCGAACGCCCCGCTGGGGTTGAACGACCTCCCCTCCCATATCGCCTCGCGCGTGCAGGTGGGGCAGGAGGGGGGCTGGTCTGCGAAGACGCAGCGGACCTATGCGGCCGAGTCGCCCTTTGCGGTGCCGTCATCGCAGACGGAGTCGCTGAACGCCGAGGTGTGGGTGGTGCCCACGCCCTATTACGAACAAGGGGAGGCGCACCAGTATCCGGGATCGGAGAAGATCCGGTTTGTGGGCATCCCGTCCAAGTGCCGGATTCGGATCTACTCCGTGTCCGGGGAACTGGTAGGCGACATCAACGTGGACAACCCGGGCAAGGCGGAGAACGACTTCGACCAGGTGACGTGGAACAACAGTGGGCAGCTCGTTTCGGGGGTCTACTTCTGGGTGGTGGAGAATCTGACCGGCAGCGGTCGAGCGCTCCAGAAGGGCACTTTCATGGTGATCCGATAGGGCGACGAAAGGAGGCAGGACCATGAATATTCGATTGACACTCCTGCTTGCCGCGATGGGGGTGCTCCTGTTTACACCTCCGGGCGGCGCAGTGTTGGAAGACCCGATCAAGCGGCGGACCGACACGCAGAAGTTCGTTGGACTGGGTGGATATCAGTTCCTCAAGATCGGCCAGGCCGCGCGGGCGGTGGGCATGGGGGATGCGTATACGGCCGTGGCCGAGGACGTCAACGCGATCTTCTGGAACCCGGCGGGGCTGACGGACATCCGTGGGACGGCCTGGATGGCCACCTATACGAAGTGGCTGGTGGACTCCTACGTCTTTTCCGGTGCCTTCGCCTTCAATACGGGATCGGACAAGGGGGGGGTGATCGGGGCCAGTGTGGTTGCGTTCCGGCCTTCGGATATCCCGGAGCGGACGATCTTTCAGCCTCAGGGTACGGGCAACACCGTGTCTGCCGGGGACCTGGCCATCGGCGTGGTTTACGCGCTGAAGCTGACGAACAAGTTCTCATTCGGCGCCCGGGTGCAGCTGGTCAATCAGACGCTGCATACCGAGGGCCTCCGTTCGGTCGTCATCGACGTGGGGACGCGGTTCTACACGGGCTACAGGAGCCTGCGGGTGGCCATGGCGTTGAAGAACTTCGGCCCGGACAAGACGGTGAACGATCGAAAGTTCTTTACGCCGCTGTATTACAACGTGGCCATAGCGTCCGAGCTTTTGGCGGAGAAGGGCGATCCCACCTATCTGACGGTGACGGGAGAGACGGCGTTTGCCGCGGACTACACGCTGCGCGCGCACGTGGGCGCGGAGCTGTGGATGCAGAACATGATCGCGCTGCGGGCGGGCTACAAGTTCAATTACGACTCGGACTCCTTCAGCGTGGGCGCGGGGTTGAACTACAAGATCACCGGAGACCGTTCGGTGACGGTGGACCTCTCGTATTCCGACATGGGCAATTATCTCATTGCACCCATCCGGGTGACGGTGGGCGGGACATTTTAGCGTGACCATTCAGCGGTCGGCCGTCGACCGCACTTCAATGGCCGGGACCTCCTCCCAGGGGGGCTCGGCCATTCTCTTTGTGGCTTTTTCCGCTGGTCGCTGGATTGCCAAATCCGGGCCGAGCAGAAAATTCCGGACTTTGGCGAAATTCAATAAATGGTTATATTCTTTTCCAGGAGGCAGGATTTTCGTATAGATTATTTTCAGAAGCTGTCTTAAAATCCCCAGCGGTCTTCGCGCGGCTGCAAAAGCGCCTGTCGGCGTTGGTCGAATCCACCCGTATCTCCAGGATACGGGCGGGTTCGCCCGCCTTGACCGCCACTTTTTCGCTCGCGCTCGGGAACTCACCGGGAATTTTAAAACAACTTCTAAGAAGACGGTTGGGCTCCATTTTTGTTTTTCTTTTTCCGGTTTTATGGTTATTTTCCTATGGGCAGACCATCTT
>JAAXHW010000212.1 GCA_012270675.1 Candidatus Latescibacterota bacterium | reverse complement strand
GGTGACCCGGGTGCGAAGGGTGAGCCGGGAGAAAAGGGTGAGATTGGGCTTCAGGGACCAGTGGGCCGGGAGGGTCCGGCGGGCGCAGAGGGTCCGGAGGGAGCACAGGGGACGAAGGGTGACAAGGGTGAAGCAGGTACGGCGGCCAACAAGGGTGACCCGGGTGCGAAGGGTGAGCCGGGCAATCAAGGAATACAGGGGACGAAGGGTGACAAGGGTGAGGCAGGTACGGCGGCCGCGAAGGGCGAGCCGGGGGCGACGGGTCCGGAGGGTCCGGAGGGAGCACAGGGGACGAAGGGTGACAAGGGTGAAGCAGGTACGGCGGCCTCGAAGGGTGAGCCGGGGGCGACGGGTCAGAAGGGTGATCAGGGAATACGGGGGCTGAAGGGTGAGCGGGGAGCGCAGGGAGCACAGGGTCAGGAGGGTGATCCGGGGACGAAGGGTGAGCGGGGAGCACAAGGTGAGAAAGGTGAGCCAGGTACGGCCTCCGCGAAGGGTGATAAAGGCGACCCTGGCGCCCGGGGACCGGCAGGCCAGAGCGGCTCGCGAGGACGAGATGGCGCCGCGGGCGAGAAAGGTGACCCTGGCGCCCAGGGTTCCAAGGGTGAACGAGGCGAGAAGGGTGGGGGTTTTTCCATGCCGGTTGAGACCGAGGACGTGGAAGCGGTGGAGAATGAACTGAATACGGTGGGTAGTGCGGAGCTCGCGGAGTACTGGCGCGCCCTGAATGAAGCGGGGGGAGAAGAAGATTCTCAAAGCGTGACCCGTAACGTGTTTGAGGCTACCGGCACCCCAGCCGTCGGCTACCAGCAACAATCAGCCCCTGTGGTTACCAACACCCCTGCCAGTGAGCAAAGCGTTGCTGCTGACGTGCTCGAAATTACCAGCGACCCGAATATCAGCGACCAGGCAAAAGCGGCTGCTGTGGTTACCGGTATCTATGCCAATGAGCAAAAAGCGGCTGCCAACAGGGCAAATATTACGGCTAACACGGCAGGTGTCGCGGCTAACAGGACAAATATTGCAACCAACACGGCGGCTATCGCGGCTAACAGGACGAATATTTCGACCAACATGGGGCAGATCGCAGCTAACGCGGAACAGATCGCGGCGATCAATGACAGTCTCGACACTTTGCGCTATGAGACACGTGAAGGCGTAGCGATCTCGATTGCCCTCAGCGGGATAGATATTCCGGATGGCAAGAAGCGCGCCGTATCGGTGCGTTTCGGCCATTTTGAAGGCGAGAACGCCGTAGCCGTAGGGGCGGCTTATCGTGCCAGTGAAAACGTGAAAGTTGATTTTGGTTTTTCGCATGGAGCGAGTTATTCGCAGACGGGGTTTTCGGCGGGGATTACCCTGGGCTGGTAACAGGCGCCAGCGCCGGGTTATAGCGTCTGGTCGATGCAGCGGTTATTAACCTATGAAGACGCAGCTGTGGAGGGCTGCTGGCGGGAGGTTGCCGCGGATATCCTGGTTATTCCATTCTGGAAGCCGGATTTCTGTCGAGAACTTATCGCGGCTGCTGAGATACTTGATGAATTTCAGCCTTATGAACCGGACGTAACAAACAATGCGGCGCCAGGACAGGAATTACGGATTAACCGCATCAGCCCAAGATTCGCCGAGCACTTCGAGGCTCATTTTCAGCGACGCATCGCCCCGGTGCTTAAGACTCACTGGTGGCCGCTGCAGTTGGGCAAGGTGCGTATGCCTTTTGTCCTGCGTTATTCGCCCGACACGCAGCCCGCATTGACACCCCACCACGATGCTGCCCTGGTCAGCCTGGCAATGCCATTGAACAAGGGCTATGAAGGTGGCGCATTGATCTTCCCGCGCCAGCATTGGGACAGCAGCGAGGTCGAAACAGGCCACGTCATTGCTTTTCCCAGCGGGGTTACACACGTACACGGTACAACGCCCGTCACTGCGGGCACGCGTTATGCGATGACCGCGTGGATTGCCGCGCCCCGTGACGACCCACACGATCCCATCATCGCGTGATGGATTACCCGCCAGTTATTGTCGTCCACCTTGCGCGGCACCGTGAGCGCCGTCGCCGGTTATCGGCGCAATTGAAAAAAAACGGTTTTTCAGAGATAACCTGGCTGAAAGCGGTGGATGGCAGAAATCTTGGTCCGAGCTCTCCCTGGCAAGTGGGTTCCCTCCCATCGGTGACTGCCTGGCGCGGCTGGATAGACCCTTACGCACGCCGCGCCATGACCCTGGGCGAGGTTGG
>JAAXHW010000211.1 GCA_012270675.1 Candidatus Latescibacterota bacterium | reverse complement strand
AAGTTCGAGTCAGGCGACCTGTACGCGGCAGGCGGCGCCCTTGCCACCGCGATAAAGGCCTATGAAGCAAGCCTGGCGGCAGAGGGCGACGGCAGAACGGCCGCAGGGGAGGCAGAGCCTGCCACCCCCACAACGGAGGCAGCTGCAGGCACGGACGAACAACGCAATGAGACCGAGGGCGCAGAGAGGGCAGGTTCCGTACCCGGTGCTCCGAATGGCGATGAGCCTGCCACCCCTGCTGCTGCTGCTGCTGCCACCACCACCACCACCACCACGCCAGAGCGCCTCGGGCGAACACCGGTCATGCCCGTCACCGTTACGACAGAAGCAGCAACTGCAACCGACGAGACAAACCGCGATACAGTCCATACAATCAAGAAAGGGGAGCGGTACGACATACAGATCCCCACCCGCGTCTCAAACCTGCAGGAGCAGCAACAAGACATGCTGTTCACCGTCCAGGTTGTCGACACGGACGGCTTTGTGGTGCATCTGGAATCCGACACATACTCCCTTGGGGCGGGCGGGTCCATCACTCCAAGCGTGTCGTGGGCTCCCGACACGGCAGGCGCGTATACCGTCAAAATGTTTGCATGGGACATACATGAGAACCCTCTAGCCCTGTCGCATCCTGCAACCATCCTAATACATGCAGAGTAACCGCGCCCGAATCGGAATGGTGCTGGCGGCGGCGGCAACAACGGTGCCCATGCAACAGGCGCCCAGAGCACCTGTTGCCTTCTGCAGTCGCAGTCACAGCGTATCGCTCCACTCCTTGGACTGCCCGCCCCGCCTGCCTTCAAGCCGTTTTACGACGCCCGCAATCACGATCCGGCCTTCTGCCCCACCCATGAGCGGCGCCGATGCGCGCAGGCACGCGCAAGCCGCCGCAGAACCCCGGCCCAAAAAAACATACAGGCGCTCAAATTTTTCAACCTCCGCCCCGCGAGCGCGGTACGGTCACAGGCATCGCGCGGCTCAGATGAGATCCGTGCACACCGCCGTATGAATTCACCTAGTCCTCATATCAGACGGGTGACCTCTTCGTACACGCTTTTGCCGTGCTCTACCCCCCCCCCCACACGTGGGAGTATACGTGGCAAAATCCGCGAGCCGCCTCATGGCCCGGGGGCCGCCCCCGGCCTGCCCGATGATCTTCTGGAACACCACCACATAGCGCAGCGCCCCCTCGCCAGCGTTGCTGGCGGGCCCGGCACCGGGGTGCTCCGGGAATGTAAGCGGCGCACAGCTCTTCAACCTCGGAGCCGAGAACCGCAACCCTGCCCCCCTCCCCCACACGCACAACATTTACCCCAGCTGCCCCTTGCGGGCACTTCTCGCCCCCCCATGCAAGCGGGTTCAGGCCACTAGTACAAAGATCACATACCCAACTTTTGTGATCTAGGAAGGACGGGTGAATTCATACCCCGCACCCACCCCGTATGCATAAAAGGGAATATTTATCGGAATTTTTTCCGGTTGGTTTTGGATGACTTGGGACTCCACGGATCTTGCGTCCTGCATACCACCTCATGCGGGCCGCCCCGCCGCCGCCCGGGAGGAGGAGGAGGCGGCGGCGGCGCATCGCGGAGCCGGCCCGTTGAACGCCGGGAGCTCCGCCTTTGTGCGTCGGCGGGGCAGCCCCAGGACCGCCGCGCCGGAACGTCCGCCCACGGAATGGTAGAATCCGCCGGCTCCGGGCGTGCGGCACGCTCTTTTGTGGCCTACCGACGCTCTCGGATCCCCTCCATCGTCGCCCTTCCTGTGCATTATCCTCCGGACGTTTGTCACGTGGTACCTCGTCTTGGAGTTCACGCGTATGTCGTTTCCAAGCTTTCTTGGCGTCGTGACGTTGCCCTTCCCCACACGATGTCTCCAATCCCTTCCGTCCCTACCCTCGAGGGCTTACCAGACCCGGGCCTGTCGTTCAGGCCTGCAGGACCATCCCCGCCAAAACACCGGATCCGGTCGTCGATTGTCCGTTGATCGCGATAGCACAGCAAAGCCACATTGGATGGCTCCAATCCGTTGATCTTAATCATGCGGACCGCGTGGATTCTGTCTTTTGTGACGGGATTCTTCTCGTTCTTGTAGGCCCGAATCTGCAGGTTCCTGTATTTTCCATCCATGTCTGACGTGACGTCATGTGATCAAAAAAGTCACGCCCGCCAGTCTAATATTCGCAAAAACTTTTGCGGCATACTGTAGATAGACC
>JAAXHW010000210.1 GCA_012270675.1 Candidatus Latescibacterota bacterium | reverse complement strand
GATCCCTAACCGATCACGTATGGACCGAGATGTTGTTGTGAATGCCGCGCTGCCCGGCAATGGTCAACTCATCGCCGTCAGGCCCCTGCACGATGCTCACGCCCGGGGTCAACAGCGTCAGATTGAGAAAATTGCGCCCGTTGTTGGGCAGGTCCCGCACGGCTTCTTCGGGCAGGCGCGTGGCTGTCTCGCTCTGGGTGATGTCAACGGTGGGCCTTGCCGCCACAATGACCATCTCGTCCATTTGCAGGACCATGTTGACGACCAGTTCCACTGTCTCGCCCACCCGCACCTGCACCCCTGTTTGACGCACCTCGGCCTGTCCCTCCGCCTGTACTGTCACATCGTAGAACCCCAGGGGCAACAGGGTCGCGGTGAACATCCCCAGGTCGGACGACGTGAGGGTTCGCTGGTAATTGGTGCCGGTCTCTTTGAGCACGATGGTGGCATTGCCAATGGGATTGTTGAACTGATCCCGCACAAAGCCGCGGATCACACCCGTGGTCGCCTGGGACTGCGCCCCTGCGGGGGCGTACAACAGCGCGGTACACAGCAAAAGAAAGAACAACATGCGAAACATGGCGTCTTTCCCCTCCGGACAGGTTCAGCCCTTCACCACCCGGCGCATGGCCTGGACATGCTCCGGTCCCGTTGCGCAGCACCCCCCGAAAATCCGTGCGCCCAGATCCTTCCACTCCCGCGCGAACCCGGCCAGGCGTGCGGGAGGGTAGCTTCCGGTCTGCAGAAAATCCGCTCCCTCATCCTCTGCTTCCCCCCCGGCGCCCAGAGGCGCCACGGGCCGGTAGCCGATATTGGGGTAGGCGCCCACGGCGCCCTTGAAAACCGCTTTGAGAATCCGCAGTCCGGCCGACATGTTTTCAGGCGGACTGCACATCAGCAAAATCGCGTCAACTCCGTGCCCCTCCAGAGCCGTCACCAGGTCTTCCAGCCGCTCGTCGTATTGCATTGCCCCATCTTCCTGAATGTGGCGCACCCCCAAAAACACCGGCAGGCCGGTCTCTGCACACGCGTCTACCGCGGCCACGCAGTCGGCGATATAGCCGACGTATTCAAGCAGCAGGACGTCCACACCCATCTCGGCCAGCAGCTTCACATGGCTGGAAAACTCCCTGTGAAACGCCGCCTCCCCCATAACCACAACATCAGGCTCCCGGCCTTCGGCCCTGCTCTGCAAGCACGGAGGCGCCACGCCCCCGGCCACGTACGCATCCGGGTTAAGCGCATCGCGTGCCCTCAGCGCGACCTCCCCGGCGGCCCGGGCGTAGTCCTCCCAACGGGCATCCAGACCTGCTGGCGCCAACCGCGTCGGACTCGTCCAGAAATTGTTGCTGGTAATGATGTCCGCCCCCACCCGCAGATAGTCCTGGTGGACCTGCTGGACCACGTCCGCCGCGTCCAGATTCGCCGTCGCCGACCATGCCTGAAGGCCGTCTTCGGCCGTGGCGCCCTTCAACACATCAACCCCCCTTCGCTGCAACTCCGACCCGGTTGCGCCGTCCAGGAGAAGATGCGCGCCGCTTTCGAGCCGGTCCCTAATATGCTGTGATGGCATAGCGCCCTCCTTCGTACGGATGCTCACTGCTTTGCCAGCCTCTTGACAATCAATCACAAATCCCTATCTTCCACACAACAAAGCAGAGAAATATCGGCACCCTCCGGCCCCCCCAAAATAAGGAGAGCACCCCATGGTCCGTTTAGGCATCGTCGATTTTGACACCTCGCACTGCGTTGAATTCACCAAACGGCTGAACCACAAAAACATTGCGGAAGACCTCTGGGTTGACGGGGCCCGGGTCGTCCTGGGCTGGACCGGCCCTTCAGCAATTACGCACCCGGAATCCATCCGGGGCTACCAGAAAACCCTCACCGACGAACTGGGGGTTGAACTCGTCGAGAATCCCCAGGACATGATCGGACAGGTGGACGGGGTGCTCATCGAGTCTCAGGACGGCAACGTCCACTACGAACGCGCCCTGCCCTTTCTAAAAGCCGGCGTGCCCTGCTTTATTGACAAGCCCTTCACCTGCTCCCTCTCCCAGGCCAGAGAACTCGTCCGTATAGCCGTTGAGGGGAACGTCCCACTCTTCAGCGCAAGCTCCCTCAGATATGCCCTGGAAGTGCAGGAATTCCACGAAACCCGCGAACAGACCGGCAGGGTGCTCGGCGCAGAAACCTACAGCCCCTGCGCCCTGCATCCGCGCAACCCCGGCCTCTTCCACTACGGCATCCACGGCGTTGAAATCCTCTTTGCCCTCATGGGACCCGGGTGCCGGTCGACCCGGACCGTCTGGCAGGAAGGGGCCGAAGTCACCGTCGGCACCTGGGAGGACGGACGCATCGGCAGCGTGCGGGGTATCCGGGACGGCGCATCCGGATACGGATTTACGGCCTTCTGCGAAAAACAGATCGTCAGCAAAACCATCAACGCCCGCACCATCTACCGGGAACTCCTCAAACGGATTGTGACCATGTTCCAGACCGGAACCCCGCCCCTGGACATCGCCGAAACGGTCGAAATCGTCGCCTTCATCGAAGCGGCGCATCAGACCCGGAGTCAACCCGGCGTGGAAAAGTCCCTGGACCTGAGACCCAAAAAATGAGGACGCCTATGCAAACCATCACCTGCTGTCTGGTCGGATACGGCGGTATTGCCGTCTTCCACACCGAAGCCCTGAAAAAAATCGAAGGCGTCCGGCTGCACACCGTGGTCGGCCGCCGCGCGCAACCCGCCGAAGCATTCCGGCGCAAGATGGGGTTTGAAAAGGCCACCACCCGGTATGAAGATGCCCTGGATAATCCCGACGTCGACGCCGTTGTCATTGCCTCGCCCAGTGAACACCACCACGAGCAGACCGCACAAGCCCTCAACGCGGGCAAAGACGTCCTGGTTGAAATCCCCCTGGCCATGTCTCACAAAGGCGCAAGCGAACTCGTCGGACTCGCCCGCAAAACCGGCCGCAAAGTGATGGTCGCCCACACGCGCCGGTTCGACCCGATCAGCCAATTCGTCAAAGACTTCATCGCCTCCGGACAGGCGGGGCAGGTCCACCAGCACCACAGCTACACCTTCTCGCTGCGACACCAAAACATCGGCTGGACCGGATACCGCAGAAGCTGGGTGGACGACGTCGTCTTCCACCACGGCTGCCACCTGGTCGACTACTCCCTCTGGTCGGTCGGCGCGCCTGTCAGGCGAATCCGGGGCGAACTCACCCCGCTCCACCCCAAAACCGGCACATCCCTGGACGTCAGCATGCTCATCCGCTACAAAAACGAGGCCCTGGCCACCATCAGCCTCTCATACAATGCGCAACAGGGGGCAAGCGGCAACCTCTTTATCTGTGAAAACGGGACGCTCATCGTCTCCGGCAACAACGTCACCCTCAACGGCGACACCCTCTTTGAAGACAGCGGCGACCTGGGGGACCATGTACTCGCCCAGAACACCGAATTCATCGCCGCCATCCGCGCTGATCGGCAGCCCGCCTGCAGCGCCGAACACGGCCTGGCGGCCCTCACCCTCCTGCAGCAAGTCTACGACCAGATGATCACCCTGGAGCGCGAGGCAAAATATAAAAGAAGGTGGAACCTCTAACTCCCCGGTTGCCCCCGCTCCGATTCCACATTCAGAAATCCGAAATCTCTCTGTCCGGCACCTTCAGCACCCGCCCTTCCCGTCCGGACCGGTAGGCCGTCTCAATCGCCTCCAGGTTTCGGAGGCCGTCCTCCCCGCCGGCCATCGGTTTGCCCCCCGTCTCCACGCAGTGGCAGAAATGCGCCAGCAGCCCGCTGTAATAGTCGGGAAACACTGCCGGGCGGGTCTCTTCTCCATCTGCCGTCAGCACCACCATATCCTTCCCCAGCAGCAGCGTCCCTTCAGTCCCGTAAACCTCCAGCACATTGCCGGCGTGCGGCACGGCAAAGCTCACCCCCAGCACCCCGTGGGCACCCGACTTGAACGCCACGGTCACGAACACGCTCTCCTCCACCTCCTGTCCGAAGACCGCGGAACTCTCCATACAGGCGATCCGGGCGAAATCCCCCTCCAGGTAGCGGAACAGGTCCAGATAGTGGGACCCCACATCCATCAGCGCCCCCCCGCCCCCCTTCTGAGGGTCCAGCCGCCATTCTCCCTCCTCCCTGGGTGTCCACTTGGACAGATGGGCGCGCAGTTCCACCACGCGCCCCAGGCGCCCCGAGTCCACCGCCGCCTTTACCTGGTGGTAAACCGGCCACCCCCGCAGCACAAAACAGACCTCAAGGTGCACGCCCGCACGCACGCACGCCGCGATCATCTCCCCGCACTCGTCCGAAGACCTCGCCATCGGCTTCTCGCACAGCACGTGCTTTCCCTGTTCGGCCGCGGCAAGCACGTGCTCGCAGTGGAGATAGGTCGGACTCGACACGTAGACCGCATCCACCTCCGGGTCTTGCAGCAGCGCGTCAACGCGACCATACGCCCGGTCCGCGCCGAATGCATGCGCCAGCCTTTCAGCCCGGCCCGCATCCCGCACCATTAGTGCCCTCAGCTCGCACTGCGGGTTCTCGTTCATCGCGGGCATCACCCGACGTCGGGCCACGCTCCCGGCGCCCAGCACGCCCCATCGCACCGCCATAGCTCCCCCCTCGCCTGTCACTTCAAAAGCAACCGCACCCACGCCATAAACTTCGGAAACACCGCTTCCGGCTCCGGGAGCTGCGCGTGCCACCGCTTCTCGTGCTCAAAAATCAGCCATCGGTCGTAGCCCCGCGCCCGCAGCAGCGCGATCGCCTCTGCCAGCGGGAGCTGTCCGGTACCCGGAGTCACATACCGCCATCCATCTTTCATCGCCTGGGGATGGTCCGGATCGTACACGGCATCCTTCACGTGTAAATGGTAGACCCGGTCGCCGAACACCTCCAGCGTCTCTCCCGGCGCCTCCGACCCCACCCGTGACGTATGACCGATATCCCAGAGGATGCCGAACGCCGGATCGGGAATCCGGTCCAGCAGCAGCTTGCAGTCCAGCGATGAAATCCAGTGATCGTGGGTCTCAAGCACCCACCGCAGATCATAAGCGCCCTCCAGCTCAAGAACCGCCTCCATCGTCCGCTGCCCCACATCGGCCAGCTCCGCCTTCGAATGCGCCGCCACATCTCCTCCGCCGAACACGCGGACCACTCCGATGCCCAGCTCCCTGGCAATTGGAATCGTACGCGCCGCCTCCTCCAGATTCTCCGCCCGGAGCCTCTCGTCACAGATCTTCAGACTGGTACTGATCCCGCCGGCAAGCCCCGCGGCCTTCAGCTTCGCCACCGTCTCCGCCAGACCCACCGTGAACTCCGGCAGAACCGTCACGTCGATCTGCGCCTGTATCCCCCTGAAATCCACCCCGTCAAACCCGTATTCCCGGCCCCGTCTGCAAATCGTATCCAGATCCCAATCCGGCGTACCCAGCGTCGTAAATCCCACCTTCATCGGAAAACCTCCTCACATTTCCACCTTGCATTTCGTGCTGCACTGTCGTATATATCTCCGTCCCCTGTACCCCATCACCAGAGGTAAGAAGCTGTTTTAAAATTCCTGGTGAGTTCCCGAGCGCGAGCGAAAACGTGGTGGTCAAGGCGGGAGAACCCGCCCGTATC
>JAAXHW010000209.1 GCA_012270675.1 Candidatus Latescibacterota bacterium | reverse complement strand
CTGTTTTATGCACACCCCTCATTTAAGATGCTGTCGAAAAACACCCTCAAAACAGGCGCATTGCGCTCTTCAAGCAGCATAGCCTGCACAATCTCAGAGGAATCGGCCTGTATGCCGACCGCACCCATCGCGTGGACTTCAATCTCCGCCAGCACGACCGGACCACCCTGCATCAGGCGTCCACCGATCCCGGCAATCCGCCCGTACCACACCTCCTCCCCCCCGACTCTGATGCGCACATACCTGCACCGGCGCAACAAACTCAGCCGCTCTCCGGGCACTTCCGCAGTAAGCGTCCATCCTGCCTGCGTCCGACGCATCACGCCCTCCACTTCCAGCCCCACATCCATACGCGTCAGTGTCAGGACGATCAACAGCCCTAAGAAAACCGCCGTTACGGCGACTAAAATCACGCCCGCTCGCCACTCGATATTCCGGGGGATCCTCATATCGCCGCCGTCACCAGATCTTTCTGGTAATATGCCTTAAAGTGACCGTCCCGCTCAAGAAGCTCCTCAAATGTCCCCTCCTCCACAACCCGCCCGCCAACCAGTACAAAGATCCGGTCTGCGATGGAAACCGTAGAGAGCCGGTGGGCAATCACCAGGGTCGTGCGCCCCTCCGCTGCCCGCTTCAGCGCCTCCTGAACGAGACCTTCTGTCCGAGCATCCAGCGACGACGTGGCCTCGTCGAGCACCAGGATTTTCGGATCGCGAACCACCGCCCGTGCCAGAGCCACCCGCTGCTTCTGCCCCCCCGAAAGCTGCACGCCCCCCGATCCAATCCGCGTATCCAGCCCTTCTGGAAAACGCTCAACAAACTCTATGCAATTCATCGCCTCCGACGCCGCCTCAACCTCTGCATCTGTTGCTCCCAGCTTACCGTATGCAATATTCTCCCGAATCGTCCCCGAAAATAGCCGGAGGTCCTGTTCAACCAACGCGGTCTCTCTGCGCAACGCCCGTACTTCGATCGCTGAAAGATCCTCCCCATCCAGAAGAATGCGCCCTGAAATAGGCTCATAAAACCGAAACAGCAGGTTCACCAGCGTTGTCTTGCCCGCCCCGGTCGGACCAACAACCACAGCGATCCGACCAGGCTCTAAGGTGAGATTCACGCCGTTCAACACCGGACGGCGGGGCTCGTACGCGAAACGGACTTCCTCAAATACAAGCTCGCCTGCGGGGACCCGAGGCGGTCCGATACCCCGGCCACTCTCGGGAGACGAATCCATTATCTCCATTACCCGCTTCAGAATTCCCATCCCCCGCTGGAAATTCACGTATAAGCCCGAGAGTTCCCCCATTGGCCCGTACACGTAGGCCATCAGCATATTGAATGCCATAAACTGCCCGAGGGTCAAACCACCTACCATAATCTCGTACGCGCCATACCATAGCAAAAAAAGGCTCCCTACACTGAACAGGAGCATCTGCAAAACCCCGGCTCCCGCCATGGTTACATTCCGCTTCAGGTCAACATCTACCTCCTCGTGCAGAACCCTGGCTAAACGCCGCGTTTCCAGTGTCCCCCGCTCGAACGCCCGCGCCACGTGCGCCGTGTCCAGCGACTCTAAGCGCGTGGCGTTCGCAACCCCCTTCCGCTCCTGTACCTCATCGCTCTGCACCCGCACCTTTCGTCCGAAATGCAGGTTTACCCACACAAATCCTGGGAGCACCACCAGCACAGCGGCAGCGAGCCCCGGGTGGATCGCAAACATAATCCCCAGCCCCACAGCCAGCAGCGTCAGGCTGCTCAATCCATTGATGTATGCCCCGGCCATCAGCGACCCGAGCTGCCGCACATCGTCGCTGACCCTGGTGGCAATATAGCCCGCCCCGTGCTTTTTGAAGAAAGCGATCGGCAGCGAATGCACCTTTTCGAACAGCCGCACCTCCAGATCGAAAAACACCCGCCGCGCGAATACCAGCAGCAGGTAACTCTGCAAGAAGCCTATTCCCAGCCCCAGCACCGTTGCTAGTGGTCATTCTCAGAAGTTGA
>JAAXHW010000208.1 GCA_012270675.1 Candidatus Latescibacterota bacterium | reverse complement strand
ATGCTCCGACAATAATCACTTTCATGCTTTGTTTCCTCTGTGACTTGGTAGGGTCTTGAGCGGGAAGAGTTGCGTGAGAGGCGTGATGGGTCCGCCTTTCGGGACCCGAGACTTCATCCTCGGTATTGTCTCCCTCGAAATGCTCTCGGGAGGCTGTCCCAACCGTAGTTGGAGGTTGCGGTGGCTCCCGGGCGTTTCATGCTACGAAGCGGCCTCCTTTCTCACAACCTGGGGGGTGCCGAGCTCGCGCCAACCTACAAGGACACGGCATGGCGCGGCAGGCCGGATGGGGTTGGGCCGAAGAAGCCACTCTTTGGGGAGCAGGAGATCGTCCGGTTGACGACTTGGCCTGACTTCTTCCTTGCCCGCAACCTCGTCTGCGGTGTCTGCGGCCATCCCATTCGGTTCGACAAAATCTCGTTCATTTCTGCATATTAGAAGTGATATACGAACCATTGTCATCAACCATAACCCGTTTTATAGGAGCCTGTTACGGTCTTCACCGATAGCCCGGGGTGAACTTAGACGATTTCTTGCCGTGATTCGCGCTTCAGGTACTCCGCCTACCCCCTTTGAAGCCGGTAAACGGCCCCCACCACAGGTGAAAATCCACGTTTCACGGCCCTTACCCGCACTCTTCACCCAGTACGTACCGCACAAAACGCCGAATGCTCACATTTTCACCGCTCTTGACCGCAAGCTCCGTCTCCAGGTCTTTGACCGTCTTATTGGGATCCTTGACAAAGGGCTGCTCTAACAGACAGACCTCCTGATAGTACTTTTCGAGACGCCCTTCCACAATCCGGTCAACGATATGCTCCGGTTTCCCCTCCCCAAGGGTCTGCTCCCGGTAAATCTCGCGCTCCCTCTCCACGAGCACAGGGTCCAGACCTTCTCGGCTGACCGCCAGGGGAGCATTTGCGGCAATATGCATGGCCACATCCCTGGCAAAGGCCTGAAACTCATCGGTTCGGGCCACAAAATCGGTCTCGCTGTTGACCTCGACCATCACCCCAAGCTTGTTTCCGGTATGGATGTAAGAGACAATAGCCCCCTCCCTGGCCGCCCGCCCCATACGGTCTTCCGCCTTGGCGATGCCTCGCTTTCGAAGCACGTGGATCGCCCGTTCCATATCCCCGTCGGTTTCCTCAAGCGCACGTTTGCAATCCATCATCCCAACGTTGGTTTTTGCGCGCAACTCCTGAACCTGTTTTGCAGAAATTGCCATAATCTCGTTCTCCCTGCAAGCATAAGCGCCGCGAACAATAATGGGTCTCTACTCGGTAATCTCTGTAATCTCAGGCCCCGATACGACCCCGGCTTCCGCCCTGTCCCTCTCTTCTGCAGGGGCCTGGGCCGAATGCTCCGTTCGGGCTTTCTGACCTTCGATCACGGCATCGGCCATAAGCCGGGTAATCAGGGCAATAGACCGGATGGCATCGTCGTTGCCTGGAATCGGATAGTCGATCTCGTCGGGATTACAGTTGGTATCCACAATGGACACAATGGGGATCTCCAGACGGTTGGCCTCTCCAACGGCGATCTTCTCCTTCTTGGTATCCACAATCACGACCAGCCCCGGCAGGCGCCCCATAGTTCGAATGCCACTCAAAGACTTCTCAAGCTTACCCCGTTCCCGGTCCAGCTGCAAAACCTCTTTCTTCGTCAGGCGCTCGTAAGAACCGTCCGCACGCATCTTATCCAGGGCTTCCAGACGCCGAATACTCTGACGAATGGTTTGAAAATTGGTCAGCATCCCGCCCAACCAGCGCTCGGTGACATGGAACATCTCACACCGCTCAGCCTCACGGAGAACCACATCTTTGGACTGCTTTTTGGTACCGACAAAAAGAACCGGTTTGCCGTTTTCGACAGCTTCACGCACGACCTGATAGGCCTGTTCGATATGTCTCAGTGTCTTTTGAAGATCGATAATATAAATGCCGTTGCGTTCCGTAAAAATGTACTTCTTCATTTTCGGGTTCCACCTGCGCGTCTGGTGCCCGAAATGCACGCCGGCTTCAAGGAGCTCCTTCATCGTAACCACAGCCATGGATACCTCCTGAACATATCCCGGGTTGATCCTCTGCACCCGTCATCTCACAGCTCCGTCGGCGATCGACACCCAAGCTGCGATCGGGATACATGTGAATTTGGCACATCCCTCAGGGATGTCTGTAAAGCCATGCAAACTGCCAGGTTAGCCTCTGTGAACAGGCTTACCGCTTGGAGAACTGGAAGCGTTTGCGTGCACCGCGCCGCCCCGGCTTTTTACGCTCTACCTCTCGGGCATCGCGCGTTAGCATACCGGCCGCCCGGAGCGGTTTTCTCAGATTTTCGTCCATAGCCAGAAGACTCCGGGCAATGCCCAGGCGGACCGCACCCGCCTGACCGCTCAAGCCTCCCCCTTTGGTGCGGGCTACGATGTCGTACCTCCCCATCGATTCCGTGACCTGGAGAGGGCGTTCCACCAGCATCACCAGCGTCTCTCGCTTCAGATAATCCAGGACCGGTCTTCCGTTAATTGTAATCTGGCCGGAACCGGAGAAAACCTGCACGTTCGCTGTCGCGTTTTTGCGTCGACCCGTAGCAGAAACAAGTGGTTCGGACAAAGCGTCACCTCCTTTCGTCAGCCCCTGGAAAGATCCGAATCCGATCAGGCAAGATCGATCGGCTCGGGATTCTGGCTTTGATGCGGATGCTCGGCCCCCACGTAGATTCGGACCTTCTTCATCATCCTGCGGCCCAGCCTGTTGCGCGGAAGCATGCCTTTAATCGCGTGTTCCAATACAAACTCGGGCCGGGTCTCGAGTAACCTTTTGAGGCTTCTGGTCTTGAGCCCCCCCGGATATCCGCTGTAGCTCGTGTAAACCTTATCCTCGAGTTTGTTGTTGCCCGTAACACGGATTTTACCGGCGTTGACGATCACCACGTGATCGCCGGTATCGATATGGGGGGTATAAATCGGTTTGTGCTTCCCCCTGAGCATCCTGGCCACTTCGCTTGCAAACCGCCCCAGCACCTTCCCCTCTGCATCGGCCACGTACCATTTCCGTTCCACGTCACTCGCTTTGGCGCTCATCGTCTTCATATCCAGACGGCGTCATCCCCATAGGAAAATGCCGCCCTTGCTTCACCTCCTCTCTCACGCATCTGTAAAAATTTAAGTGTCAAACTTTAGAAGATATATATCAACATTTTTTTGTCAAGGAATAATCCGGCCGGAACAGCGCCTCCAAAGATAAAAAAGCGCCACACGGCGGGAGACCGGTTGCCCGATCACATCTCCGTGCGGCGCAATACGTTCGACAAGCCTCCATCTCGCGGAGCCTCAACCTGCTGATGGCCCGCCGAAATGACGAATTGCGTGTCGTTCGGTAACTGTTTAGATTCGCCAGGTGCGCTGCCGATCGAGATGTACATCCCGCTCCTGGCGAGCGCATCTAACTACAGCCACCTCCACTGGTCGTATCGCTCATTAGACCACCTCCTTTCTGTGTAATCGAAAATATAGGGCATCCCCAGGAGGAAGTCAATCGCTTTTTCCGCATAGTCCGGCACCACCAGGGTTCAAAGCGTCGGAACTTTTATGTCCGGGGATCCAGCACATCCCTCAGCCCGTCGCCCAGGAGATTAAACCCCAGAACGGTCAGAAAGATGGCAAGGCCGGGAAAGGTCAGCACCCAGGGGGCGCTCAGAATCAACTCCCGTCCCTCGTTCAGCATGGCGCCCCACTCCGGGGCCGGCGGTTGCGCTCCCAGGCCCAGAAAGCTGAGGCCTGCGGCATCCAGGATAGCGGTGGCCAGTCCAAGCGTCGACTGGACAATCAGGGGGGGCAGACAGTTGGGCAGCACAGCGAACACGAGAACCCGCAGGTCTCCCGCCCCAAGCGCCCGCACCGCCTGCACATAGTCTTTCTCCCGCACCGAAAGGGCCGAGGCACGCACCAGCCGGGCATACTGGGGCACCGCCACAATCCCCACGGCCAGCATGGCATTGTCCAGGCCCGGGCCCAGAACGGCCACAATCCCGATGGCCAGGAGGATGGTTGGAAAGGCCAGCATCAGATCCATAGCCCGCATCAGCGCCTGATCCAGCAGGCCGCCCCAGTACCCCCCCGCAAGCCCGATGGCCGTCCCCAGAATCAGGGCGATCAGCACCGCGACCACCCCGATCCGCAACGAGACCCGGCACCCGAAAATCACCCGGCTCAGAATATCCCGGCCAAAATCGTCCGTGCCGAAGGGGTGTGTCGGAGACGGTGGAGAAAGCCGGCTGTAGAGATCCTGTTCCAGCGGATCGTAGGGCGCAACCAGCGGCGCGGCAAGGGCCAGCAGCAAGAACCCCAGCAGCAGCACACCGCCCGCCACGGCAAGGCGGTTTACCCCCAGCCGCCGCCACAGCACCCCCGCCCACCCTTCCGACTGGCCCAATTGTGAAACATCCGTCGTTGGCACGATCATCTACAGGCTTCTCCACACCCTTACGGTGATCAGTTTTCGTACTTAATCCTCGGATCCAGCCATGCATACAGCACATCTGCAATCAGATTGATCACCACAAACGTCGCCGCAATCAAAAGCACCCCCCCCTGGATTGCCCTGAAATCCCGGGCATAGACCGCCAGCAGCAGCCACCGTCCCACACCGGGCCAGGCGAAAATCGTCTCTGTAATCACCGCTCCCCCCAGAAGGTAGCCGAACTGTAAGCTGATCACTGTAAGCACCGGAATAAAGGCGTTTTTGAGCGCATGCCGAAAAATCACGACGCGTTCGGACAGCCCCTTGGCCCAGGCCGTGCGCACATAGTCCTCTTTGAACACCTCCAGCAGGCTGGAGCGGGTCATGCGCGCAATCACCGCCGCAGGAACCGTCCCCAGCGTCACCCCCGGCAGCACCAGGTGCCACAGGGCGTTGCCAAAAGCATAAAAATCCCCCACCAGCAGGCTGTCTACCAGGTAGAGCCCCGTTGTGGGGGGAATAAAAACGTGGGCGCTCAGCCGACCCGACACCGGGAAAATGCCCAGGGAAAGCCCCAGCCCAAGGATCAGGACCAGCCCCAGCCAGAAAATCGGCATCGAAACGCCCACCAGCGCACCCAGCATCCCCACGTAGTCCAGCAAAGACCCCCTCCGAACGGCCGAAAGCACACCCGCAACAATCCCCCCCACAATGGCCAGCACCATACTGACGAAGGTCAGTTCCAGCGTTGCCGGAAATCGGACCAGCAGTTCTACCGACACCCGTTCGTGGGTCTTGATCGACCGCCCCAGGTCCCCTTGCAGCAGCCCTGACAGGTACCGGCCGAACTGCACGTAGAGGGGCTGGTCCAGCCCCAGCTGGCGGCGCAGCGTCTCCAGGCTCTGAGCGCTGGCCCGCTCCCCCAGCATCACCTGTGCAGGGTCTCCGGGCACCAGGTGGACCATCAGAAAAACCAGCACACTGATGCCCAGAAGCGTGGGGATCAACAGAAGCAGACGTTGAAGTACAAAAGCACGCATAGTGTTTTCTGAGATCTGGCCCTGCAGGGGCCGACCTGTGTGCCCACCCTGGTGCGGGGTGGGGCCCGCCACCCGTTGCTACCGGACGATTTCCACGTTGTGAAACCACTTGCTGCCCGTTGGGTGAAGCCGGAACCCCTTCACCACCCGCTTAAACGCGGCCGTCTGTGCCGCGTGCACCAGGGGCACCCAGGGAGCGTCCCGGTGAACGATCACCTGCGCCTGCCGGTAAAGCGCCGTGCGGCGGGACATATCGACCTCTCGTTGCGCCTCCACCAGGACCTGATGGAGTTCCTCGCTCCGGTAAAATGAAATATTGTTCGCCGGGTGGACCGTCGCGCTCTTATCCAGCAGCACATAGAGAAAATTATCCGGATCGCCGTTGTCCCCGGTCCAGCCCAGCAGGGCCATGTCGTGCTGTCCGCGCTGGACCTTGTCCAGATACGTCCCCCACTCGAAACTCCTGATCTCCGCCTCGATGCCCACCTCCCTCAAATCGGCCTGAATGGCTTGCGCAATCTTCAACGGTTGAGGCATATAGGGCCTGGGCACCGGCATGGCCCACAGGGTCGTCTTAAACCCGTTGGCATACCCCGCCTCGGCCAGAAGCTGCCGCGCCTGCTCGGGGTCGTATCCATATCCGTCGATGCCTTCGTGGTAACTCCACAGCGTGGGCGGAATCGGATTTACGGCAGGCTGGGCCAGCCCCTGGTAAAGGTTGTCCACCAGCGCCTGCTTGTTGATCGCGTGGTTCACGGCCCGTCGGACCTTGAGCAGGCCGAACGGCTGCCGGTCCATATTCATCGCCAGGTAGCCCACATTCATCCCGGGCTGCGACAGGAGCTGGAGGTTTGGATCGGCCTCGATATTGGGTATAAAATCGGGCACCAGGTTGTCCATTCCGTCAATCGAACCCTGGATCAGCGCAATCAGACGCACCGAATTTTCCGGAATACTCCTGAAGATGAGCCGGTCCACCCCGGGCGGGGGGCCCCAGTAGTCCGGATTGCGTTCCAGCACAACCCGATCGTCTTTGATCCATTCCACAAACCGGAACGGCCCCGTACCCACCGGATGCCGGGGATAGTCGCTGGCCCACTTCCGCACGGCGGCGGGACTGACAATCCCGCAGAAATTCATCGCCAGGTTCGAAAGAAAAGGCGCATTGGGCCGCTTCAGTTCAATCTCCACCCGATAATCGTCCACCTTCCGCATGTCCTTGACAATATCGCTCATCGACATGCTGTTCCAGTACTGATACGCGCCTTCCACCTGGTGGAAGGGGTGGTCGGCCATAAACTGCCGGCCCAGCGAAAAGATCACCGCATCGGCATTAAAGGGCGTACCATCGTGAAACACCACGCCCCGGCGCAGGTGAAACGTCCAGGTCAACCCGTCTTCGGAGACCGTCCACGACTCGGCCAGGCTCGGGATCAACTCGGTATTCTCCGGCTTAAAATTCACCAGCGTATCGTAGATATTATCACAGACCTTGAACGACTCCCCGTCGGTCTCCAGCGCCGGATCCAGACCCACCGAATCCCCCCCACGGCCGAACACAAGCGTGCGATTCTCCTGCTGGCCGCAGGAAACAACACACAGGAAAATCACGGTAAACAGCCAGCGAATGTACATAGGAACGCTCCATAGAAGAAGCGGTCGGCAACCAGCCCGTGCCGCCCGCCCGCCAACCCACCACGCACTATTCCGAAAACGCGGCGTCGAACGCCACTTCGGAAGGTTCGAAATCGATGCTGTTCACAAACGCGCAGGCCTCGGCCGCCCCGTGCTCCCGGTCCATCCCCGAGTCCTCCCACTCTACGGACAGCGGGCCGTTGTAGTCGATGTCGTTCAGTGCCCGGATAATCTCCTCGAAATCCACACTCCCCCTTCCCGGCGACCGGAAATCCCACGACCGGTTCGGATCTCCAAAATTCGTATGCCCCCCAAACACACCTGCGCGCGTGGGCAGAGGCGAGGCGTAAACATCCTTCATATGGACGTGATAAATCCGATCCCCGAACTCCCGGATAAATCCGACGTAGTCCACATTCTGGTAAAGCAGATGGCTGGGATCGTAATTCAATCCGAACTCCTTCCGGTTCTCAAGCGCCTTCATCGCCCGCGCCGCCGATACGGTGTCAAACGCGATCTCGGTCGGATGGACCTCCAGCGCAAATCTGACCCTGTTCTTCTTAAACGCATCCAGGATTGGATTCCACCGGTCCGCAAAATCCCTGAACCCGGCCTCGATCGCCGCCGGATCAACAGGTGGGAAAGCGTAGAGCAGGTGCCAGATCGAAGACCCGGTGAACCCGTTCACCACCTTCACCCCCAGTGCCTTCGCCGCCTCGGCCGTCACCTGCATCTCCCTGGCCGCGCGCCGCTGCACCTGCTCCGGCTTCCCGTTGCCCCATACCCCGGGCGGCAGAAGCGCCTTGTGGCGTTCATCGATACGATCACACACCGCCTGGCCCACCAGGTGGTTGCTGATCGCCCAGAACTTCAGCCCGTACTTCTCTAAAATCTCGTGCCGGCTCCGGCAATACCTGTCGCTTGACGCCGCCCTGCGCACGTCCAGATGGTCGCCCCAGCAGGCGAGTTCCAGACCGTCGTAGCCCCAATCGCTCGCCTTCTGCGCAAGCACCTCAAGCGGCAGGTCCGCCCACTGGCCGGTAAACAACGTACATGGTCTTGCCATATCAGACGCTCCTCCCAATTGCGGATTGAGGGATTATGCCCTGGGTACTTTCACCCACCGCTTCGACTTCGCCGACTGGCCCACCGCCTCCAGTACCGCCTGGACCTTTGTCCCCTCTTTGAAGTCGGGCGACGCCTTCTGGTTGCTGACGACCGCCTCGAAGAAATCCTTCACCTCGTGGACAAATGTATGCTCCCAACCCACAAGGTGTCCCGGCGGCCACCAGGCCGACATGTAGGGATGCGACCCTTCATTCACAATAATCTCCCGGAACCCCTGGACGTGCTCCTCGTCCTCCCGGGAATAGTACTGCAACTCGTTCATCTTCTCCAGGTTGAACGCAATGCTCCCCTTGCTGCCGTTGATCTCAAACCGGTTGTGGTTGCGCCTGCCGGCCGCGAATCGGGTCGCTTCGAACGAACCCAGCGCGCCATTCTTGAACCGGGCCAGGAACAGCGTGGCATCCTCCACCGTCACCCTCCCGATCCTCTTTCCCCCGCCCCCCTTTGCGCCCAACGAGGCATCGATCGATTCGACACGCGGGCGTTTTTTGATAAAGGTCGTATCCGCCCCCACAATCGTATCGATATCCCCTACCAGATGAAGCGCAAGGTCAACAATATGGGCACCCAAATCTCCGAGTGGCCCCGAACCCGCCAGGCGCTTCTCCAGGCGCCACACCAGCGGAAAATCGGGATCGATAATCCAGTCCTGCAAATAAACCGCCCGCCAGTGATAAATCTGTCCGATCCGCCCCTCCTGAATCAGCTGCCTGGCCAGGGCTACCGCAGGCACCCGCCGGTAGTTGAAAGCCACCATCGTCTTCTGGTCCGACCGATTGGCAACCTTCAGAATTTCCTTTGCCTCTGTTAAATTGTTCGCCAGCGGCTTTTCACAAATCACGTGCTTGCCGGCCTTCAGCGCCTCAATCGCCATCGGTTTATGCATATTTCCGGGCGAACAGATATCCACCACATCGATATCCTCTCGCGCAACCACCCGCCGCCAGTTCGTCGCGTACTCTTCCCACCCAAACTGTGCCGCGGCCCGGCTCACCGCCTCCCGGTTCCGGCCGCAGATCACTTTCATCACAGGCTCGACGCCGGTATCCGGGAAAAACATGGACACCTTACGAAACGCGTTGCTGTGCGCCTTCCCCATAAAGGAATAACCAATAAGCCCGATATTCAACTGTTTGGCCATAATACCCTCCTTTGACCCACATCGCAACCAACCAAAAGCAACATCTCGTGAAACCCATCCAATATATCAATCCCCCTACCCCTGTCAACGGCTTTTGCACCCAGAACCGCTCTGTCTTCACCTATGAAAACCTGCCTATATCCATCCCGGCGTCCGGATCGTTTCCGCAATCGGGACCGCCCGCTCCACCTCCTCTGCGGACAGCGGCGGCAGATGCGACACCGCGGCGTTCTCCTCCACCTGCTGCCGGTTCTTCGCCCCTGCAATTGTGCACGAAACCCCCGGGTGATCCAGCACGAACCGGAGCGCCGCCTGCGCCATCGTTCGCCCGGGCGTCTGCAAAAACGACAATGCCGGCAACCTGCTCAGTCCGTCAATCGTCTCCGGCCGGTTGAACCGTTCGTAGCGCACATCGTTTTCCGCAACCGACTCCGCCCCCTCTCCGAAATACTTCCCCGTCAGCATGCCCTTGGCCAGTGGCACCCGGATCAGCGTTCCGATATCCTCCGCCTCCGCCCAGCGCAGCAGGGCGTCCGCACTCCGCTCCAGCAGGTTGTAGCCGATCTGAAGGACATGGATCGGCCCCAGGACCCGGAGCTTATCAATCGCCTCCCGGTTGTTCGTCGAAATCCCGTGCCAGCGTACCTTCCCCTCGCCCTGGAGCTTCGCCAGCGTCTCCATCACCACCGGCATGGCCCACTCGTGCGGAATGGCGTGGAGCTGATACACATCGATGACATCGATCCGCATTCGCTTCAGACTCCCCTCGCATGCTTCCAGGATCCGCTGCCTCGCCGCCGCCTCGTCCGGCTGGTCGGCCTTCAGATTCCGGTTGGGCTGCACCTTCGTCGCCACGATCCACTTCTCTCGCCTCCCCTTCAGCGCGCGTCCGGTCAACACCTCGCTGTGGCCATCGCCATACCCCTCTGCCGAATCGATCAGATTGATCCCCAACCCTTCACATCGATGAATCAGCGCAATCGACTCCCTGTCGTCCGTCCCCGTCCACCCGAACCGCGACCCATCCGGTTGTTCCCGCATCCCGGAGATCGGGAATGCCCCCAGCCCGATCTCTGAAATCCGTAGCCCCGTCTGCCCCAGGACCCGGTAGTTCATGCCCTTCTCTCCTTCAGCCCTGCCTGGATTGTCTCTGCGGGTCTAAGGGCCACCTGATGCCATGGCCCGCCCTCCTGCCGCCAGGCAAAATGCGCGTCTGCGTCACCACCGTTGAAAAACCGCACCACGCCTTCCTCCGACACCGGCGGAATCACCAGCATCAGCACCTCTTCTGGCAGGCCCGGACCTCCGACCTCCGGCGCCACCTCAACCGCCGGGCGCACGGCGCCCTGCACCTCCTGCGTCCCCAGCAGCAATGGTCCGTAGCACCCCGTCACCGCGCCCCACCCCCAGTTACGCCCGTGTCCCGCCGCCACAGAACAGACCGCTCCGCCCATATCCGCGTGCTCACGCCCTCCACGCAGCACCCGGCGTGCCATCCGCAATCGCCTCACCGCCTGCTTCAACGCCCTTTCGGCATACCCCACGTCTCCGGTCATCCGATAGCCCAGTGTCAGCGCCGCCGTGCATGGCTCCCTGACCGGTGCCACGCTGCCCGTCGCATCGTCCCAGATCCCCCAGAACACCATATCCGCCCGCTTCCCAACCCCCGGCGGCGTCCGACGCCAGACCTCCGGAAACACCATCGCCAGTTCCCCCTCCTGCTCGGGCGGCATCCGGTCCACCATCTCCCGGATCCGCCCATCCAGGGAATCGTCTCCGAACGTCTCACGGTAGTACGAAACCGCAGCCGCGCCCGGGTCGGCATAGGCGTCGTGCAGCTCGTCCACCAGCGGTTGGACAATCCGGAGGGCCGCGTCCTGGAACACCGCCTCGCCCGAGGCCCGAAACAGGTCGCCCAGCGCGTATATCACCCCCGACGCCAGCAGCATCTCCACGCCGATCAGAGGGTCTCCGGGCACATGGTGGCTCATCACACTCCCCCGGGCCTGCGCCTCCGTCAGGTCCGCCGCCCACACCGGCTCACCCTCCGCCCCCCACATAATCGGCAGCGGCCCCTCCGGGACCTCGACGATCATCTCCGCGCGCCGCCGCCCATAGCGAAGCGCCCACTCCAGGTAGCGGGTCTCCCCCAGCACCCGGTGTGCCGCCAGCGCCATGTGGACAAACCGGAAATGCTCGGCCATCTCGTTGGCGAATTCCCGGTCCCGTCTGACCGTCCGCGTCCCGATATAATACCCGTAAAACCGGTTGCGCTCCCAATCGAACCAGGCTGGAATCTCCGGCATCCAGTTTCCGATGTGGTGCGCTGCGTCTTCCAACAACGCCCTGGCTTTTGCATCCTCCGGAAAGAGTCCCAGGTATCGCGGCAAAAACAGCAGAAACGGCTCCGTTCCGTGGTGCGCTTCGGCCTCCGGCTCGTACCCGTGCACGCACGCCCGGTCCACCCACCCGGCCAGCAGGTCTCTTAAGGACTCGAAATGCGCTTTCGTCTCGGTGCTCCCCGTCACCAGATAGTGTGGAAACCAGGCTAAGGAATAATTCGCCTCGTCTTCGCCTCCTCCGTGGCGGCCGGGAGGGTCCATCTGCCGGCTTTGCACCAGCCACGCCTCCATCTCCTCCCGCAGCGCCCGGTAGGGTTCAAAACAGGCTTCCATCGATCGTCCTCTTACATAAACCTCTGTACCAGAATCGTTGCCAGCCCCAGATAGATAAAAAGCCCCAGGATCTGGTTTTACACGCTTGCCAACCCAACCCGGAACGCCTCCACAATCCTGTCCGCCTCCGCCTCGGTCAAAATCAGCGGCGGCGACAGGAAAAACATGCTCTCGGGCCCGGCCATCACGTGGCTCATCCGTCCCACCAGCACACCCTCCTCCCGGATCCGGGCGTGCACCTGTGCCATCCGTTCCCCATCCAGCATCGCTCCGTCTTCACCCACCAGCTCCACGGCCGCCATCAATCCCCTCCCCCGCACATTGCCAACAAAGGGCGAGTCCAGTCCCCGGAGCCCCTCCAGGAGGTGCGCCCCCACCCGGGCCGAATTTTCCCAGAGCCGCTCGCCCATCAAAATCTCAATATTGGCCAGGGCCGCCGCGCAGCAGACCGGATGCCCCCCATACGTGGCCACCTGCGAAAGCTCCCGCTCCTCCTCCGGCTCGCCCAGAAAGGCCTCGAAGACCTCCGGCGTAACCGCGCACGCCCCCAGGGGCAGGTACCCGCTCGTTACCCCCTTCGCCATCGTCACCATGTCCGGCACCACCTCCCAGTGCTCCGCGGCAAACAGCTTTCCCGTACGCCCGAACCCCGTAATCACCTCGTCAAAAATCAGCAGCGTCCCGTACGTATCGCAGATCTCCCGCAGCCTGGGCAGGTACTCATCCGGCGGAACGATCACCCCGCCTCCTCCGATAATCGGCTCGGCAATAACCGCCGCCACGGTCTCCGGATCTTCCCGGACAATGACCTCCTCTATCTCCTCCACACAGGCCAGCCCGCACGCAGGATAGGTCAGCTTCAGCGGACACCGGTAACAATAGGGCGGATCCACATGCAGGAATCCCGGCACCAGCGGCTCAAACCTGTTCCGGCGCTTCACCTGCCCCGTTGCCGACATCGCTCCGTACGTAAACCCGTGGTAGCCCTGGTAACGGGCGATGACCTTGTACCGGTTCTGACCGGGATATTTCTGCCGCCCGTACTGCCGGGCGATCTTCAGCGCCGTCTCGTTGGCCTCCGACCCACTGTTGCAGAAAAACAGGTGGTTCAGGTCCCCCGGCAGAATCCCGGCCAGCCGCGCCGCCAGCCGCGCCGCAGGCGCCGTCACCTGCAGGTTCGGATAGTAGGACAGCCGACGTATTTGATCGTACACCGCCTCTGCAATCTCCTCTCTGCCATAGCCCACATTCACATTCCACAGACCCGCGTAAGCATCCAGGTAAGACCGTCCCTCTCCGTCCACCAGCGTGGTCCCCTTCGCCTCCCGGATCACCGTCAGGTCCTGACTTTCCAGCGACCTGTGCTGCAGCATCGGGTGCCACACGTGGGCGCGGTCCTGCGCCCGAACCTCCTGCACGTCCAGATTCTCTGTCTGGGACATCAACGCCTCCCGTTTTCGATAAATGGACGACGGACAACGGCTTTGGAAGTTTGATCGCAGTCTGTCGTCTGCGGTCCCTAATTTTATCTTGACGCACCCGGTCCCCTTCGCTAATTTGTAGCCTCTGTATCGCGAGTGCGGGTGTCCATCATAGCGCATTCATCCGACAAAGTCAAGCCCTACGCTCCGGTGCCCGTGTATATTGCCCAATGCCGGGCGCTGAACCTGACGCTAAGTGAAGAATCGATGGCGCAAAACGACGTTCGTGTAGCCTGGGAACCGTTGAAGGCGTTTACCAGGGAGGTATTTATCAAAGCGGGACTGACGCCCGAAGACGCGGACATAGAGGCCGAAGTGCTCGTATGGGCCAACCTGCGAGGGGTGGACTCCCACGGCGTACTGCGCATTCCCTGGTACGTTGAATACGTGGAAACAGGCGACATGAATCCCAGGCCGAAGGTCCAGACCCTCAACGAGACCCCGGCGACCCTGTTCCTGGACGCAGACCGCGCCTTTGGCCCGGTGGTCACCACCTTCGCCATGAACCGCGCCATCGAAAAAGCCGGGAGGGTCGGCATCGGCTGGTGCGTCATCCGGAACACCACGCACCAGGGCGCGATGGGTTACTATGCGCTTATGGCTGCCAGAAAAGACATGGCCGGAATCGCAATCGTATGCGGCTCGCCCAACATGGCCCCCTTCGGCGCTAAGGCCATAGGCGTGCACAACAGCCCCATCTCCATCGCCGTGCCCGGCAAACGCCACCGTCCCCTCATCCTGGACATGGCAACCAGCGTCGTCGCAGGAGGGAAGATCAGCGTCGCTCAAGACAGAGGGGTTGCCCTGCCGGAAGGCTGGGCTCTGGACGAAAACGGCAACCCCACCACAGACCCTGACCTGGCCGACATCCTGCTCCCTTCCGGCGGTCCTAAAGGTTCGGGCCTGGCCCTCCTGTTCGAGTGCCTCTCCAGCCTCATGGCGGGCAACCCTCTGCTGATACACGGCCCGCAATCGGTCGAGGAGCGCCGGTTCCGCTACCTTCAGAACAGCGTTGTCGCGGCGGTCGACATTGCCACGTTTACCGATGTGGAAGGCTATAAAAAAAACGCCGATACCATCATCGACCACCTGAAAGCCCTGCCCACCGCCGACGGCCACGACCGTATCCTCGTCCCGGGTGAACTGGAGGACGCCATCTATGACAACCGCGTTCAAAACGGCATTCCCCTTCCCCCGGGCACCGTCCGCAAGCTGAGGGAGACCTCGGAAAAGCTCGGCGTCCAACTGCCCCGGGGCCTCTAACCGACCCTCTTTATGCCCTCGCCCGAGCACCACACCGTCATTATTGTCGGGGGCGGTCCGGCCGGCCTTCCGCTTGCCGTCGTCCTGGGCGGCTGGCATCCCTGCTACCGGGGCGGCGACCTGTTTCGCCATCGCTACCCCCAGCTCGACGCCTACCTGAGTCGGGTCGACGGCGGCCTCCTCGGGATCGACTTCAGATCCATCGTCAAAGCCGGCATCCAGCCGGTTGACCTCTTCCGCCTGCTCCACCATCCCGGCCTGAAGTTCCGGGGGGTTGAGGAGATCGCCCTCGGATTCCGAAAAGCGCACCCCATCGACTACCTCCTCATTACCCAGGAGGAAGTCGGCGGGTTGTGGAACAACGTCCCTGAAAACCTCCTCACCCTCTCTCCCGGCCAGTGGATGGAATTCGCCTTCTACCCCCTTGCACAGCACATCCAGGAACAGGACATCGACCTGGACGTCAACGACCTCATCGTCAAACACAACCTCCTCAGCTACTACCACCGGGTGCCCGACCGTTTTGAACAGACCGGCCGCATCCACACCCACGAAAAAGTCGTCCGCATCGAACCCCACGACCTCGGCTTCCTGCTCACCACCCGGGACGTCGGCACCCGGACAACCCACCGCTACACCTGTAAATATCTCGTCTACGCCGTCGGCCAGCGCAGCATCCTCCGCCGGCTCAACGTCCCCGGCGAGGACCTCCCCTTTGTCACCAACCACTACAACAGACCGGAGGACTTCCCGGCAGAGCGCATCGTCGTGGTCGGAGGCGGCCGGTCCGCCGACTGGGCGGCCACCGAACTCTACGACGCCGGAAAACAGGTCCACTACGTCATGCGCCAGCCCTTCAAACGGCACTGGAAGCTCATCAGCGACAGCCGCCACGGCCTCCCCTACTATGCCCGCATCGCCGAAATCATCGAAAGCCGCTCCCCCCGCTTCGACACCCGCTACGAGACCCGCATCCGGAAGATCGAGCAAGGCCCCGCCGGGGGCCTGGTCACCCTCACCGGCAACGGCAGGGAGCAGACCCTCGAAGTCGACCACGCCATCCTGGAAATCGGCGGCATCGCCGACTACTCCCTCCTCCGGGGCTTCCCCCCGCTCCGGTTCGTCGAAAAGTACGACCGCTACCGCTTCCAGGTCCACCAGCTCCCCACCCACCCCCACAGCTACGAGTCCCTCGCCATCCCCAACCTCTACCCGGGGGGCTACCTCGCCGAAGGCCTCGGCCTGGTCGTCATCGCCATGCACGGTGCCACCTGCGCCATCGCCGGCGACATCCTTCAGAAAGAAGGGTGGCTTTAAAACGAGCCTATTCGAAATCCAGTCCGGTGAACGGCCAAAATATTCTGCTGACAGGAGCTGATCGTATCTGTATATTTCACTAATGTTAGGTCGTCCCAAGGACGTGATCCATCATTCCGACCAGGGATCGCAGTATACTTCTCTGGCCTTCGGCCTGCGCTGCCTCGTACGTAAGGGAATTTTCCATGGCTTCTCCCACCACCATCCAGGACGTCCAGACCATCCTCACCCAGCCGGCCGGTTGCCGCCTCATCGTGGTCAAAATCCTCACCTCCCGGCCCGGACTCTACGGCCTTGGCTGCGCCACCTACACCCAGCGCTTCCATGCCGTCCACACCACAATCGAAAAACACCTCAAACCCTTCCTCATCGGCCGGGACGCCGACCGGATTGAAGAGCTCTGGCAGATGGGTATGGTCAACGGCTACTGGCGCAACGGCCCCGTGCTCAACAACGCCATCTCCGGAGTGGACATGGCCCTCTGGGATATCAAAGCCAAGCGGGCCGGCATGCCGCTCTACCAGCTCCTGGGCGGCAAATGCCGGGAGGGGGCGGCCGTCTATGTGCACGCCGACGGGAAGGACAGGGCCGAAGTCGCCGAAAACGTCCACAAATTCAGAGAACAGGGCTACCAGCACATCCGGGTACAGATGGGCGGCTACGGAGGCCGCGCCGCCAGGCTTCACAAACCCCGGGGCGCGCCGGAGGGGGCTTACTACGCCCCCCGGGAATACTGCCGGGCCATGCTTGACATGATCGAACACGTCCGCGCAGCCGTCGGCCCCGACGTCGAACTCCTGCACGACATCCACGAACGCCTCCGTCCCATCGACGCCATCGCCTTTGCCAAAGCCGTTGAACCCTTCAACCTCTTCTTTCTCGAAGACCCGCTCGCCCCGGAAGACCTGGAGTGGTTCCGCAACATTCGGGAGCAGTGCGCCACGCCCATCGCCATGGGTGAACTCTTCAACCACCCCCGCGAGTGGACCCCGCTCATCCAGGACCGCCTCATCGACTTCATCCGCATGCACATCAGCCAGATGGGCGGCCTCACCCCGGCCCGGAACGTCGCCGCCTTTGCCAACATGTACGGCATTCGCACCGCCTGGCACGGGCCGGGAGACGTCTCCCCGGTCGGCCATGCCGCCAACCTTCACCTCGACCTCTGGGCACCCAACTTCGGCGTCCAGGAATGGTGCCGTTTCAACGACCTCGTCTACGACCTCTTTCCCGGCACCCCGGAGGTTCACAACGGCTACATGTATCCCAACGACCAACCCGGACTGGGCATCGACATCAACGAGGACCTGGCCGCCAGATATCCCTGCACGGACGAAGTCATCCAGTGGACCCAGACCCGGGCGCCGGACGGCGGTCCTGTGCGTCCATAGCGCTGACACGGGAGATCCACCCGCGTGAACCTGATCCCACCCAAAAAAAAGGAGAGGGGCATGATTCGAATCGGCATCGTCGGCGCGGAGAACAGCCACACCGTCGCCATTTCCAGACTCCTCAACATCGAAAAAAAAGTCCCCGGCTGCCGCATCGTCTGTGTCTGGGGCGAAGCGCCCGGGTACGCCAGGGACGCCGTGGAACGGGGGGCGATTCCCGAAATCGTCAAAACCCCCGAAGACATGATCGGAAAAGTGGACGCAGCCGTCGTGGACCACCGCCATCCCAAAGAGCACCTGCCCGCGGCCCGGCCCCTGCTTGAGGCGAAGATCCCCCTCTTTATCGACAAGCCCTTCTGCTACCGGGTCAAAGCGGGAAAAGCATTTCTTGCGCGTGCAAAACAGCTCAAAGTCCCGGTCTGCTCCTTCTCGGCGCAGCCCAAACAGGCTGCCGCGGTCGCGCTCCGCAAAGAGGCAAAGAAACTGGGCCGCATCGTCTCTGTGATCACCACCGGTCCCTGTGACATCCGGTCAAAATACGGCGGCGTCTTCTTCTACGGCATCCACCAGATCGACCAGCTCGTTCGCCTGTTGGACGCCCCCGTCACCCACGTTCGGGTCAACCTGGGCAAAAAGAACCACACCGCCACCCTCTTCTCGGCCGGCGGTGCCATCTCCACCGCCAACTTCATCAGCGACGTCCGTCCCCCGTTTCACGTCTCCGTCATCGGTGAAAAGGGGCGGATCGACAGACAGATCGTCCGTGACGCACACCCCCATCTGGTCGGTACCCGGACATTCTGCAGGATGTTCAAAACCGGCAAAACCGATGAAACCGAACAGAGTATGCTGATGCCGGTCGCCGTGCTTGAAGCCCTGGAGAAATCGATCAAAACCGGGAAAAAGGTCAAAGTCCCGTCTATCTGATGCGCGTTGACGGAAAGCCAATACCCTTTACCAAGGAGAAACAACCATGCTTCGAATCGGCATCGTCGGCGCGGAGAACAGCCACACCGTCGCCATTGCGCAAACCCTCAACATCGACAAGCAGGTCCCCGGCTGCCGCATCGTCTGTGTCTGGGGCGAAGCGCCCAGGTACGCCAGGGACGCCGTGGAACGGGGGGCGATTCCCGAAATCGTCAAAACCCCCGAAGACATGATCGGAAAAGTGGACGCAGCCTGTGTCGACCACCGCCATCCCCAATATCACCTGCCCGCGGTCCGACCTCTGCTTGAAGCGAAGATCCCCCTCTTTATCGACAAGCCTTTCTGCTACCGGGTCAAAGCGGGAAAAGCATTCCTTGCGCGTGCAAAACAGCTCAAAGTCCCGGTCTGCTCCTTCTCCGTGCTTCCCAAACAGGCCGCTTTCGCCGAATTAAAAAAAGAGACCCGGAAACTGGGCCGGGTGATCTCCGTGATCACCACCGGCCCCTGCGACATCCGGTCAAAATACGGCGGCGTCTTCTTCTACGGCATCCA
>JAAXHW010000207.1 GCA_012270675.1 Candidatus Latescibacterota bacterium | reverse complement strand
GGAATTTTAAAACAACTTCTAAGAAGACGGTTGGGCTCCCTTTTTGTTTTTCTTTTTCCGGTTTTATGGTTATTTTCCTATGGGCAGACCATCTTTGTTCTCCCTTCCCGTGTCGGGAAGAAGGTCAGGGGGATTGTGGATGATACCGGAGGAACAGAAGGCCTTTTTTGAGTCACAGGGGTACCTTGTTGTAGAGGACCTGTTGTCTGCTGGTGAGGTGGCGGAATGTGAGGCGGAGATTGAGCGGCTGCACCGGCTGGCTGCAGCGTTAGAGGCCAGGGACGATCCGGCGGTCCGCCGGTTCCAGCGGGAGCCGTATGCCGGGGGTGCGGTTCGGGTCGGCCTGCCCGTGCTGAGGAAGATCGAGCAGACACGGGAGATTTCGGAGGTCTTCCGGCGGCTTGCCGCGCATCCCGGGCTTTTAGAGGTGATCCGGACGCTCATCGGCCCGGACCTGCTCCTGTTCCGGAGCACGTTGATGCTGAAGCCCGCGTACCACGGCTCCGCGCACGGCCTGCATCAGGACTCGGCGTACTGGCCTATGCATCCTCCAACGCTGGTTACAGTGAGCGTCGCGTTGAGCGATGCCACGCCGGAGAACGGCTGTTTCCAGGTGATTCCGAAGAGCCACACGTGGGGGATGCAGGCGTGGGGGCGCATTGCCCGGGAGCAGGACGAAGCGTTGACGGACCGCGAGGATGTGGATCTGTCGGCGCAGATCGAGGTCTCCCTGTCTGCGGGCAGCGCCCTGCTGTTTCACAGCCTGCTGGTGCATGGGTCGGGGCCCAACCGGTCTCCACACCCGAGGCATACGGCGCTGTATGCCTACTTCCCGCCTGCGGTTCGCTATGTTCCCAAAGCGGGGGGACCGCGGCAGAAAGTGTTTCCGGTTGTGGCAGGGCTGGGCGGGGCGAAGGAATTGACCCTGGTGGCGGAGGAGGGGGACTGAAGATTGGAGATTGGGACAGCTTCCAAGAGAGGAGATGGAGATGGGGCGTCGCTTGCACATTAAGCCACGGTATTATCGGTGGCACGTGGATGTCGGGGTGGAGTGGGTGGAGACGAATACGGGATATGCCCACCTGGACTGGGAGATACCGCTGACGCAGGCGGCGCTGGTGCTGGTGGATGTGTGGGCCCACCACTATCTGAAAGATACGGAGGCCCGGTCTGAAGAGATTGTGCGGGAGAAGATTGTGCCGCTGGTGGCGGCGTGTCGCAAGGCGGGGATGCAGCTTATTCACGCGCCCGCTCCGGGGCTGGCGGAGGAGCACCCCGCCCGGGTTAAGCTGGTGAGCGACGCTGAGATGGCCGGGGTCCGGCGGGAAGACTGGCCGCCGCCCGAGTTCCGGAGAAAGTCGGGGGATTACCGGAGGTACGCCCGGCCGGTGGAGCCGAGGGAGGAGGAGCTGGTGGCGATGCGTTCGAAGCGGAAGATGCACCCCCTGGTGCAGGCGGAGGGGGAGGACGTGGTGATCCTCAACGGGGAGGAACTGCACCGGTTCTGCAAGCAGCAGGGCATTCTGTTTCTGTTCTTTCTGGGGTTCAATACCAACGCATGTATTCAGTTACGTGATTACGGCACGAATGAGATGAACAAACGGGGCTATGAGGTGATCATTTTGAGGGACTGCGGCACGGGTATGGAGTCGTTTGAGACGCACGATGCGCTGTGGCAGACCCGGGGGGCGGTGCTGTTTTTAGAGATGTTCGGGAAGTATTCGGTTACGTCGGAGGAACTGATCGCGGGACTGCCGGGTGCGGGATCGTGATTTCAATCTTTACAGACGAGATCAACCGTGAGGACCCCCTGCGGGCGGTCGAGCTGGCCGCAGAGTGGGGGGTGACGCACGTTGAGGTGCGGTCGCTGGTGGGAGGACGGTTTCCCAGGGTGCGGGATGAGGAGATGGAGGCGTTTTACGCGCGGGTATGCGATGCGGGGCTGGCGGTTTCGGGGGTGTCGCCGGGGTTCTTCAAGTGTCCGATCGACGATCCGTCGGTGGCTGAAGGGCTTTCGGAGGGGTTGCCCCGGGCGTGTGAGTGGGCCAGGCGGTGGGGGACGGACCTGGTGTCGGGCTTCGGGTTCGACCGGGGGCAGGGAGAGGGGGTGCCTGCGGAGGTTGTGGACCGGGTGGGTGAGATGGCCGATATCGTGTCGCGGGAGGGCTGCCGGCTGGCGCTGGAAAACGAGCCGGTCTGCTGGGGGGGGACCGGGCTGGAGGCCGCGCAGATGATCCGCCAGATCGGCGTCGACCGGATCACGTTGTGCTGGGACCCGGGCAACTCGGCGCGGGCCGGGTCGGCCTGTCCGTATCCGGACGAGTATGAGACAGTAAAGGATCTGGTTGCCCACGTGCATGTAAAAAATTACGATCCCCGGACAGGCGGTTGGGTGATTGCCGAACGGGGCGTCGTGGATTGGCCCGGCCAGCTGAAGGCGCTCCGGTCCGATGGGTACGGCGGGTTTGTGGTGGTAGAGACCCACCTGGCCATCAGTCCGGATGCGTTTGAGGTGGTCGATCCGACGTTTAGCGGGCTGGAGGCGAACAGTCTGCGGAATCTCAAATTTGTACGGGAATGCCTGGGGCGTGAAGTGTGAGGCGGGTACAGGATTGGAGGGAAAAAGGATGGAGACATCCGGAGGTATTCGGTTGACAGGCCGGTATTACCGGCAGTACCCGCCGGGGCGACCGCTGGGATATGCAGAGGATGAATTGTGCCTGGGGCTGGACGATACCGCGTTTCTGATTGTGGACGTGTACGGGCTGGGGTACGATTCCGACCGCGACCTGGGCGAGGCGCCCGAGTTTTACCGGACGGCGGTGGAGCGGAACCGGGAGATTGTGGTGAACTACATCCGGCCGGCCAAAGACGCCGCCCGAGCCGCCGGGTTGCCGGTTGTGTATTTGAACAATTATCTGGCGCCTTCTACCAACGAAGGGACCGAATGGCGGAATATGTCCATCCGGACGTGTGGGGTAGACGTTTTAGAGAGCTGGAAAGAGCCCAACGATATCCTGGCCTTTTCGAAAGTGATTGCCCCTGAAGAGGGCGACTATCTGATCCAGAAGCAGATGTACAGCGGGTTCTTCGAGACACACCTGGAGTCGCTGCTGAAGAGCCTGGGGGTGCGCAACCTTGTGGCGGTGGGGTTCGATACCCGGATCTGCCTGGGAACGACGGTGACGGACGCGATGTACAGGAACTACCGGGTGGTGGTGCTGAGGGATTGCTGCCGGACGAACGAGTACCCGGAGACGGAAGCAGAGGGGTGGGCGAACTGGCTGGGGATCCGGTTTTTTGAGTGCAATGTTGGGTACACGTGTACGTCCGAAGCTTTTGTCACGGCCTGCAGCGAGGCGGGGACATGACTGACTGGGAACCGATTCTAAGTGCGGTTGACAGGGAGTGGCTTGCCGAGCAGACGGTGGCTCTGGTAGAGATTCCAAGCGTGACGATGGAGGAGGCGGCTGTTTGCGGCTGCTACGAGGCGCAGCTGCGAAGCCTGGGCCTGGAGGTGGACGTGCGCGAGGTGACGCCGGGGCGGCCAAATCTCTACGCTCGAATTCCGGGTGCGGGAGGGGGACCGACGCTGATGCTGAACGGGCACCTGGATACGATTCCGGTGGGGAACTGCCCGCCCTGCCGCCGGGAGGGGGACCGGATTTACGGCCGGGGCTCGACGGATATGAAGGGCGGCATGGCGGCGGTCCTGGGTGCGGCGAAGGCGCTGCTGGAGTCGGGGGTGCGGTTGAAGGGCGATTTGCTGCTGACCGCGGTGGTGGGGCATGAGGAGACGGAGGCGGAGAAGGACGGTCCCCGGGCGCTGATCGAGGATATCAAGCGTGGACGGGCGGCCTGCGATCGGATCCTGATTGTGGAGGGGTGGGATGCGCTGTGGGTGATGAGCATGGGATCAATGGTCTTTACGATTACCCTGACGTCCGACCGGGGCGGGATGCACACCAATTATGTGCCTTTTGGCGAGAACCCGATCCGGTATGTGGGCGATTTGATCCGGCGGTTGACACAACACCAGGAGGAGCTGGACGCGGGGGGTGTGCACCCGCTTGCAGGCCCCGAACGGATCGACCTGGGGATGGTGCAGGCGGGGGACTATTTCAACCGGACACCGCTTGGGTGCACGCTGACGGGCACCCGCCGCTGGGCGCCGGGCAAGACGGCGGCCTCGGTGCTTGCCGAGCTTGAGTCCCTGGCGGTGCCGTTCGCCCGCGAGGGGGGGCTGACGCTTTCGGTCGAGATGGTGCACGAGCGCGAACCGTTCGAGACTCCCGGAGACGATCCGGCCGTTGAGGCTGCTTCGGCCGCCCACCGGATCGTGACGGGGGTGGAGGCCGAATGCGAAGGGCGGCGGATCGTGGGAGACGCGAATCTTTACGTGCACGGGAGCGGCGTGCCGACCTTCTACTACGGCCCTTCCAACGAGACGGCTCACGCGGATGTGGAGTGGGTTTCAGCAGCGCGAATCCAGAATGCGGCCAGGGTCTACGCGCTGACGGCGGCGATGTACTGTGGGGTTGCGTAGAAGTCCTTGATTCCGATTAAGGAGGGATGTCCATGAATACGATTGTGAGGGCGACCGGAGTGTTGACCGATCGAACGGCCCGGTGGGAGGACGAGGCGGGCCTTGAGGGAGAGGTGGAGGCCTTCGGAGCAGAACACAACCCGACCGGGAATCCGATCGGGGGCGGTGAAGGATATTCGGAGATTTATACGGAGGGGGACTACACGGTCCGCAGTTATGAGGCGCTGGAGGTTGTCCTGGCAGAGGCAAAGGCGGGGCAGGTGGTGTTTGTGCCGGAGGATGTTGAGATCGACATGGGCGGCCGGCCCAGGCTGCCGATTCCGGAGGCGGTGACCCTGGCGGGCAGCCGGGGGGACAACGGATCGGCCGGCGGGTTGATTTTTTCCGACAACCTGCATACCCCCGGTCTGTTTGACTCGGCCGGAGCGTGCGTGCGCATTACCGGACTGCGGATTCGGGGGCCATACCCCCACCGGGAGCGCATTGACGCGAATTCAAGCGGCATCCACAGCAACCACTTCGGCATGGAAATCGACAACTGCGATATCTCCGGTTTCAGAGGTTCTGCAACCGGGTTTGGGATAGGCGCCAGCCGGGGGTATGTGCACCACAACTCCATTCACCACAACCAGCAGGCCGGACTGGGCTATGGAGTAAGCGTGGGCGGTGGGGACGTGCTGATCGAGGCCAATCTGTTCGACTGGTGTCGACACCACATCGCCTCTTCCGGTTTGCCCGGCTCGGCATACGAAGCCCGTTACAATGTCTGCGGGGAAAACGCGAACGGGCATTTGGTCGATATGCATGGGGGGCGGGATCGGGGGGATGCTACGGATATTGCGGGAGACTGGATGAATGTCCACCACAACACGTTTATGTGCGAGGAAGCCCGGAGCGTGGGCATCCGGGGCATGCCCAGCCAGGGCGCAGTGATCCACCACAACTGGTTTTACAGCCCGGACCCGGAGAATGTGGTCCGGACGTCGGGAGCAACCGAAGCATACCAGAATGTGTTCGGCCCTGAAAAGACGTTGATCCCTCAACTGGAGATTCGCTATGACTGATGCTAACCCTGTGTCGGCGCGTGCGACATCGGACGCCGGAGGCGGCGCGGGTGTGGACCACCTGGGCGATCCGCTGCCCGAAGGGGCCGTGCAGCGCCTGGGCACCCGAAGGATGCAGGTTTCGATTTCGGATATGGCTTACTCAGCCGATGGCAAGAAGGCGTTTGTGATTTCCGGTGGTGAGCTGCACGTCTGGGACCTGATCCGGGGGGAGCACGTGGGCGCTTATCGGGTATCGGACCATTTGCTGGCGGGGATGGACTGCGACCGGAGCCTCCGAAAAGCCCTGTTTGCGGACCGGTCCGGAGCGGTGATCGAGTGGGACCTTGAGGAGCACCGGGAGAAACGCCGGTTTGCAACCGGGAGGGCATCCCTCATTTCCGTCCGGTACTCTCCAGAGGGCGAGCGGGCGCTGACGCTGGACCGGGAGGCGTCGGCTTTGGAGGAGTGGGACCTGGAGGCGGGCGAGCGGTTGATTTTGATTGAGGCACCCGGAGAGAGTCTGAATCGGTGCATCTACGGTCCGGACGGCCGGACGGCGTTTGTGGGACACCAGCCGGGAGACAATGTGTACCATTACGATCTGGTCTCCGGTAAGCTGCTTAAGATTTTCGTGGACGACTACAGCAATTACGATATGTGCCTCTCCGCAGACGGAGAGCGGCTGCTGGTGGGGACAAGGCACAAGTCGAACGAGTGGCGGCTTTCGGACTACGCGTGCCTGGAGACGTTTACCGGCCACCTGGGCCATGCGGTGCCCTCTGTGGCCTATACGCGGGACGATCGGTTCCTGCTGACGGGCTCCCGGGACGGCTCGATCCGGATGTGGGACCGGAAGCGGGCCGAGGTGGTGAAACGGTGGTACCCGCACCAGAGGTACGTGAACCGGATGCGGGTTTCCTCTGACGGGGAGTGGGTGCTCTCCTACGGCGGCGACGGCCTGCTGACCGAGACGAGCCTGGAGACGGGCGAACCGCGCCTGCGGTGGGAACGCCACAGGTCGAGTGTGCAGGCCCTGGCGTTTACGCCGGACGGCTCGTATGCAGTCTCCGGGTCGGCAGACAGGACCATCCGGGTGTGGGAGACCAGCGGGTGGCGTCCGGTCCGCAGGATGTTAAACCCCGGCGACGAGGTACACGCGCTTTCTGTTTCGCCCGACGGGCAGCAGGTTGCGGCCGGCTCGAAAGACGGCACAGTTCGGGTGTTCGCACTTGAGACCGGAGAGGTTGTAAAGACGCTTTGCGGACACCTGGGCTACGTCCGCGCGGTTGAGTACACGGGGGATGGGAGCCGGTTGTTGAGCGCTGCGGACGACGGTGCCGTGCGGCTGTGGGACGTTGAAAGGGAAGTGGTGGCCCGGACAATGAAGGGCCACCTGGGAGGAGTGCTGGCGGTGGCAGCATCGCCGGACGGGAAGCGGGCGCTGAGCGGGGGGCGCGACGGCATGGTGCGGGAGTGGGACGCAGAGACGGGAGATCTGATGCAGACGGCGGTCGCACACAGGGGGTGGGTACAGGTTGTCGCGTACAGCCCCGACGGGCGCTACGCGATCTCCGGGGGACGCGATGGGCTCGCCGTCGAGTGGGACTTAGAGGAAGGCCGGGAGGCGCAGGCGTTTGTCCATGCGGCGTGGGTGGAAGCCGCAGGGTACCTGGCGGACGGGAAGACGGTCTGTTCCGGCGGTCAGGATGGGCGTGTGATTGTGTGGAACCGGGAGACCGGCGAGGCAGTCGAACGGTTTTCCGGGCACGATGCCACGGTACATGCCCTGGCGGCAAGCCCGGATGGGGGGCTGCTGCTTTCAGGATCGGCAGATACCACCATGCTCCTGTGGAGGTTGGCGTGAGTGTCCCTGTGATCAAAGAGGTGGATATTGAGGCCACAATGCGGGACGGCACGGTTCTCCGGGCGGATGTGTACCGGCCCAATGTCGGGGGCCGGTTTCCAACGCTCTTGCACAGAACACCTTATAACAAGGCGGGCAGAGATGAAGTAGGCAATCAGCTGGCGGAGCGGGGATACGGGGTTGTGATGCAGGATGTGCGGGGGCGGTATGCCTCAGACGGTGCGTTCTGTCCCGGTTTTTTCAGCGCAGACCACAGGGATTCGGAGGATGGCTTTGATACGGTGGAATGGGCGGCGCAACTGCCCTGGTCCACGGGAAAGGTGGGTACGTTTGGCAACTCCTATTGCGGTTGGACGCAGTGGGAGCTGGCCCACACCCGGCCTCCGCATCTGGTGGCGATGATGGCGGGCGGGATTGCGGCCAACCTGCTGGACCGGGAACTGTCGGGTGTGCTGCGGATGGGCCGGGTGATGGACTGGACGGTGAACAACCTGTCTGTGGATATGGCACGGCGGCTGGGCGATCTCCGGAAGCCGAATACGACGGACGAGGCGGGACGCCTCTGGGATGAGCGGGACCGGAGCAAGTGGCTCTGGTTCCTCCCGCTGTGGGAGATTCCCGAAGAGGCGATGCCCGGGATGAGGACGCACTGGCGGCGGTGGCTGGGGGACCACACCTCGGACCATTTCGGGTTTTTAGAGAAGCATCGGCGTGTGAACGTTCCGGTTTTGAGCACGACAGGGTGGTACGATCAGCAGATCGGCACGATCAAGCATTTTACGGGGATGGTGAAGAGCGGGATGAACGAGCACGCCAGGAAAAACCAGTATTTGATCGTGGGACCCTGGACGCATACGATGAACGAGTATGTCAGCCAGGTGGGAGAGGTGGACTTTGGCCCTGAGGCGTGCCGTAACTTTTACGAGATTGCCGATGCCTGGTTTTCGCGCTGGCTCAAGGGCGAGGAGACCAGGGCTGCGGACTGGCCGCCGATTCAGCTCTTTGTGATGGGGGCCAACACGTGGCGTGGGGAGGTGGTGTGGCCGCTGGCCAGGACGGTTTATACCGAATTTTATTTTCACAGCGGCGGGAAGGCCAATTCCCCGGCGGGGGACGGGATCATCTCACAGCAACCGCCGCAGGAGGAGTCGCCCGACAGGTATACGTACGATCCGAGGGATCCGGTGATGAGCCTGTACACCCCCGGTGGACAGCACGAACCGATTGATCAGCGGGCGCTGGACGGACGGCAAGACATCCTGGTCTATTCGACGCCGCCCCTGGCAGCACCTGTGGAAGTGACAGGGCCGGTGGTGGTGAAGCTGTGGGCCTCCTCTTCTGCGAGGGATACGGACTTTGTGGCCAAGCTGATCGATGTGCATCCAAACGGGTTCGCCCAGGAGCTGTGCTACGGGATTGTGCGGGCGCGGTACCGGGAGTCTTTTGACGAGCCGTCGCTGATCGAACCCGGACGGGTTTATGAATACACGATTCAGGTGAATCCCACGAGCAATCTATTCAAGCGGGGGCACCGGATACGGATGGATATTTCCAGCAGCGATTTTCCGAATTTCGATCGCAACCACAACACAGGGGGCGACGACTACAAAGAGGCGGCCCTGCAGACGGCGCAGCAGACGGTTTACCACGAGAGGTCCCGTCCGTCGCGGGTGATTCTGCCGGTGATTCCAGGTGAGAAGCTGTCTTAGAAGCTGTCACACAGGAGGAGACGTAGCGATGAGTGTGCCCCAGAAGTTGACGGAGGTTTTGATCGATGAACGGGCGTGGACGGCGGAGAGCATCAACGATCCTGCGTCCTGGCGCTGCACGCTGTCGGAGGCGTGTCTGGCTGAACTTGACGCATTTGTCCGGGAATTGAAGGGCAATCTCCGGTCGATTACGGAGGTCCGGATTGAAGATACGCAGCTTCCGGCCTGCCGGGAAACGCTTCAACCTGTTTCCCAGGCGATTCATCTGGGGCGCGGTTTTTCGGTTGTGGACCGGGTGCTGTTGGAACGCTATTCCGTTGAGGAGGCGCAGACGATCTACTGGCTGGTAGGCCAGGTTCTCGGGCTTCCGTTTGAGCAGGACGTGAGGGGGGCGCTGCTTTACGATGTGCGGGATACCGGCCAGGATGTGAGCCGGGGCGCCCGGTTTTCGGTGACGAATGCGGAGAGTTCGTTCCATACGGACGGGGCATTCAATCCTCACACGCCGGATATTGTGGGCCTGCTCTGCCTGCAGACGGCAAAATCCGGGGGGCGGAACCAGCTGATCAGCGCAGTCACGCTCCATAACGAGTTGTTGCAGCACCACCCCGATGTTTTGGAGATGCTGTATCGGTCGTTTTATTTCGACCGCCGGGGTCAGTTTCGGGAGGGCGAACAGCCGGTTTCAGAGACGCCGATTTTCCGGTGGGACGGCCAGGAGGTGGTGTTCAAGTATATGTATTATTACATCCATGTGGGGCATGAGGCCATGCACCGGCCGCTGATGCCCGAGCAGGAGAAGGCCTTAGAGGCGCTGGAATCGCTGATACGTCGCGAGGATCTGCAGGTGGAGTTCAGCCTGCAACCCGGCCAGATGTTGTTTACGAACAACCGCTGGATTCTGCACAACCGCACGGCGTTTGAGGACTATGCGGAGCTTGAGAAACGGAGGCACTACGTGCGGCTGTGGTTGAGCCGGAGAAATTGAAAGGGGCAAGCATTCACCACAGAGGCGGACCTGGCGGCGCTGGTGGATGCTGAGCGGCCATCTGTCGCTGTGGATGGACTCAGGGGGAGGGTGAGGCGGAAATATATGTGAGGCGGGGGGTCCTTTGCCCTCTGCCTTTTGCCATTTCAGGAGGTCAACGTGAGCGCTGTGATCATCTATCACAATCCCAAATGCAGCAAGAGCAGGCAGACGCTACAGCTTCTCAGGGAACGGGGGGTTGAGCCCAGGGTTGTAGAGTATTTGAAGACGCCGCCGGACGAAGACACGCTTGCCCGTCTTCTGGGGATGCTGGAGATGGCGCCGATCGAGTTGATGCGGACGAAGGAGAAGGAATACGAGCAGCTGGGGCTGGAGGAGAAAAAGGACGATTGTCGGGAGTTGATCCGGCAGATGGCGGCACATCCGATTCTGATCGAGCGGCCGATTGTGGTGAAGGGGAATCAGGCGCGGATCGGACGCCCGCCGGAGAAGGTGCTGGAGATTTTATAGAGAATTTCAAATCACCATGGTAAACGAACATCAGATTGATATCGCTTTCGGCAGGAAGACAGTTCCGATTTATGCCGATCCGGGGCTGGCCGAATGGGAGGTGATCCGGCCTGCGTACGGGACGGGGCTGCCGGATGCAGGGGCGCAGTTTCGGGAGGTGTGCCGGAATCCGATCGGGTGCGTGCCGCTGCGGGAGGTGGTCTCGCCGGGCGACCGGGTGGTGATTGTGACGTCGGATGGGACCCGGCCGGTGCCGAACCGGGTGTTGATCCCCTGGATTTTGGAGGAATTGCCGGTCCCCGTTGACAGTGTGACGGTGCTGCTGGGCAACGGGACGCATCGGGCAAATACGGACGAGGAGATCGTCGAGATGTTCGGGGAGGATGTCGCGGGGAGGGTGGCCATATGCAATCACGACGGGTACGATCCGAAGCGGAATGCGTGGGTGGGGAAAACGGCCGGGGGGACGGATGTTTTTCTGGACCGGGGCTATTTGGAGGCGGATAAGCGGATTGTGGTGGGGTTTATCGAACCGCACTTTTTTGCGGGGTTTTCGGGGGGCGCGAAGGGGGTTGTGCCGGGGGTGGCGGGCGTGGAGACGGTGCTTGGGCTGCACCGGGCGGAGCTGATCGCCGACCCCAGGAGTACGTGGGGCGTGCTGGTGGGGAATCCGATCCAGGAGGAGATCGCAGA
>JAAXHW010000206.1 GCA_012270675.1 Candidatus Latescibacterota bacterium | reverse complement strand
CCCAGACTCCAGAACAGGATCTGGTGTTTCTGTTTCATACTTCCCATCCAGCGCATACAAAAAGGGCGACGGCTGTGTTCCCGCGTCGCCCGACGGATTTTAGAAGCTGTCTTAAAACCCCCAGCGGTCTTCGCGCGGCTGCAAAAGCGCCGACCGACACGTTTTCGCTCGCGCTCGGGAACTCACCGGAAATTTTAAGACAGCTTCCTGAGAAGCGACCTGAGAAACCTCTGCTTCAGTCAGTTGAGTCGCATGATAATATGGTAGCCCACCGGGGTGCGCACAATCCCGCTGGTCTCTCCCACCTTCAGCTTTAAAACTGCTTCTTCAAAAACCATATGCATGTCGCCTGGAGAGAAAAATCCCAAATTCCCTCCATCCGGCATATTGTACTCCCGGGCCAGTTCGAGATAGTCCGCACCTGCCTTCAGCCTATCCAGAATTGCCTGGGCCTCGGCCTCTGTCTTCACCAGGATGTGCCGCGCCCGGAGCTTCCCTGCTTGAATCGACTCTAAGGTCTCGAGGTTGTTTTGGGCGTCGCTCAACATCGCTGCATCCGAACTGAATTCCACGGCCTTCTGGTAGGCGGACCTTGCCCGATCCAGATCCCCCATCAGGTAGTAGACGTACCCCACATCGCCGTAGAGCCTTGCATCTTCAGGAGCCGCTTTCCGCGCCTCTTCATAAAGCCGAAGACAGGTCTGGAACTCTGCTTTTGCGCGTTCCAGATCCCCTCTCTCCTTGTAGATCTGCCCCAGCATAATCCGGAAAGCCGGTGCCTGAGGCGCTATCTTAACCACCTGCTCGTATTCCTGAAGCGCGGCATCCCATTTCTCCTGCCGCAGGTAGAGTTGTCCCAGAGCGTTTCGAACCTCTATATCCCCAGGATTCAACTGCAGGGTCTTCTGCCAGGCCTGCTGGGCGATGTTCAGCGAGTCCACTTCCCAGGCCATAAATCCCATCGCCCGGTAGACCTGAGGGTCCCCAGGGGCGATCAGCGCCGCCTGCTGGTAGGCCTGAAACGCCTCTTCGGTTTTTCCCATGCCGTGGTAAATGCCTCCCTGATGGACAAATAGCATGGCATTTTCAGGATGCTGCCTCAGTCCCCTGTCCAAGACCTCCAGCCCTGCCTCAAAATTCCGCATCGTCGCATGGATCAGTGCCAGACTCGAATAGGCGTCGATTATTTCCGGCTGTTGCCGAATCACCTTTTCCAGGTCGGCAATTGCCAGCTGGACCTTGCCGGTATTCCTGTACACCATAGCGCGGTCCATCAACAGGGGTGGAAATCCGGGATTTCGCTCCAGGCCCTCGTTCAGGACCTCCAGTCCCTCCTCAAGGTTCTTGAGCGACACGTGGACCATCGCCAGGCTCGAATAGGCGTCGGCGTTGTCCGGCTGCTGCCGAATCGCCTCTTCCAAGTCGACAATTGCCAGATCGGACCTGCGCATGTTCTTGTACACCATAGCGCGGTCCATCAACAGGGGTGGAAATCCGGGATTTCGCTCCAGGCCCTCGTTTAAAACCCTCAGCGCCTCCTCGTTCTGCCCTATCCTGGCGTGGAGCACAGCCAGGGTGGTGTAGTGCTCCGTCCTGTCGGGCCTCAGATTGATCACCCTCTGAAACGCAGCCGCCGCATCGTGGATTCGCCCTATTTCTGCGTAGAGCGTCCCCAGGAGTCTATGCGCATCCACGCTGTCTGGATAGGCGTCCACAAAAGACCGGGCGATCGTCAGGGTAGCGTCGACCTGTGCCTGTCGATAGGTGGTCTCAATCTCTTTCACATAGTCCCTGGCCGCCACAGGCCTGCTCCACAACCCGATGGCAACACAAAAAAGCATTATTACGATCGGTTTCAAGCCATTCCCTCCATCTTTCCCGAATACCTTGACAAACCGCCCAGATCCCCGTATAATCCAACTTGCGAATTGTGCATCTCCACCCCGGACGATTGGCTAACGCCTGTCTCCGGCGGGCTGGCGCCCACCTCCGGCTCATCGGGTCGTCTCCTCTCCCTGGAATGTTTAAATCCGCAGTTCGAAATCCGAAATGTCCCGGACCCGCTTATGACCCTCCTGCAGCGCGACCTGATTCCCCTTTCAGCCATTCTGCTTGCCTTCACAGCATCCTACCTCACCTACGACCACCTTCCGTCCCACATCCCGGTCCACTGGGGAATCGACGGACGGATCGACAACTATTTCCACAAACGGTTGGGCGTCTATCTCAATCCGGGGATGATGGCACTCGTTTATATTTTCTTCCGGCTGATCCCCTATGCAGATCGGCATCGGGTAAAACAACTCAGAGAGATCGGAGTCTACGATCGCTTTCGGAATGCGGCCGTACTCCTCTTCGGCTATGCCCACCTCCTGGGCATCGGCATCGGCCTCCGCTGGGTCAGCCCCGAGGCGAATCCCCTCATCGGCGGCACCTCCCTACTGGTCCTGTTTGCGGGCGACTACATTCAAACGGTTCAACCTTCCAGGCTGGACCGCCTGCTGTACCGCACCGGCATCGCCCCCTCCGCTGCTGCGCGCCACCGCATCTGCCACAGTTTCACACTCGCAGGACTCTGTGGACTTATCGGCACCCTCACCGGACGGGTGCAGGCCCTCTGGCTGCTGCTCCCCCTCCTCACCGGCGTGTTCCATACCCGCCTCCGCTTCCCGGCAGACAAAGGGTCTGCCTCGTGAAGGTCCTCAACGAACGCTTAACCCTCAGTGCCGGCAGCCTGGCCCTTTTAACCGCAGTTCTGTGGGGAGGCAATTCCGTCGCTATCAAAGTCGCCCTGGCTGGCATGCCGCCCCTCGCCCTGGCCGGCACCCGGTTTCTCCTGGGCGGCTTAACCGTGTTTACCCGGGCGATCTTGATCCGAATCCCCCTCCGTCTAAAAGCCGGCGAGAGGCGAGGCCTCTTTCAGCTGGTCTGCCTCTTTATCGCGCAGATCTACCTTCTCAATGCAGGCACCCACTTCACCCTGGCCAGCCGCTCCACGGTTTTCATCTCCACCTATCCCTTCTTCACAGCCCTCTTTGCTCACCTCTTCCTCCCCGGAGACCGTTTCAGCCGCCTCAAAATCATCGGTATGGTTCTTTCGTTCGCCGGCGTGGTCCTCATCTTTGCCGAAAGCCTCGCCCTGGGTGAACTCGGCCACCTTCCCGGAGACCTGATGGTCCTGATCAGCGGCCTTCTCCTCGGCGCGCGGCAGGTCTATACCAAACGGCTCACGCAGGGCATCCACCCTGCCAAGCTCCTCTTCTGGCAGGCAACCCTCAGTCTGCCCCTCTTCGCCCTCCTCAGCGCCCTTCTGGAAGGAGGGGCCTCCTATCGCTTTACCCCAGCCGTCGTGGGCGCCATCCTCTATCAGGGGCTCATCATCGCCGGATTCTGTTTTCTTGTCGCAACCACCCTGCTGCGCCGGTACAGGGCCAGCCGGCTGGGCGTATTCGGCTTTGTCACTCCCGTCTTCGGCGTTCTGTTGAGCAACCTCCTCTTAGGCGAAAGCCTCTCTCCCGGCCTCCTGGCCAGTATGCTCCTCGTCGGTGTCGGCATCGCCATTGTCAACAGTGAAACGTGAAACAGGGATGGAAGACGGTTCGGTTTTCTGAGACATTACCCGTTACGTCCGTAAACGTGGAGGATGGGCGCACTGTCGCTATGGCGAAGCCCTCCGGGGTACCCATCCCTTATTCCTCCCCTACCATTACAAACGCCACATCCGCCACATTGGTTCCCGTCGGTCCGGTCATCACCAGGTCGTCCAAGGGTTTGAAAAAGTGGTAGGCATCGTTGTTCTTCAGATACTCCCCGGCGGACAGACCCATCCCCTCTGCGCGGGCAATCGTATTGCCGTCGGCCACGGCCCCCGCCGCATCCGTGGGCCCGTCGGTGCCATCGGTCCCCCCGCTGAAGAGCACCACACCCTCCCATCCCGAAAGTTGAATCGCCCCGGCCAGCGCCAACTCCTGGTTTCGGCCGCCCTTCCCCTCTCCCCGCACCCTCACCGTGGTCTCCCCACCGGCAATGACACAGGCCGGAGGTGCAACCGGCCTCTTCGACATTGCGATCTCCTTGGCAATCGCAGCGTATACGTGCACCACCTCCCGGGCTTCCCCCTCCACGCGGGTCGAAAGCACGAGCGATCGGTATCCCAGTTTCACCGCACGCTCTTCGGCGGCCGCAACCGCCAGTCCGTTGCTCCCCACCACCAGGTTCTGGCACCGCGCGAGGGCCTCATCCCCCGGTTTGGGCGTATCGGGAACATCGCCGTGCACGCCTGCTTCAAAACGCTCTCGAACCGCCTCAGGCACCCGATCCACAAGCTCATATTTCCCCAGGATTCCCATACAGGTCTGAAAGGTCGACGTGTCCGGCACAGTCGGTCCCGAAGCAATTACATCCAGCGGGTCCCCGATCACATCCGAAAGCATCAGCGTAGCCACCCTTGCCGGAAACGCCTTCCGCGCCAGCCCGCCCCCCTTCACCTGCGAGAGGTGCTTTCGAATCGCGTTCAACTCCACGATGTTCGCCCCGCACCCCAGCAGCAACCGCGTGGTCTCCTGCTTCTCCTCCAGTGAAATTCCCTCCGAGGGCGCTGGCATCAGCGCCGACCCTCCACCAGAAATCAGGCAGATGACCAGCGTCCGGTCGTCCGTGTCCTCCAGCAGCTCCAGAATCTGTCCGGTGCCCGCCACGCCCGCCTCGTCGGGCACCGGATGCCCGCATTCTACAAGGGTTATTCGCTCCAGGGGTTCCAAATGGCCGTACTTGGTATTCACGATCCCCCCCTCCAGCCGGTCTCCCAGAATGCCTTCCAGTGCCACCCCCATCCGGGGCGAGGCCTTTCCTGTACCCAACGCCAGCACCCGGTCGAACGCCACTAGGTCGTAGGTCTGATCCCCGATCCGAAGGGCGTCCCCCTCTAACTTCACAAACCGGCGTACACACTGTTCCGCATCCACCGCCGCCACTGCGGCCTCAAAAATCGATACCGCATCCGTCCGCATCTTGGCAACCGTGTATCGGTTCATTTCGAACGCTCCTCAAACGCAAAAAACCGGTCTGCCTGCTTCCGCCGGTGCCTTCTTATGCGGGTGCATTTCGCCAGAGCACGGCCGTCCCATCCCCGCCAGATGTCCTGCGATAACCCGGTGTGCGTCACGTCTATTCCCGAATTGTAAACGTCGTGGTAACCATGGCGTTCTCGCCGCTGTTCTCGTCGTCAACCTGGACCTTCAAAAGCTGGGTACCCGGCTCGGAACCGGACATATCCAGTTCCAGATATCCCCGTTCGTCCGAATCAACACCTGTCTGCTCGTACTCGATGGTAATTGCGCCCTCCTCTTCACGCTTGCCCATCAGCTTGCCCAGCCCCCTCAAAATACGGGCTCCGATCGATTTCTTTTCCAAAGACCGCACCTCGTAGGAGATCCGATACCGGGTGGCCCCGAATTCATCCCGTTTCAGATTGTAAACCTCGTAATAGATAAAAATCGGCTGCCCCGGCAGATAGGCCCGCGACGCCAGGGGCACCACGGCGATATCTTCCTTCAAAAACCGCCCCCTGTCCGCCACCTCAATCGACGCGGCCAGTTCGATATCGCTCAGTTTGAGACCGCTGTCCCCATAGGGTTGCAGCAGCCGGTCCTGGTTGTAAACCTGTGACTTCCCGGAAATACGATCCAGCACCTGCACTGCCAGCCGGTAGTTCCCCGGGGGCAGCGCAACACGGTCCATTTCCGGAATAAGAGTACCGGCCGAGGTATCCACAACTCCTTCACTGCGCAGAACCATATCCTGGCTTGCCCGGTGCACCGGCCGGTTGGCCTCGTCGTAGACCGCCACCCCCCGCACCAGGCGGGCCACCGACCCGCCCGCCTCTCCTGCCGCATAGGCCAGATTTCCGGTTGGAATACCGTAATAGATCTCCAGCGCTGTTTCTCCCGCTTCTCCCTTGAATGCGGCCGAATAAAAGAAAAAATTCAGCGGTCCTGTGGCAAAATCGGGCCGGTAGGTACTGGGCGTCCGGACCGCCGCCCGCTGCACCTGAACCTGTGGGTGCATCTCCCGCCAGATCCGGGCGATATCACCCATTCCCATCGGTTTACCCACATAATCGTAAGGACCAGGATAATTTCGCTGTACAAAAGTCACCTCGATTCCCGATCCCACGCCCACGTAGATCCAGTACTCCCAGATCCCGCCCACGGGATAAACCGGCCATCCCAGAATGGCCGATCCGGCCACCTGCTCCCGCACTTTGCCCATCGCCCTGTTCTGCTCCTGCCGCAGTTCCCTCCGCATGTGTTTCATACTTGCGACAATCTGTGCCTGCCGGTCCCGGACCAGGAGGGCCCCGGCCTTGCCTGCCCGGGCAATCAGCCGCTCTTTGACGGCCACCACCCGGCTGTCCCGTTCCAGCCGGATATCCTTTGACCGGCTCACATGGTCCGGGTTTCCGTAGCGGATGTACACCTCGCCCCGGGCATCCCAGGGGAACACATACGTCCCAAAATGCTCCCGCGCAAAAGCCAGGCGGCGGTAGTGCTCCAGCAGCCGTTCATTCGCTCCGGTCACCGGCGCCGGGTCCCGACCGGCCCAGAAAGCTTCGCTCAGCTCCTTCCACGCCTCGGGGGAAGCCGCCTGGAACTGCTCCAGCATTTCCTCCCCGGCCACCAGACTCAGGTCATAATAAAGCGCCTGCTCCTTCGCCTCCAGCCCCGCAACATAGGCTTTGAACAGCGCCTGAGAACGGTCGTACTCCCGCCGCCTCTGATACACCTGGGCCAGCTCCAGCAACGCCCGCCGCTGGTAGGGGTTTGGCGCGGCCACCACCCCCTTCAGCAATCCGACCGACTCGTCCGTCCGGTACATAAACTTCAGAACAATGCCCAGGTGAAGCCGCGCCCCAAAATGGTCCGGATTTGCCTCGATCTGTTCCCGGTAGGCCGATGCCGCCTTCTCGTAATCCGTTTCTCTCTCGTGAATAAGCCCGATCTGGAAAGACGCGTCGGGGTGTTTGGGGTCGATCTTCAAAACATCTTTATAGGCTTTCAGGGTCTCACTGCTGCCGAACCGCTGGTAGGTCTGCGCCAGGTTGTACTGTGCCTCGGCATAGGTCTTATCGGCCCGCATCGCATCCCGGAAGTATCGGATTGCGCGCCGCAATTCGTTCTTTTTCTCCCGGTAAACCAGTCCCATGCCGTTGAAAGCCGGCGCGTACTTCTTCCGCTTGCGCAGCGCCTGTTTGAAAGCCGCCTCCGCGCCCTTCAGATCGCCCTGTTTCAAAGCGACATGTCCCAGGCCCACATAAGAAGGAGCGTGCCTGTCATCAATCTGGACCGCCGCCTGAAACCGCCCGGCCGCCTCATCCAGCCGTCCGGAGCCCAGCAGTTCCGTAGCCTCTTTGTAAAGCGCCTCGACCCTGGCCGCATCTTCGGGGCTCATCCCTTTTGCACAGACCTCTCCTGCGTAGAAAACCAGGCAGACCAGAACGTATGGCAGCGCCCGCATCAGCACGGCAGTCACCCCCTCGCAACAGGCCCCGGGATCGGTTCGCAAAACACCGTAAATGATACACAAATCCCGCGCAAAACACAAGTTTTAGCAGGAGAACCCCCTCTGCTCAAACCGCCCTATATCCTCTCCACCAGAGCCTGTCCCTGCCGGTCCACTCCTTCCAGAAACGGCAGATAGGCCCCAATCCAGTCTACCGCCCGAACGTTCACTCGCTCCAGATAGGCAATCCGCATCCAGAGCGTCAGCCCCCGCAAAAGAGACAGCTTCAGGAAGGCGGACCGCAGGGCCCGCTCGCCGTCGGTCAGCCCCGCTTCCCTGTCATAGGCCTGCAGAAAAACCCTCAGCTCATCTACCTCCAGCGGGCCAGGGGCAACCACCGCCTGAAAAAAAACGGCCGCGTATGCCGTATCGAAAAGCCGCTGCGCCGGCCGCGCCCCGTCCAGGTCCAGCACAGCCACGATCCGGTCCTTCCTGAAAAGCAGATTCTGCGCCCGATAATCCCCGTGGATAACGCAGGCAGGCAATGCCCCCAGCGCCGCCTCCGATACGGCGCTGCGCACCTCCTCCAGACAGCCCCGGAATCGGTCCAGTTCGCCCGACAGTGCAGGCATATCCTCCAGACCGCACCAGGTCTCCTCAAGTTCGCCCTCGATTGCTCCCCACATCGGCCTCCAGGCGCGTTCGGTCGAAATCGACATATGCTTGCCAGCCCGGTGCATCCGGCCCAGCAGGGTCCCCGCTGCCTGGAGCTGCGCCCTGTGGCCCGGCGTGTAAACCTGTCCCTCGACAAACGCCCAGAGCTGAAACTGGTTCTCCCCTTCTACAACAAGCTCTGCGCCATCCCGGGCGCACACCAGCTCCGGGGCGGGAATTCCAGACCTCCTCAGATAGCCGTTTGTCCAGGCACCAAATACGAGTTGCTCTGGATCGACATCTCCACTGCGGTACACCTTCAACAAATAGGAGGCACCACCGCCCCTCAGATGCAGGGTCGTGCTCATATACCCCAACCGGACCCGATCGACCTGGGCCTGCAACCCGTAACGCGCCTTCACAACCTGCACGGCGCGATCCACCGGCGCGGTCAGTTTGCTCTTATAGCCCACCCTTTTCCCCTTCCCCGCAACGCCTGTTTGGCGGTGGTCTGAGAGAGGGCTCCTCAGAAGCTGTCTTAAAACCCCCAGCCCGATCTCCACGAACCGCAAACCCCCGTAGCTGGTCCAGATCCATAACCGGTTTCTCCATTTCGCGTATAATACCCTCTGTGCAAATGGCTGTCAAGCCCTTTCATACGGTACATTGGGCTTGTTGAACGCACCCGTGTACCAGTAACGCTGGTAGAAACAGGCAAGTACTTCGAAGATATCGCAGACCTGTCTGAACAACAAGAATAGAGGCCCAAAAAAAGGGTGGATTCCTTTTCAGAAATCCACCCCGTTGCGCCTTCCAGCACGCCATCAGCGTCGCTTCTCTTCCCCCTCTCCCCCTCGGTTTGGTGAAAAGATTCGGACGACTTACGGCTGGCTGAAAAGCGCGGGCCCTTTCTTTTGAACTTGAAAATTTATTCTGTCTTAACGCCTGCCTCAACCCGCTGTGTGCCCCTGCGCTGGGCGTTGATCGTGGCCTTCAGATGGTCGATCATCTCGGATGCCTGGCGCTTGTCGGGCGCTTCGTCCAAAAATGCCTCTACCTCGATTCGCGTTTCTTCATCCAGCAGATGGCTCTGCCCCAGCCTTCGAACAAGCTCAATCTGTTCCCGCGATGCCTGCCTGTGCGCTTGCCTGCGCGTTGCGTCTGCCTGTCGGGCAGGCAGGTCCGCAGAACAGGCAGGCATCTCATCCACCGAACACATGCCAGTAGCCGTCGCCAGGCGCATCGCCCGGTTTGTGGCGCGCCGGGTCGCCATTTCCAAGGGATAGTCCGAAAATGTTATAAAACCCTTCAGATTGTTCGGCGTGGCCGTCCCGTAATCCACAAAAGGCCGGTCGAACCCCTCAATCCAGACTTCTCCCCGCATCACCACCAGCGGGTCCTCCTCTTTCAACCCCATCATACGCCTGAGCAGGGCATATTCCTCCCGGGATGGGATAAGGGCCTCCACCGCAAACTTCCCCGGTTTATACTGCTGGAGCATCTTGAATTGCAGGCCCGATGACGTGATATAGGGCTCACCTCTGATAAAGGTAACAAACTCATCGATCTTTTCAATTGGAAAGCCTTCCGCTTCAGCGATCTGTTTTCTGGTCTCTCCTGCCTTGCCGGCCGGCAGGTCGATTGTGCTGGCCATGGTCATCTCTCCTCTGTATTACGGAAACCCGGTGATCCTCCGGTGGCCTTCATCACCGAGAACGTGTTCATTTTTTACACCCTGCTATTCTCCACCCTCAATTCTTTCTCTCTCCCAGACTCCGCATAACCCGTAACCAGGCCGTCTCATACTCCGCAAGCGCAGCCTGCCAGGCCGCCTGGTCTCCCACGCCGTGCTGGAAGTCCAGCGCCCGGGCATCCACGGTCTGCTCAGCAGCCTCCACCCAGGCCAGTACGTCTGGTTCCAGTACATCTGGTTCGAGGGCACCCAAGGAGAGATCCTTGGCCTCTCCCTGAATCCGCTCGACCACCTGCTGGAATTCCTCACTCAGGTGGGTCACAACAGCGCTCATCCTGTTCGACTGTACCATATCTGACATACCCGCCCTCCTTAACCTGAGGTGACACACCGAACACAGGGTCGGATGCAATCTCCTGTACGCCTAAAAACGGGTAACACCGGGACTTCTTTTGTGCGATTAAAAATACTAAACAAAGGAGCAGATGTCAAGAGATTTTTTTCAGTTTAATGGAAAACAATTAAATGAGGGGTGTGCATAAAAC
>JAAXHW010000205.1 GCA_012270675.1 Candidatus Latescibacterota bacterium | reverse complement strand
TCCGCGAACCGTCCCTGTGGTGGAAAAGGGCGTTTGTGCCCTGCGAACCTTTGGGGTGTTGCTGGACGGTGTTGCTGGACGGAAACGCGCGGAAAAGCCCCATCCCCCCGCCCCGAAGGCGGGGGAGGCGAGACGCGGCAACGATTTTCATCCTAATGGGTGCCCCCAAGGGGGCATGACAATTACTTTTTAAAACAGCTTCTAAACCAGAATTGGAGTCGGCCCCTTGCCGATATGGTTGCTCCTGGTCCCACAAAAGCTTACCTTATCGAAAGTGGTGCGGCTGGTCTCCCCAGGTCTGCAAGGTCATGGATATTCCAAGTATAGGGTATAACAGGTCGAAAAGCAAGAATGAGATGAAAGGAGTGGAGCGCATGAAAATAACGGACGTGGAGGTGCTGCCTATTGATCGATATCTGTTTGTCCAGGTTCACACGGATGAGGGAATTGTGGGGCTGGGTGAATCGGGTGCGTGGGGATACCTGGAGGCTTCCGGGAAGGTGGTGGAGAGTTTCAGGGGATATCTGATCGGGCAGGATCCGCTCAGGATCGAACACCACTGGCAGTACCTGTATCGGTGCACCCACTTTCGGGGGGCGGCGATTATGGGGGCGTTGAGCGCGGTGGATATTGCCCTCTGGGATATTGCGGGGAAGTTCTACGGGGTGCCGGTCTACCAGCTTCTGGGGGGGAAGTGTCGGGACAGGGCACGGGTGTACGGGCATGTGATCGGGCGCACCAAAGAGGAGCTTGTAAAAGGCTGCGTGCAGGCCAAGGCAGAGGGATATACGGCGGTGGGGCACCTGACGCCGTTTCTGGACGAGTTGCGCAGTGTGCCTTATTATAAGACCCACACGGACAAGATTCACGACGCGATCCAGACAGTTGCGGCCTACCGGGAGGCGGTGGGCGACGAGGTGGACCTGTGCATTGAGATCCATCGGCGGCTGGACCCGGCCGAGGCGATTGTGCTGGGCCGGGGGATTGAGCCTTATCGCCCGTTTTTCTACGAGGACCCGATCCGCCCGGACAATTTTGATGCCATGGCAGAGGTGGCACAGAAGATTCACATTCCGATTGCGACGGGGGAACGACTCCACACAATCTACGAGTTCGAGATGCTTCTGGCTCGCAATGCGGTTCAGTACGTGCGGCCGGATGTGTGCATGGCGGGGGGCATCACCCATTGCAAGAAGATCGCAGCCCTGGCCGAGGCGCACTACGTGGACGTGGTTCCGCACAATCCGCTCAGCCCGGTGAGTACGGCGGCCTGCATTCAACTGGCGGCCTGCATTCCCAATTTTGCACTGCAGGAGTACCCAAGGGGCGAAGGGGAACCGCCGAAGTGTGAGATCGTATCCGGGACGCTCACTCTGGAGGACGGTTTTCTGATGATTCCCGATGCGCCGGGCATCGGAGTGGAACTCAGGGAAGGGGCGATGGAGCAGTACCCCTTTCTCTCGCACAGGCCGCTGCTTGATGAGGGCATGATGCTCACGCGGCTGCACGTGGACGGGTCGGTGGTGGACCAGTAGTGGTGGCGTCACTAAACACAGGAGGACTCACGTATGCCTCAGCAGATTACCGATGGTCAGTGGACTCAGTTTAAGGAGGAAGGCTATCTGCGCCTCGGAAAGGTGATGGACGACGACGAACTGGCGGGGTTGCAGCAGCGCATCAACGATATTATGCTGGGCAAGGTCAAGGTCCACGATCAGATGTACATGCAACTGGACAGCGATACCGGGGACTACTCGGAGAAGCGGATCACCACAAGAGGGCACCAGGTTTCGACGCTGAACTACCGAAAAATCCAGGACCTGGAGTTCGATCCCCTGTTCCTGTCGTACATGCAGAAACCCCTTTTCCGGGAGATCTGTGCGAGGGCCTACGGCCCCGATACTCCGATTTCCTGTTATCGGGCCATGTTTATGAACAAGCCTGCCGGGAAGGGCACACACCTTCCCTGGCACCAGGACCGGTTTAACATTCTGGATACCAACCCGATCGCCACCGTGTGGACGGCGCTGGATCGGGTGACCATTGAGAATGGGTGCGTCGGGGTGGTGCCCGGGACGCATCGCAGTACCTTTGAGCAGGGCGATTCGACGGCCTTTGCCTTTCTGACCGAAGAACAGGCCACCACCGTGCTGGCCGAGACAGAGCCCGAATACCTCGAACTGGAGGCGGGAGAAGCCGCCCTGTTGCACAACTGGCTGCTGCACGGGTCCAATGTGAATACGACCGACAGGCCGCGCCGCGGGTTCAGCGTTTGCTACATGGATGCCGCGACCCGATCCGAAAGTGGGACGACCTTCTCCACCATCTTCGGAGAGGGCGCGCTGAGTCCGGAGAGCCTGTAAATCACGCGGCCGGTTCCCGGTTTATAGAGGATTTCAGAAGTGGAAAGCTCAGCGGTGAGAGACCCTGCAGGGGAGGACATGACCTCGAGTGAGGAGGCAGCCGGCAGGGACGGTCTAACGCCCCGTGTGTTTGTCGTGGGGCTGGTCCTTTGCGGTCTTATGTGCGTGGGGCTTACCTACAACCGGATGATCACCCAGGGCTCCTTCCTGGGCGGCGGGTATTACATGGACCGTGGCGCGCTGTTTGTGTTGTTCCTCCTGGTCCTGGCCGTCAATCCGGTGCTGGGCCTCTTTAAGAGCCGTTTTGTGCTTCGGCGGGGCGAATTGCTGGCCATCTATACGATGTTTCTCATTCTCCTGCCCGCCTGGGTGATGACCAAGCCGGTGATTCTCTATACGACCGGTACGATCTACCACGCGACGCCGGAGTTGCGTCATATCGAGGCCGTGCCACCTCACCTGCTCCCGTGGCTGGTGCCCCAGGGGACGCAGGTGGTTAAGGATCTCTACGAAGGGCTTCCGAAGGGCGGTTCGATTCCGTGGCTGGCGTGGGTGCTTCCCCTGTGGAGCTGGGGATCGTTTCTGGTCGTGCTGTTCGTTGTGCTGATCTGCCTGGGGGTGCTGATGCGGAAGCAATGGGAGGAACACGAGCGGTTTGTGTTCCCCCTGATGCAGGTGCCGCTGGCGATGGTGGCGTCAGAAAAGGGGAGGCCCGGTCCGCTGTTCAGGAGCTGGTTGACGGTTGCGGGGTTTGGGATTCCGGTTCTGGTCGGCTTGCTGAGGGGGCTGCGGTATTATTATCCCTATATTCCGATCATACGCCTGGGGACCTTCGTCCGAATCTTCCGGCGGACGATGGTTTTGCCTTTCAAAATCCATTTCCTCGTGCTGGGATATTCCTTTTTTATCAATCTGGACGTGAGTTTCAGTCTGTGGGTGATCAATCTGATTACCAAGGTTATCCGGGGGGCGCTGGCGATGTTCGGCGCCGGGCAGAGCTGGGGGGTGTCCGGGGTGGTGGGACGTCACAGTTCTCAAGGGTCGGAGTTCCTGGCGATGATGGGGATGGGGTATATCCTGTCTCTGGCCGCGTACAGTCTGTATGTGGCCAGGGGGCACCTTCGGCAGGTGTGGGAAAAGACAAGGGGGAGGCCGTCAAAGCTGGACGATTCGGAGGAGATCATACCGTACCGGACGGCGGTGCTGGGCGTTGTTCTGGGTGTAAGCTACCTGGGGTTGTGGCTCTATCAGTCGGGGATTTCGCCGCCGCTGGCCCTGTTTCTGCTTTTCGCGAGTTTTGTGGTGTTTTTCGTGATGGCCCGAATTGTGAGTGAAACGGGTTTTGTGGCGACGTATTCGCCCATCAATCCGTCCGAGTTCGTGGTGTGCGCGGTGGGGTCCTCGGCGTTCAGTCCGGCGGGTCTGGTGACGCTGGGGATCAGCTACGTGTGGACGATGACACGCAGGAATACGTTGATGCCGCACGCGCTGGGCGCCCTTCGGCTGGCGCGTGAAATCGGAAGGAAGCGGGGGTTGGTCTGGGCAATGGGGGCGGCGCTGACCCTGGGGCTGGTCGCTACGAGCTACACGACGTTGAATTTCGGGTATACACACGGCGGCGTGAACATCGACTATCCGTGGTTCAGCAACGTGAACGACGCGGCCTCACCGTTCGACGAGTTTATCGGACGCCGACTGCTGGAGCCCAGCCCGGTCTTCACGATGGGTTTCCTCTATACGGCGCTGGGCGCGGCCGTTGCCTCCGTCTTGATCCTGCTTCGGATGCGGCTGCCCTGGTGGCCGCTTCACCCGGCTACGCTCCCGCTGAGCACGATCTGGTATATGGACTGGTTCGGGTTCAGTGTGTTCCTGGCCTGGGGGATCAAGGCGGTCATCCTGCGGGTGGGCGGAGCGGACCTCTACAGGAGGGCGCGTCCGTTTTTTATCGGGATGATTCTGGGGGAAGTGATGTGCTCGGGAGGGTGGTCCGTGGTAAGCGCGTTTACGGGAAGGCTCAGGATCTGGCCGTTTATGGGCTACTGGGGTTCGTGAGCGGGTTCAGAGTGCCGGGGTAGAAGCTACTGCCTGGAAAATAACCTTTGGTAATCGATTCCCTTGTTTGGGAGATTTTTCACTACAGGAGATTTTCTATGTCTACGCCTCACCACCTTCTCGAATGGCAGCGGCAGGACCAGCCCATTCTGTCGGCGATGAACACGAATCAGGACTGGTGCCGGGTGCAGCTCTACAATCCAACGGTGGTCCGGGTAGGCGATCGATACAGAATGTGGTATTTGGGCAACAGCACCG
>JAAXHW010000204.1 GCA_012270675.1 Candidatus Latescibacterota bacterium | reverse complement strand
GTCCAGCATCACCCGCCCGCCCACCCCGGTCCACAGGCCGGGCGCAAACCGCCGATGCTCAGACCGACGCAGCAGGAGCACCCGGTTGTCTCGAAACAGGAAGACCGCAACATAAGCCTTCAGACCGGTGGCCATAAGTGACATTCCCGGGAATATCGTATCTCGTTGATTCAGTCACGCGTCGCCAGACACGGGTGCATCCCACAACAGCAAAAGCAGCCTGGAGAGGGCCTGCTTCATATGCGTTCTGGGCACAATCATATCCACAAAGCCGTGTTCCAGGACCTTCTCGGCGCGTTGGGCGCTGCGCAGGCCCTCCATCTCTTCCTCCCCCACCGAACTTCCGGTGATCCGCTCTCCGGTAAATCCGATCAGGGCGTGCGGCTCGGCAATATTGATATCGCCGATCAACGCATAACTGGCCGACACCCCCGCCGTGGTCGGATCGGTTAGCACCGAAATAAACGGCAGCCCCTCCTCTGAGAATTGAGCCAGCTTGACGTTGATCTTGGCCATCTGCATCAGCGCCAACGTGCTTTCCTGCATCCGGGCACCGCCCGACCGGCAGATCAGGATCAGCGGCAGCCTCTCCTGTATGCACCGGTCGATCAGACGGCAGATCCGCTCCCCCTCCGCCGACCCCAGAGATCCTCCCACAAACCCGAACTCGTGAATCCCGATGCCGGCGGCCTGTCCATCGATCCGGCCGATCCCGGTGCATACGGCCGCATCCAGGCCGGTCCTTTTTCGGTGTTCCTTGATCCGCTCGGAGTACTTTATCCGGTCCTCAAAGTGGAGGGAATCAGCCGATTTGACCTCCTGGCCAATCTCCTGGAAAGACTGCCTGTCCAGCACACAATCCAGATACTCCCGGTAACCGATCCGGAAGTGTGCCGCGCAGTTGGGGCAGATTCCGAAATTCTGCTCCACCTGCCTGCGGTAGACCGTCTGGTGACACCGCTCGCATTTGATCCAGAGGTTGTCCGGCAGACCGCGCTTTACCATTGTCCGAATGCCGGACTTCAGCTTATCGAACCAGTTCATAACCTTCTCCTTCAGAATCTGTCTGTCTTTCACCTGGCTTGCACAGCGGAAAAATATACGGCCATTCGCGGTGAGGCACAAGGAGATTTATCCCTTTCTGTTTCACCAAACAGTTTTTCTGTTGACTCGCTTTCACAAATCTTATAGATTATTCCAGATACCGTTAAACAGACTTCATGGTTCAGAGGTCTTTATGCTGCACGGGTCCGTGGAAGATTTACAGACCCATCCCGTTCACCTTATCACCCCTTATGAAATGGAGCGTGTTTCCGTGCTGATCGAAAGCCTGAAAGTCTTTTGCGACCTGATTGAAACCCAGAGTTTTTCGAAAACGGCCGTCCTCAACTCGGTCACCCAGTCCGCCGTCAGCCAGCAGCTCAAAAGCATTGAAAGACGGCAGGGGAGACAGCTTCTGGAACGCGAAAAGCGCCGGCTCACCCTCACGGCCGAAGGGGAGCTCTTCTATCGTTATTCCAGAGAAATCGTCCGGCGCTACGAGGAGATGCAGCACCGAATCCAGGCACTGGCAGGTGTGGTCTCGGGGAGCATCCGCCTCTCGGCCATCTACAGCGTTGGGATGCTGGAACTCGCCCCCTACCTCAAGGCCTACCTCAAGGCCTACCCCAGGGTCAACCTCCGTCTGGAATACAACCAGGCGCAGAAGATCTACGACGACGTGGCCAACAGCGGAATCGACCTGGGCATCGTGGCCTACCCCCGGGCGCAACGAAACGTGGATGTCATCCAGTTCACAGAGGATCAGATGGTGCTCATCGGCCATTCCTCGCATCCCCTGACAAAGCAGCAAGCTGTTGCCCCCAAAGACCTCCAGGGGCATCCGCTGGTCCTCTTTGGCCCGGAAACGCCCACCCGGCGCGCCATCGATCGCTTCTTCCGAAAGCATGGGGTGCGCCCCAACGTGGTGATGGAACTCGACCATATTGCAACGCTGATGCACGCCGTGGAGGTCGACATCGGGCTCTCCATTGTCCCGGTGCCTGCCGTAGAGTCCCGGGACACCCTCAAGGCCCTGTCTTTCAAGGGAGATCCCTTTGTCCGCCCGCTGGGCATCCTCCACAGGCGGGGGCGCAGCTTCTCCGTAGCCACCCAGAAACTGCTTGAGGTGCTCACAGAAGGCAAGCAAATACCGGATCCTGGCCGGCAAAGAAAAGCAATTTAGGCCCTGTGAAGATGAAAACAAGAGATAAATGCGTTGTGGTGTTGCTTATCGCCGTCCTGGGGTCTGCCCTCCCGGCAGTGGCGTCCGGCCTTGAAGACCCGGCGCTCTTTTCGATACACGCCGATCCATCCGATCCACGCCCCGGTGAGACCGTCACGGTCTGGATCGACGTTACGCTCACGGCGGACTGGCACATCTATTCGACCACCACGCCACCCGGCGGGCCCTATCCTACGGAGATCCGCCTTGAGGGGGAAGGCCGGTTTCGGCAGGTTGGTCCAATCATCCAGCCTCCCCCCCTCAAAGAGCATGACCTCAACTTTGACATGCAGGTGGAGTATTACGGCAAGGCTGTCCGCTTTGGTGTGCGGGCAGACGTGACCGATGCGGCCCCATCCGGCCAGACCCGCCTGGGAGGCCGGATCACCTACATGCTCTGCAACCCCACCTCCTGCCTGCCCCCCACCACCCATGCGTTTGAAGTCCCGCTTCAAATCGCCTCCGGCACCCCCCGCCCCCGGTATGTCACCAACCTGGCCCCCGCGCCGGACGCATCGCCTGCGCAAAAACCCGACCTGTTTGACGGCCTGGGCAGCATCGCCGACGTGGAGCGGGCCGTATCCGGGGGGCTGGGCGCTTTCCTCTACCTCGCCTTCAGCATGGGCTTCCTCGCCCTGCTGACCCCCTGTGTTTTTCCCATGGTACCCATCACGGTCTCCTTTTTCACCAAACAGGAGACCCAGAGCCGGGCGGAATCAATCGTCAAATCCCTCGTCTACTGCGCCGGAATCATCTTCACCTTTACCGGCCTTGGCCTCCTGCTGGCCGTCACCCTGGGCGCCTCGGGAGCCAGCCTTTTCGCCGCCAATCCCTGGATCAACCTGCTCATCACCGGCATCTTCATCGCTTTTGCGCTCAGCCTCTTCGGCCTCTTCGAGATCCGGCTGCCCTCAAGCCTCCTCACCCGCTTGAGCCAGGTCCAGGGCGGGAGCTACGGGGCCATCCTCCTGATGGGGTTTACCTTTACCCTTACCTCCTTTACCTGCACAGCCCCCTTTGTAGGCGCCCTCCTGGTGCTCACCGCTCAGGGCACCTGGACGTGGCCGATCCTGGGCATGCTCGCCTTCTCCGCCGCCTTTGCACTGCCCTTCTTCTTCCTGGCCCTCTTTCCCCAGGGCCTCAGCGCCCTTCCCAAAAGCGGGGGCTGGCTCAACGCCGTCAAGGTCGTCATGGGATTCCTGGAACTGGCAGCGGCCCTGAAATTCCTCAGCAATGCCGACCTGGTCTGGGGGTGGGGCATCCTCTCGCGGGAGGTCTTCCTGGCCGCCTGGATCGCCATTTTCGCCTTCTGTGGGATCTACCTGCTGGGCAAGATCCGGCTTCCCCACGACTCACCCCTCGAATCGGTAGGCCCGCTGCGGCTCCTCTACAGTCTCGGGTGTCTGGCCTTCAGCATCTACCTCACCACGGGCCTCTTCGGCGCCCCCCTGGGTGAACTGGACGCCTTCTTTCCTCCCTACGGCAGCCAGGGCCACATCGCCAAGATCCGGAGCGGGGAAGAACTGACCTGGCAGACGAACTATGAGACTGCGCTCTCAGAGGCCAGAGCCACAGGGAAACCCATCTTTATCGACTTTACCGGCTACGCATGCACCAACTGCCGATGGATGGAGGCCAACGTCTTCCCCGATCCCCAGGTGCGATCCCTCCTGGAACGCTATGTGCGCTTGCAGCTCTATACGGACGGGCTGGGGGAGGTCTACGAACGCAATCGGGCCTTCCAGGAAACACGTTTTGGAACGGTTGCCCTCCCCTTCTACGCCATTATGTCTCCCGAAGATAGCGAAATTGCCCGCTTCCCCGGCCTGACGCGCGACAAGAACCTCTTTGTGCGTTTTCTGCAAACAGGGGTCTCCACAACCCCGCAGATCAGCGTATCCGGGGGGCAGAATGAACGAATTTAACCATGCAGAAACGCCTCACCATCTGCGCACTGATTGCAATCCAGGCCTTTGTGGGCGTGCCTGCCCGTGCCGAATGGGATTGGTATGCGGGAGATATCACCCGCTATCCGGGCCGGAACACGGACGCCGTGATCTCCGAGCGAGTTCGGACCGGAATCGACGCGGGGCTGGACTGGCTGGTCCTTTCGGGCCACTTCTCGGAAGGGATTTTCATCGGGCTGCGGAACATCATCCAGGAATACGACCTGAACACCCCTCGCATTACCCCCATCCTGGGCACCGAATGGGCCTTTTCGGAAGGCACCGCCCTGCTCCTCTTTGGCGTGGCCCCCCCCGCGCTCCCGTTCCCAGAGACAGCCTCCAGCAGGCCATTGTGTGGGTTGAATCCCAAAACGGCGTCTCCCTCTTTACCCGTGCCGGCCCTCCTCCTGTTTCCCCCTCCCACTGGCAAATCGGAACGGCCTTTCAAGGCATCTACAATGGAAAATGGCGCTCCGAGTGCGAACCCGGCGCCGGCTGGGACCGGCTACTCAGCGCGGGACACCGCATCTTTCTGGTTGGAGGCGGAGACAGAGGTTCGGCGCAGGCAACCTACGTCTGGGCGGAAAACAACCAGCCCGGAGAGATCGTCGCCGGCATCCGAAGAGGCGCCGCCTATGTTGTCCAGGCAGACGGCATCCGGATGGACCTCCGGGTCAACTGCATGCCGATGGGCAGCACGGTCTCGGCCACACGAGATACGTATGTACGGTTGCGGGGCACATCGCGATACCCCATCAGCCGGGTGCTGCTCGTTGCAGATGGAGAAATCATCTGGACGGCCCATCCGAATACCACCTTATGGGAACAGCGGTTTTTTATCCCCCTGACCAACCGGACCTACCTGCAGGCCATCCTGGAGAGCGACGCAGGAGGCTGCCGGACGATGGGAAACCCCGTCTTCCTGACCTCCGAAGCCGCTGAAACAGAAGGCGAGGTCCCTCTGGGAGGCCCGGAGCACCTGCTTCCCGAACCGATGCATATGGGCGTGGACGGCACCCTGGAAGTCGCTGTCAACCTGCACCCGGAGGCCCAGCGCCGGATCCTGAGCGAACTCCTGCGGAACACCTGGATGCGCTACAATACCGTTCGGGTGCTCGAGGTTCGGGAGGATCTCATCTCCGACCAGTTCCTCTGGGAACTGGTGCGCCACCCCGATCGGGAAGTCCGTCTCGGTGCAGCTTATGCCCTGGTGGTCCGATCGCCGGTGGAACTCCTCGACGTGCTGATGGAGTTGCTTCAGAACAACGATCCGAGGGTTCGGGAATATGCTGCTCGTATGGTTTTCCAGTACACGGAGGGTGCGGATAACAACCGGATCGTTGGCCTGCTGGACGACCCTGCCCCATTTGTTCGGACCTACCTCATCCGCGCCCTCAGGCCAACCCCCTACGATCCCGTCCTGACCCGATACCTGATCGCCGCCTCCCGGTCTCCTCACCCCGGCTTTACTTCTCTCTGATCCGTGAAGTCCCCGATACCACTTTCTCTGCCGTGCAGGTCGGACATCGCATCGAATGGGCCTTTTCGCTTTCCCGGGAACCGGGGGTTGCTTACGTCTTCGGGGTCACCCCGTCGGGCGTATTACAGGAACGGAAAGGCGGCGACCCGGCCTGGAATCCGGCCTGGAACGCGGTCTTCCTGCGGGGACCGGACCGGTGGACGGTGGAATGTGAAATCCCCCTCCAGTCCTTCGGGGTCAATACCGACCGTCCGATTCCTCCCTTCCGTTTCAACCTCGCCCTGATCAGCGGACGGACGGTTCCCCGACGGTGGACATGGTCGGTCACCTACGACAGCCCCGACAATCCGGATCGATTCGGGGATATGACTTTCGAAACAGTCCCTTCAGAACAAGGGAATACACACGATGAATGATCTCACGGAATTCCCTCTCTTTCCGCTTGATAATGTGGTCCTCCTCCCGTTCAGGCGCATTCCACTCCACATCTTTGAAGAACGTTATAAACAGATGATCAACATGTGTATGGACGAGGAAATCGAGTTCGGAATCGTATGGGGAAACGACGACACGTTCCAGGAAGTCGGCTCTGCCGCCCTGATTACCGACCTGATCTCCCGGCTTCCCGACGGTCGGATGAAGATCGTTATCCAGGGCACACGGCGTTTTCGGATACTGGAAAGGTTCGACATCCACCCCTACATCACAGGCATCGTGGAAGAGATCGACGACGAACCGGAAGTGCCCGATCCCGACCTGAGCAACAGGGTACAGGACCTGTACCGGGAGGCGTTGAAGCTCTCTCTGGGCTGGTTTGAGCCAAAAAAAGAGGAGGAGGTCAACCCCTCTGAACTCTCATTTGTTGTAGCGGGCAGTCTCAGCCTGTCCCTTCCTGAGCAGCAGGCGGTCCTGGAGATGCGCTCGGCCAACGAACGACTGCAGACCGTATCAAAAATCCTGGAAGATGTCCTGCAGGGGGTTCGGGAGGTCAAGAGACGGACCGGCGGCAACGGAAACCTGGAATAAAAAAACAGGGAGCCGGAAAAACGGTCTCCCTGAATCTTAAGGAGATAAAATGGCGTTGCCCACCCGTGAAGAGGCGATGGACCTCTTACGAACGCATACCCAAAATGAGAACCTGATCAAACACATGCTCGCCGTAGAAGCGAGCATGCGGGCCTATGCGCGCAAATTCGGGGAAAATGAAGCGCTGTGGGGCATCACCGGCCTGCTGCACGACTTCGACTACGAAAAGCACCCCACACCCGATGAACACCCCATGTTCGGCGTGCGCATCCTGGAGGAAAAGGGCTATCCCGGGGAAATGATCCACGCCATCAAGGCCCACGCCACCTACCTGGACGTGCCCCGCGAAAGCCTCCTGGACAAAGCCCTCTTTGCCGTGGACGAACTCACCGGTTTCATCGTCGCCGTCACCCTGATGCAGCCCACCCGGAAACTTTCCGACCTGAAAGTCTCTTCCGTGCGCAAGAGGGTCGGACAAAATTTTAATA
>JAAXHW010000203.1 GCA_012270675.1 Candidatus Latescibacterota bacterium | reverse complement strand
GACAACGACGGCGACCTCGACCTCTACGTCGTCTATTTCGGAGAGGGCAACCGACTCTACCTGAACGAGGAAGGGCGCTTCCGGGACGCGCAACTCAACGTTACCGGACCTGCGGCCGGGCGCAGCCGGGGGGCGGTTTGGGGAGACATCGACAACGACGGCGACCTCGACCTCTACGCCACCAACAGCGGACAGCCCAACCTCCTCTTCCGAAACGATGGCGCCCAATTTACGGAGGTCGCAGGTGATCTGGGAGTCAATGTTGAAGCAGACAGCCGGGGCGTCGCCTTGGCCGACTTCGACAGCGACGGCGGCATCGACCTCTACGTCGCAATCCAGGAGGACGCCGACCGCCTCTACCGCAACCAGGAAGCCAACGGAAACTGGCTGATCGTGCGTCCAAGGGCCACCCGGAGCAGCCGGGACGCCATCTGCACCCGCTTCGAAATCCTCTACAACAATGGCCAGCGCGCGGTTCGGGAGATCACAGGTGGGACATCCTACCTCTCGCAGGACGCCCTCACAGCCGCCTTCGGTTTAGGCGACGCGGAGCAGGTGGATGTCCTGACCGTCCGCTGGCCCCGGGGGATTGTACAGCAGTTCCTGAATGTGCCGACAAACAACATCCTGAGCATCACCGAAACCCCGCCTCTTCCCCCCAACCGCATCCTGCTGGAAGTGAGCACCCCCTCTATGATTGCCAACGGACAGGCGCAAACTGAGATTCAAGCCAGCATGGTCAACGTCCAAAACGAGGTCGTATTGCTCAACAATATTGCCATCGCCTTCCGCATCATCCTTGGCGACGGCGCCTTTGTAGGCAGCGATACCGTTGAAGTACAGGACGGCCGCGCGAACATCCGGTTCCGGGCGGGACGCACACCGGGCTCTGTCGTCATCTCGGCCCGGACAGGGGGAATCACCGGGCAGATCACCCTGGACCTCCTGACGCCCCTCGGCCCGGAACAGGCCACCCTTCGAACCGTCGCAGGGACCGGTCAGGGCTTTGAAGGAGACGGGGGCCCCGCAACCGATGCCCTCCTCGACCGTCCCAGGGACGTCGCTGTCGATTCAGCGGGAAACATCTATATTGCCGACTCCGCAAACCAGCGCATCCGGCGGGTCGATGCGGCAACAGGCGCCATTCAAACCCTCATCGGCGACGGCTTCACCGCCTCAACAGGAAATGAGGGTCCCGCATCCGAAGCCCGGGTGGCCGAACCCCGGGGGTTGGCCCTCCTGCCCAATGGAGACCTCCTCATCAGTGAACAGAACGGCCACGTCATCCGGCGGCTCATCGTACGCACCGACACGGTGGCCGCCTTTGTCGGCCGGGGCGTACCCGGCTTTGGAGGCGACGGGCGACCGGGCGACCGGGCCAACCTGAACCTGCCGGCAGGCATCGCCGCGGATGGTAGAGGGAACGTCTGGATCGCAGACCAGTTCAACCATCGGGTGCGAATGGTAGACAGCAAGGGCACCATCACCACCGTCGCAGGCAGCTTCCAGGCGGGCGATACGGGCGATGGCGGCCCCGCCGGAAGGGCCCGGCTGAACCGTCCCCTGGGTGTGGCCGTGGACAGCCTGGGGCGCCTCCTGATCGCAGACCAGTTCAACCATCGGGTGCGAATGGTAGACAGCAAGGGCACCATCACCACCGTCGCAGGCACAGGGATGGGAGGGTTCTCGGGCGACGGGGGCCCCGGCGTGCTGGCCCAGCTCAACACCCCGGGGGATGTGGCCGTCGACCGCGAAGGGCACCTCTTCATTGCCGATACGCGCAACAACCGCATCCGGATGCTCGACCTCAACACCGGCCTCATCCAGACCGTTGCCGGCACTGGCTTTGCGGGCTTCGATCAGGAAGAGGGACCGGCCCTTCAGATCAGCCTGAACGAGCCTTCCGGCCTGGCTGTAGGCCCCACCGGCGCCGTGTACATCGCCGATACCCGCAACGACCGCATCCGGGAACTCACAGTCGTTTTTCCCCGGACCGAGCCGCCCGACAACGGAGCAGAGAAATCTGCCGACTTTAACAGCGACGGCAACGTCAACTTCGCCGACTTCGTCCTCTTCGCCAGTGCCTTCGGATCGACCGATGCCCGGTTCGACCTGGACAGCGACGGTCGAGTGGGATTCACCGACTTCGTCCTCTTTGCCAATGCCTTCGGGTAAACCAATCCCCCCCATCCTGCCGGCGGATACATCCGGCATCGCAGTGGCCGCCGAACAGATCCGCGCGGGCGGCCTCATCGTCTATCCCACCGAAACCGTCTACGGCCTGGGCGTCGATCCCTTCAGCACCCGGGGCCTGAACCGGATTTTTACGGTCAAGGAACGGGAGGCCCACAAGGCGCTCATCCTCCTCATCCGCGGCCCTGAAAACCTGAATGCCCTGACAGCGGACGTTCCGCAGACCGCACAGGACCTCATGGACGCCTTCTGGCCCGGACCGTTGACCCTCGTCTTCCAGGCGCGTCCCGGTCTGCCCGAACGGCTTATGGGCGGACGGTCTACCATCGCTCTGAGGGTATCGGATGCCCCGGCGGTCCAGGCCCTGCTGGACCGCACCGGCGGCCCCATCACCAGCACAAGCGCAAACCGGTCGGGAGACCCGCCGGCCCGTTCGGCATCAGAAGCGGCCTCGGCGCTTGGCGACCGTGTCGACCTGATCCTGGACGGCGGACCGGCGGCGGATGCCCGCCCGTCAACGCTCGTCGACGTCTCGATGGAAAAAATAAAAATCCTCCGCGAGGGCCAAATCGCGTCGGAGGCGGTCTACCGGGTGCTTGGAAGCACCGCGGAACAAGACCCACTCCGGACGATTGGCTAACGCCTGTCTCCAGATCGTCTCCCCCCCCGGAACTTTGTTTTTCTCACACCGAAGGCTCCTGAGGTTCTGCCGCACCGGCCCGAATGCGTTCTGCAAGCGAGGTGTAACGTTCGGCCACCCGATTGTTTTTCACGGCAATGCCCAGCGCCTTCTTCATGCCCACAAGCACCACGAAATCCCGCGCCCGGGTAATCCCGGTATAGAGAAGATTGCGCTGAAGCATCATGTAATGCTGAGTGGTCAGCGGCAGAATCACCGCCCGGTACTCCGATCCCTGACTCTTATGCACACTGGTCGCATAGGCCAGCACAATCTCGTCCAGCTCCGCAAAATCGTAGCCCACCGCCCGTTCCGGGAAGGCTACCCCGATGACCTGCTCGATTGCATCAATCCCGGTAATACGGCCGATATCCCCGTTAAAAACATCCTTGTCGTAATTGTTTCGGACCTGCATCACCTTATCTCCCACCCGGAAGCACACACCCCCTCGCTGCAATTCCTGTCCCTTCGGATTCAGCGCCTCCTGAAGCACCCGGTTGAGGTACAGCACGCCCGTCTCACCCCGGTACATCGGGGTCAACACCTGAATATCGTTGATCGGATCGAACCCATACGTGCGGGGCAACCGCGTCTTGCACAGGCTGCAGACCGTCTCCGCAACCCCTCCGGGGTCCTCTGTCTCGATAAAGAAAAAATCGGAATCCCGCGCATTGCGGATATCGGGGAATTCACCCGCGTTAACCGCGTGGGCGTTCACCACAATCCGGCTGGCCTGCGCCTGTCGAAAAATCTCGTTTAACATCACCGTCTCCACAACCCCCGACGCAATCGCATCCTTCAAAACATTGCCCGGACCTACCGACGGGAGCTGGTCCACATCGCCCACAAGGACCACCGAAGCGCTCAGCGGAACCGCCCGCATCAGGCTGTTCATCAACACCGTGTCCACCATAGAGACTTCATCCACAATCAGCGCGTCAACCTCCAGCGGATTCTCGAAGTTTTTCTCAAACGCCATCTCCCGGGGGCTGAACTTGAGCAGCCGATGGATCGTCTTCGCCGCCCGCCCGGTCGTCTCCGACAGCCGCTTGGCCGCCCGCCCGGTGGGCGCCGCCAGTGCAACCACCTTCCTTCTGGCCTCCAGCAGAGCGATCAGCCCCTTGATCGTCGTCGTCTTCCCCGTCCCCGGACCACCAGTGAGAATCAACACACTGTGGGACAGCGCCTTTTGAAGGGCAACCTTCTGAAGCGGGACAAAGCGCACCCCCTCGCGGCGCTCGATCGCTTCTATCTCCCGGGGGATATCCCCTGTCTCAATCCGCTGAATGCTCGACAACTGGTAAAGCCGCGTCGCCGTTCCCTTCTCCGCATAGTAAAGGGGCGGAATATAAACCCGGTCCTCTTTTACAATCACCTCCTCCGCCTCACGCAGGGCCGCCAGGCAGGGCCCGATCAGATCGGCCGACACATCCAGCGCCTCCGCACAGGCCCCCACCAGTTCCTCCAGCGGAAGGTAGACGTGGCCGTCGTCCTCCGCTGCAGAATCAAGCACGTGCCGGATGCCGGCCAGGATCCGCTTTTCAGAATAAGGCTCAACACCCAGCTTCTGCGCAATCCGGTCCGCCGTCAGAAACCCGATGCCCCAGATATCCGTAGAAAGCCGGTAAGGGTTCTCCTGGATCAGCGAAATCGCCTGCTGGCCGTACGCCTTCCAGATCTTGACCGCATACCCCGTCCCCACATCGTGGGACTGCAGAAAAAGCATCACACCGTGGATCTCCCGCTGCTCCTGCCAGGCCTGCAGGATCCACTCCGCCCGCCTGGCCCCCAAACCCTCCACCTCCACCAGCCGTTCCGGCGATTCCTCAATCACATCCAGGGTCTCCGCCCCAAAATGGTCCACAATCCGCCGCGCCGTCACCGGACCGATCCCCTTGATCAGCCCCGATCCGAGGTATCTGCGCATTCCTTCCACCGTCGAAGGCACAACCGTCCGATAAGAGACAATCTTAAACTGGCGCCCGTACTGCGCATGCGTCGTCCAGTCACCCTCCAGCACAACACACTCACCCGGACTCAGAGACAGCGTCTCCCCCACCACCGTCACCGACTCCCCGGACCGGCCCTCCGGCTGAAGCCTGGCCACCGTATAGCCGGTCTCAGGACTCTGAAATGTGATGCGTTCAACAATCCCCTCAAGGCGTTCCATAGCTCGAAACCTTCGTCACCATGCCCCTCTCATCCACGGTAAACAACCTCGCCCCGCACAATCGTCGCCACAATCGAAAGCGATGCTTGCCCCTCCTCCCATCGAAACAGCGTCAGACTCGCCTCCTTTCCAACCTCCACGCTGCCCAGCCGGTCATCCACGCCCAGCAACCGCGCCGGATTGGCCGTCGCCATCTCCACCGCATCCGCCAGCGTCGCATCCGTATACGCCGCGGTATTGGGAATCCCCTGATCTAAAAAGAGAGACGCGCCTGCTAAGTACGGCGTACCTACCAGCGAAATTTTGCCGTCTGGATGAATCTCTACCTCGTCCTTCCCGTAGCTTCGGTCGTAGACCCCCGGCGGCAGCCCGGCAATGGAAGACACATCGCTTACCAGGCAGATCCGCCCCTTCTGCTTTGCACGGTAAAAACTCTTCAGCACCGGCGGAGGCAGATGGTGTCCGTCGGGGATAATCCCCGCCCAGAGGTCGTCTGCGGCGAGCTGTTCCCAGATATAGTTGTCGTGCCGGGGGAGCATCGCGTGCGCCCCGTTCCCCAGATGTGTGGACATCCGGGCGCCTGCCGCAATCGCCTCCCGCACCCGCTCCCGGCTGGCCCCCGTATGCCCCAGCGCCACAATCACTCCCGACTCGGTGGCCTTCTCGATAAACGCCAGCGCCCCCTCCCGCTCGGGTGCCAGCGTAAGCATCCTGATCCGCCCTCCCGCTGCCTCCTGGTAGCGACAGAACTCGTCCCAGTCCGGATCCCGAATATACGCTGAGGGATGGGCACCCCGCGGCCCATCCGCCGATGCGATATAGGGCCCCTCTATGTGCAACCCGACAAAAGACGCATCCGCCGTCTTTTCTTCCTCACAGGCCCTGGCCAGGATGCCCAGCGCCGCGATCGCCTGCTCGAACGGAGAGGTCGTCGTCGTGGGACAGAAAAGCCCCGTCCCTGTCCTGTACACCCACGCCTGTGTTTCCAGTACCCGGTCCACCGTCAGGTCCGCAGCGCTGTAGCTGATCCCGCCTGCGCCGTTGACCTGCACATCGAAGATTGCCGGCGAAATCCAGACGTCTTCTTCCCCCAGCGCCTGCACCGGTGCAGGCCCGTCTCCCACCGCCGAAATCGTCCCCCCCTCGACCTCTACCGTCACAGGCTCCGCCGTCCCGACAACCTTGCCCCGAATAACCATCGCCCCTCCTTTTCTCAGCTTCTCCATACGCCCTTTTCGCCTGCCCGCCGATGCGTTGGCCCACCCTGAATAATAACATCCAAACCAGGATTCCGCAATATGTTTTGCCTTGACATTTCAGCACCAATGTGGTATACTGGGTAGTCAGAAATGGCGTCCCTATTTGGGGGATACTGCAGCGTCTTTTGTGCTGGATGTATTCGGCCAAATTATTTTAAAACAAAAATTTATAAGATATTTTTCTGGAGAGGACAAAATGGATAGTGATAAGCTTTTTGAAAAAAGAATAGAGAAATTTAGTAGAATTGTTAATGTAGATGACCTGACCGCGCTTAATCTGGCAATTGTTGCCGAAACCCTGGATATTCTGGAAGACCTGCAGGGCAAAGAAAGCGGTGCGATGGTTATTCGAACCAGAGAGGGAGAATACAAGAACTGGGATGCGGAGATCTTCGGTGTCGACGAAGCCGCTGAAGGCGCCTATATTACAAGATTGAAAGAAAGCGCTCATCCGGTCGTTTTATTGTCCGAAGAAGCCGGAAGGGTTGATTTGACAGAAGGCAAAGTGGGGGATACGTTATACGGTATCTCCGATCCCTTTGATGGGAGCTGGTTGTATAAAAGGAGATTGCCTTTTATGCAATACAGTTCACTGGCGTTGTACGATTCGGAGTTCAATGCCCTGACTGCTGTAACAGGGGATGTCTTTAACAAAGACGTAGCATTTGCCAACGCCAACGGCGCTTTTATGGCCAGGTTAAACGGTGACCAATTAGAACGTGTAGAAAAATTGGATGAGGAATACAGAAGAAAGAGGCACGGTGAACCCGCTTCGGGTATCCATGACGCCTGTGTGGAGTCGTACCTCTTAAAACCCGCCAAATTTATGCTGCCTCTGATTGATGAATACAGGCCGGTTATCGATGCCTTCAAAATGCTGCACCCAAACGGCGGCCCATACGCATTTGCCGAAGCTGCGGCAGGGCAGATAGACGTCTATTTTGCAAGACAACAACCGTATGTAGATGTATTTTCAGGGATTCAATTGGCACAACAGAGCGGTCTGGTGATAACCAATTTTGATGGAAATAATATACCCAAACCGACAGAAGACCACGAAACCGTTTTTGACGTTCTCGTCAGCAGAACCCGGGTGTTGCACGATCAAACCTTGGCAAAAATCGCAGAAAGTAGAAAGGGTTGAGAAATGGCTATCAAAGGCACAGGGACAAAACAAGACCCAATCCTGGTGACCGAATTGGATGCTGAAGAGGTTCCACCTGAGTTAAAGCCGGAGAATTTCTTCGATCTTGAGACATATCCGTTCGAACACCGGGCCCTGGTAGACGGCGCCAGGTCGGTCGTTGATATCATCGGAAAGAACGGGATTGAGAAATATGCAACAGAGTGGTTGGCCGAAAAAGTCCGTTCAGCAGAGGGCAGCGGTAACGTAGAAGAACGGACCGGTGTGCCGGGGATTGGAAAATTCAAAGTACTGGTAGAAAAGGGCGCGGTATGCGAACCCCTGTTTGTTCACGGATCTTTGAATGGAGACGGCCATACCCTCTATGTTGCAAAGGATGCAAAAGTTGTAGGGGCTGTCATCTACCTGGACAGTGGAGACATTTACGTCGGAGAAGAAACCGTCGTTGAACCCACGGCCGGTGTAAAAGGCCCAACCATCTTTGGAAAAAGAAATGAGATAAGACAGGGGGCCTATCTCAGGGGCAACATTATCATCGGCAGCCACCAGAAACAGGGGGACAATGCAATCCGGGGTGAACTGAAAAATGTCCTGATGATGGATGAAGCGAATTTTCCGCATCCATCCTACCTGGGAGACAGCGTCTGTGGATTTGCTACCCATTTCGGCAACCAGGCAACAGCAGCCAATCTGGGCATCATCCAGGGGGTCAGGGAAAGGGATAAAAGGGTAAATCTGAAAGTAGAAATTAACGGCAAATGGTACGACCTGGGCGGGTCTAAGATGGGCGTCGTGCTTGGAGACAGGGCGCAATTGGCATGTGAATCATTAACCGACCCGGGAACCCTGTTGGGGCCGATGTGTATATCGTATGGATTGGCCTATGTCAAAGCAGGCTATTATCCGTCCGGTACCATGTTTAAAACCAGGTCCGAAAGAGTGGTGGACACGCAGGAAGGCGTGTTTGACGTGGAAAAACTTTAGACGTTCCAAAGACACACGAGCGATTTTGAACATAACGGCATTTCTGCTCAAACCGGTAGAGGGCTGTCGCCATTCTATTGCCGTTTTTTTTATTTCCAAAATCCGTTCAGAAGCCGCCTCGCCGTCCTGGCCCGCATCTGTCCCACCAGTGTCCAATATACCGAGGGCTGGATGTACAATGCACGAAACATGGCAAGAGAAGTATCGGACTGGGCAGAAGATAACGAGAACGTCCGGGTAGCAATCCTTACCAGCACGCGTGCGAATCCGAACGCGCCAGTTGACGCCTTGTCAGACTATGACATTGAACTATATGTTGAAGACCTGCAGCCATTCCTGGCAGGAGACGGGTGGCTGGAGATATTCGGGGAAGTCCTGGTCTGCCAACCGTATAAACCGGCTATTGGGGACGAGAACGATGTTTGGCGCCTTGTGATATTCAAGGACGCCCCAAGGATTGATTTCCACATCATGTTGCCAGAAGCCATAGAAAAGGATATCAGTACATACGTGATCGGTTAGGGATCAAAT
>JAAXHW010000202.1 GCA_012270675.1 Candidatus Latescibacterota bacterium | reverse complement strand
ATGAATTATGCACACCCCTCTTTTAAATAGACCTTTCAGCTTGCTGATTTGTTTCAAAACAGACCGTTGGGGGTTTTAAGACAGCTTCTCAGGAAGTAAAGGGTTGACCGGGGGTGCCCTGCAATATATATTTTTCACGGCACCCGTGTTGAAGAGGGGTGTCGGTCCGGCGATAATGAACCGATAGTACGCAGAAGGAGCTACCAATGAATGGGAACAAGCCCCCGCAGACGTCCACACCCACCTATACCATAGGGGTACAGCGACGAGTTTCAGGCGATGCTCAGACACCGCAGCGCGGGCACCCATGCCGCGCACCTGCTCCCATACCTCAAGCCCGGTCTCCGCGTTCTCGACTTCGGGTGTGGGCCCGGCACGATTTCGATGGGGCTCGCACAGGCGGTGGACCCCGGGGAGTTTCACGGCATCGATATGGAAGCGTCGCAGATCGAGATGGCCCGGAATGCGGCGGCGGCGGGCGGGCACGACAACGCGGTGTTCCATACCGGTGATGTGACCGACCTGCCCTTTGCCGACGACTCGTTCGATGTCGCCCACTGCCACGCCGTGCTCACACACGTTCCGGATACGCAGGCCACCCTGGCCGAGGTGAAGCGGGTGTTGAAGCCCGGGGGGCTGATCTCCAGCCGGGAACTGATTGGTGCCGTGTCGTTCGTCCATCCCGATCCCGGCGACCGTGGCGAGATGTGGGAGACGTTCGCGAACCTGCTGGCGGCCAACGGGGGCCATCCGCAGATTGGGAAGGAACTCAAGCGGGTGTTTCTCGACGCCGGGTTCTCGGACATCCAGGCAAGTGCTTCATTCGATTCCTACGGCACGACCGATGATATCGACATGTTTTATGGAGTCGCCACCGGCTGGTTCTTCGCACCCAATACCGTGGAAGCGGCCGTGAAACACGGGCTGGCACGTCACGAGCAGTTCGAAGACTGGCGCCGGATGCTCGACCGGTGGAAGGAGGATGCGGGTGCATTTGCCGCCATCGGCTGGGGAGAGGCGATCGGACGGAAGTCGTAGCTGATTGGAAAATAACAAGTTCTTAAGGAGAGAGGATGGGAAATATCTACGAGCGGCTGGGGGTGCGGACGATTGTCAACGCGGTGGGGCCGGCGACCCGGTTGAGCGGGTCGATTTTGCCGGAAGCGGTGGCGGAGGCGATGCGGGAGGCGTCGCAGTTCTGCGTGAATCTTGAAGAGCTCCAGGCGTGGGCGGGGGGAGTGATCGCAGAGATTACGGGGGCGGAGGCTGGGTATGTGACGTCGGGGGCGGCCGCGGGCCAGATGCTGGGGGTCGCGGCGTGTGTGACAGGGCTGGACCCGGGGAAGATGAACCGGCTGCCCGATACGGAGGGGATGGCGAACGAGGTGATTATTCCGCGCAGCCACCGGAATTTTTACGATCACGCAATCCGCGCAGTCGGCGTCAGGCTTGTCGAGGTGGGTATTTCGGACCGGTTCACCGGGGCCGGAGTGCGGGATACGGAGGCCTGGGAGATCGCCGATGCGATTACGGACCGGACGGCGGCAGTGGCCTATGTGGCAAATGTGCGTGCGTTGCCGCCGCTGCGGGAGGTGGTGGCGGTAGCACACGCGCGCGGGGTGCCGGTGGTTGTGGATGCGGCCGGACAGCTTCCGCCGGCGTCCAATCTGACACGGTTTGTTTCCGAGGGGGCCGATCTGGTCTGTTTCAGCGGGGGGAAGGCGGTCCGGGGACCGCAGAGTTCGGGTATTCTGTGCGGGCGGCGGGACCTGATTGCGGCGGTTGCGCTTCAGCATTTAGACCAGGATGTGTTCTTTGAGTTGTGGGACCCCCCGCGGTCGCTGATCGATAAAGAGAAGTTGCCCGGGGCGCCGCAGCACGGGATCGGGCGGCCCTGCAAGGTGGGCAAGGAGGAGATCGTAGGGCTGATTACGGCGCTGAGACTGTTTGTGGCGGAGGGAGACGAGGCGCGAAAGGCCGGGTGGGAGACGACGACGGCCGCGCTGGCCAACGCGCTGGGTGACCTGCCGCACGCGCAGGTCAGGGTGGTGGTCAATCCCGGGCGACCGGTGCCGATGGTCTGGCTGGAAGTGGATGAACAGGCGGCGGGAATCACGGGGGTGGACCTGGTACGGCAACTGATAGCGGGCGATCCGAGCATCCATGTCAATACGTCCAATGTGTACGAGGGGTCGCTCGGTTTCGGGCCGATGTGTCTGAAGGAGGGCGACGTGGAGGTGATTTCGGGGCGGCTTCACGAGTTGCTGGAAGGATGAAGGTTAAATTCCGGCTAAGCATGATAACTAACCGCGGTAAGCCCCCGGC
>JAAXHW010000201.1 GCA_012270675.1 Candidatus Latescibacterota bacterium | reverse complement strand
TGACTCTAAACCGATCACGTATGGACCAGAACTGTAAAACGCATCATTCCCTCCTTGAGATGCCGCAGCAGACCGCGTGCTTTTAGCACGGATGAAGGAATACAAGGCAAATAGAATCGAAGGCAGAAACCGGAAACATTCACAAGAAGCTTTCACCCCTGGCCCCATTGCGCGATCTGGCATCCCTCGCCACTCATCCCCCCTTACCGAAATCCTGCGCAAACCGGACAAAATCGCCAAAGCCCACCCTCCCGTCTCCGGTCAGGTCAAACAGCGGGTCAAAACCCGGATCTTCCCGGGTTTTTCCAAAAGCCACGGCAAACCGGACAAAATCGGCGAAGCTCACCTTCCCGTCCCCGTTAAAGTCCGACCGGATGCGTGCCTTCGGATCGATTTCCGTACTCACCGGCACGCTGCTGCGAACGCCCGGATTGCCCAACGACAGCACCCGGCCCGGCGCCGGATCGCCCGGCTTCCACACACCCTCCGGGTCTCCCAGTTCCTCCCCGTTGGCAAACCCGTCTCCATCCGAATCCACCCTGGCCAGCGTCGGTCCCCACATCACGTTGCCCGCATACCCCGCCTCGGTCAGGTACCCGCTTTTAACCGTCACGCCGAAGAGGTTGAGGGGGCCGCCCCCGCCGGTGTCCAGGTGACAGCTGGCACAGATCTCGTCCCCGTCATTGGCGGCCTCGTGCGTCTCCTCGGAAAGCGGGATGTCAAGCCGGGTTGTGGTTGTGCCCCGGTCGATATGGCAGGTGCGACAATGGGCCAGACTACCGTTCGGAACCTGAAAAACCCGTTTCGGCCGGGCCTCGGCCCCCCAATCGCCCCAGCCGACCGTAAAGGGGATGAGAAAGAGAACCGTTCCAAACCGTGTGTTCATTTAATTCAGGAAGTACTTGAACCCGACCATCAGGTTGAGGCACTGAATCGGAAACGTCTTCTTCAGGCCCCAGTCCTCATACGGCCTCAGTTCGCCCATCAACACGTTCCACCGGAGCCGGAAGTCGATCAGGAACCGCTCCGACGTGCGGTGGTAGAAACCCAGCCCGGTATTGATGGACAGCGCTGCATCCGTATCCTGGGTCGGCTCCAGCATGCTCTGCGCGTCGGTCTTGATCTGGTTGCCCACCTGCCCCGGCCAGATCAGCCCGCTCACCTCGTGGTTGTACTTGTAAAAACCGATGCCGGCCACAATATAGGGGACCGTCTGGCCCGCCTCGTCCGGCTTGAAGGTGCGCATCCCGTTCACCAGCAGGCTGGCGATCCACATATCGGCCTTGGCGCCGGGGCTTTTCACCCTGGACCCGTTGGCCGCGCCCAGCCCGTTGTGCCAGACGAAATCCCGTCCGTCCAGCCCCGCATCGGACAGCATCGTGTAGTGAAATTCCACCTCCGTCATCGTCCTGTCAGACACCACATAGGTAAGCTGCCCGATGAACGTCGGAGAGATGTTATACCAGCCCTTGAGCGGCCCCACCGGCTGCAGCATGGACCCGTATATACTCAGTCCGTAGCGCGACTCCTGCGCCTCTACCCCTGGGGTGGAAGCGAAACCCAGGAGAAGAACCACTCCCAGAACCGATCTGAATCCCGACATCGCTACACCAGTCCCTTTCATACCAGCAGACCTCCTTTCCCAGCTTTGGCCACATACGTAGTGTTTTGTAATGACTTATAATTTATCCTCAAACCTTCGGAAACACCCAATAGAAAATTAATACGATCTCAGGGCCAAGTCAAGCACTTTTTCCGCCCCACCAGAATATCCCATCCGGCGTTTTTCGGTTGCTTATTCTTGTGTTCCACAGGTATCTTATCTATTCGGTTTAAATGAGGGGTGTGCATAAAACA
>JAAXHW010000200.1 GCA_012270675.1 Candidatus Latescibacterota bacterium | reverse complement strand
GGCAAATCCAGACTGAGCATCAGTGGATAACCAGCTTCCTTAAGCTTGTCCAAGACCTCAAAACTCTGGCTGAGGCCAGTAAGAACGACCGGAAATCCCAGCTCCGACTGCACATCAAGCGCGCGATGCAAATCCAGAACGTCTTCGGTATGAAAAAACACAGGACGCTCATCACTTAACACGGGAAACAGCGCGTGAAGTACAGGATCATATGGAGGCCGCTCCAAGCCGGAGGGGTTCTCCGCATACATGGCTTCAATGTGCCGGAGCCGCTCAGCCTCACGGAACATTTGCCGCAGTTTGGCTATCACCGCCATGTCGGTTCCCGGATACATCCGCCGAGCAGAGGCAAACTGGGCAAAGAGGGACGTTTCGCCGCGGTACACCAATTCATTCGCATTGTCACCTGCCAGGAGGATAATGGCTCCCACGCCGGGCAGCATCCGCCCGCGGGGTACGACATGCGCCGCGGTGAATCCTGCGTTACGCAGCGAAGCCAGCCGCTCGTCTGCCGGATCCAGCAGTGCACGTACGTCCTGATTCGGTTGAATGCCCGCATCTTCATTCGGCGGATTGCCTGGATCATCCGGCCGCTGTTGGTTATCCGACCGTTCCTTGGGTTCCGGGATTCCAATATGTGACAGGCCGTCAATGAAGCCCGCGTACACCGTAAATGAGTCCGCTGCAATCGTCGCGGCATCAAACGGGATGTCCAAATCGGCCCCCACGGCCGCGATGAGCCCGTCACGAATGATTACTGTAGCGCGCTCCATAACCCGGCCAGGTGCCTGTACCACACGAGCATTGGTCAGGGCATAGGTCCGGGTAACATCAGGAACTTCTTTTCCCTGATTGACCTGGGCTGATACCATTTGGGGCAATGCCAAGGTTAGTGCATAAAGACCGCAGAACAGGAGCCGGAGCAAAGTGCGCATGGGTTCCAGATGTGTTTGGCAGGCATGCAAGATACCAAGACTGGCCAACAATGGCCCGCGCATCGAGCACGCTGGCCGGTATCCCAGCCTGTTTGATAGGTGGCAGCTGCCTTGCTATTGCCCGCTGCAAGTAGCTGATCGCCGGTTCCGGAGTTACAGGTCATCTCCAGCGCAGTAATTGCCGATCGCACGTTGAAGTGTGCCCCCTTCTTGTACAGTGATTAGTTTGCACTATTTGGGGACACCCATCCAGCGCGTGTATACTGCGCTCCCGTGGATCTGCAAGCGTACGCGGGGTCATTCGACTCGTCGTTTGAGTTCGGCGACTCGTTTCTGTACAGCTGCCCGGTCCATCACACGATATTTTTCAGGCAGGGCCTCACGACTCGTGCTCTCTAAGACAGCGGCCAAGGCCTGCAATTCCTGCTCCTCGCCGTAGTTCGGCGGAATGAAATCGACCACCACGTGCTGAAGGATTTCACGCGTGACACCATCTGAAGGCACCTCTGAAGCAGCCGCCTTGAATTTGGCCCGCGTCAGTAGGGCCTCCATGTCTGCACCGCTGTACGTGACTTCGCCGCTTAGCAGTTTCTCTGGAATATCATCCGGCGACAGGCTGATGTTGGTACGGCGCATCATGACTTCAAGTAATTCCATGCGCTCCTCACGCGTCGTTGGATAGAACAGCGCCAGATGTTCTTCTGCACGGCCTTGTCGCTTGAGGTCAACCGGCATAAGGTCGGGGCGTGCGGTTATCAAGAAGAAAATGATACGACCGCGATGCTCCGGATTGCTCATGAAAGTGGCGATCTGACCGAATACGCGTTTGGACACGCCCGAATCACCTCTCGCGTCACGATTGCCCAGGGCGGCATCAGCTTCATCGATCATTACGGCCACTGGCGGCATGGCCTCCAACAGATTCAGGAGGCGCTCCAAATTGCCCTCGGTCTGCCCTTGCCATTGTGAGCGGAAATTCTTGAGCTTGACCATGGGAATGCCGATCTCGCCTGAGAAGCACGTGATCAAAAAGGTTTTGCCGGTGCCGACTGGCCCGCTGACGAGATACCCCATCGGAATCACATCGTGTCGGTCATGACGCAGTGCATGTGCAGCTTGTCTCAAATGCGCCTTGGCTTCCTTGTGCCCGGCCACATCATCCAGGGTTTGCTTTGACTCCACAAATTCCAACATGCCAAATGCAGCTTCCTCAATCAGCTCTTTCTTGAGCTCGGATAGATGCTCAAAGCTCAGCCAGTGGTGGTTTTCAAGCACATCGGCCAGGATCGTGCGCAATTGGGTGAAACCCAGTCCCGGTGTATTGTGGGCTACACTCTCAAGTGTAATATCTGCGTGTGCGGCGTAGTCAGCGTCACGCCCCCGAGTGTGCCAAAGGGCAAAAGCCAAGCGCTCGGATTCCTGAGGGCGAGGTATGCAAATCTCGGCGGTCCAAGGACTCTGGACGTGTTGCTGGTTAAGATCACTGAGGTTTTCGGTAATGAGGCACACCGTAAAGTCACTCTCCATAAAGAGAGGATCGTGTGCCCATTGTTGCAGGCTAACCAGTGCGCTGCGGTCCTCGGCGGAATACATGGAGGCCCCTGCCATAGGAATAATCGTCTCGGCAAAATCGATTATGCAGGCAATCCGCTTTCCTTCGCCGAGCCTCAGCCGAAAGTAACTGTCCAAAAGCGTAAGCACTTGGCCCGGGCTGCGTGGCCGGTTCCGCGCATAGCTCGTACCGAATAGCGTGTCGTGATTGGACAAGAACCGGTTAAGATCCTTTTGCACCTCCGTGTCGGAAAAATGAATGCCCGCAGCCCGGTTGTACATCACTACAATGTTGCGTGCGGCGAAGAGCTCGTCCGTGAGAAATTCCAACAGTCCGGTGTATTCAATTTTGTCATCCTGCTTCTTCCATCGTACGAGGTCACGCACGTTGCCGTGCAAAATGAACTGGTTCAATGTCTTGGTGAAATACTTGCGCGCAAATTCTCTGGCCCACGCAGGATAGTATGCGGTTTGCCGGGCAAATTCGGTGGCATGCTGCGAAGTGCGTGTTTCAGATGACATCATTAACGCTGTGGGTGGGCTGCGGCAGTTATTGGGAATCGGTGCAAGGTATCTGCATAATCAAAAAAGGGCGTGCGGGTTTCCACACACCCTTCTAACAACGCTGTAGTGCGATTATCTAACCCATCTTTACGTACGCCTTCCACGGCGCACGTAAACTTCGAGAAGAAAGCGTACTGGCCTTGCGGAAAGCACATGAGGCTAAGCCTCCCAAATGATGGTTGGCGAGGATCTACAGAGTGCTTCTCATTCATCCCTGGGTGGACCGCCAGGCTTGTCTATAAGGTTCGCACTTGCACCACACCAGGTGGACACAGGTTCTCAGGTATCGGACAGGTTGGATCCACATCCTCCAAGTTCACGCAGACCGGGGACTCTTCGTGGGCAGCCAAAAACTTGGCGGGCATAATCAATACCGTCACAAGATATCACGGCATGCAACACCGAACTCGCTTTGGGGCCGGGGTGGCCGTTTATGGTGGAAGTATTTTGGTAAAGGATCGTCAGGCGATTCAGTGCTTCGGCCGGCCGGAGCGCACCACGAACACGGAGCAGGTCTCGAAACCAGTGATGTGGAAGCCACCCTCCGGGAATAAGGGAAAGGCCGCCAGCAGACCGGGAAGCGAACTACAGCCGGACTTTTTGCACACGGTCTGGGTGGGCCGGTTCAGGTTGCGGTACCAAGCCGCTGTCACAGCGGCTCAAGAGCAGCAGGCCGAAGTCCAGCAAAATGGCGTCCCCTACAGATGTGGGGCCTCGCTTGAAGTTCGGGGGCGGGGAGGGGGCATAAGCGTTAACTCGTCTCAAAAAGAAAATCAAGTCCACACTGCTCCCACCCGGTAAACCGGCTTGATTTTCTGGTCGCGTGGCGTCCCGGCCCTTACGGTTTTCAGTTGTGGGGACCGGCTGGCGAGGGATTCGCGTTTCAGGCTGGACCCCCCACGCTTCGGCGGAGGAGCCTGACCCCGATCAGGGTGATCTCCTTGGCCGACTCGTTTAGGAGATTCCCGAGGGTCGGGATCTATCGTCCTAGGAGCCAGTCGGGCTTTCCGGCGTTTATGAGAGGCGAGTATGTTCCCTAGCTGGAGTAGCGCAATGGCCGTCCGGTTGGTTCCGATCGACCGCCGGGCGCTGGAGCTTTTTCCCCGGACCGTGGACGAGTAGGGGCCGCCGGAGCCCCCGGAGCGCTTGGGGGTGGAGCGGGCGGATCGGCGCGGCTTCGAACTCGCCGATTCGGGCCCGGGATCGGCGGCCTCCCCGCCGGCCCTGAGGTGGGCGCGGCTCGGGTATGGATCGGGGACGGGCCTCTTTTCGAGTCGCCCGTTGGAGGCAGCGAGCCGAGACCGTCGGGTCTTCCGGTTGGTGGGCCACCCTCCTAATCCGGACCCTTCGACGATCCGGGCCTTTCGAAAGCGGTTCAGGAAGGAGCTCCCGGACTGCTTGGGGCCGGGGCTTCGGAGGGCCTTGGAGAGGGAGCGGACGAAGCGGGGCCCGGGGAGTCGGGAGGGCCCCCAAGTTCGGGCGAGGGGAGGCGGAGCCGCGGCTTTGTCGGGCCGAGGTGGCCGATCCGCGGGAGGGGACGGCCTCGATCGACCTTCCGGCGGAACGGAAGCGCCGAGCGATGGACGGGCCTGGAGCGGGCCCAAGCGGCGGCGCGTTACGAACCCCAAGGCCCGGAGGCCGCCGCGGGAGTGGCGCGAGCAGGCTACGGGCCGGAAGACCCCAGGAAGGGCGCCGCCTCATGAGGTACCGGAAGGGGAAGGGAGGCTCCCCGAGTGGACGGCCCCTTCGACCGCTTCGGATCCGACGCGGGGGGGCGGAGGCAGGCGACTTCAGCCGGGGCCAGGGGGTCGCCGGGGAAGCCGAGGGCGTCCGTCCCTGGATTCGTCCAAGCCAACAGAAGCACAACGCTTCCTGGTGGGAGCACGGGGCTCCCTCCCATAAGCGTTAACTGGTTTTAATACTGGGGAAGTAATTCTCAATCTGGTAGGTTCTGGCTCTCGGCGGCGCGGTCAGCCATCTGGAAATAGGGGGCCATGGCCGGACCCTCTCGGCCCGAGCACCGGACGGCTCCATCGCCCGCACCACCGGGGTCCGGGCGAACTGGAACGCCCTCCATGGGCGGGGGGAGCGTCCGCCCCTCATAGCCCCCGGGGGAAAGCGTCCGGGCGGGGCGGACCATCTTTTCCGTGAGCCGGGCTACGAGCCGCTTTCCGTATCGCCCGGCCTTCGCGCTCTGGTCATCGAATTTCGGCCGGGGGCCCAGCGGAGCCCGCGATTGGAACTGCTTGAACACCAGTTCAACCGGCCCGCACCTCGGTAGCCGAAAACGGTGGGGACTGGGGTAAACAGCATCACGTAGCGCGCGTAACGCAGGGGGTCCTCCCGCGGCGGCATACCCTTCCGCTGCGCCGTCTGGTCAATCCGGGCCGGCGCCTCTTCCAGGGCTTCATCGGTCTGGCGGAGGGCACCAAGGCGGCCCCTCACGGAGACTTCGGCCCGGACGGCCCCGGCCCCCACCGTTCCGGCCGGCTTGACCGATTCCACCGAAGCCCAAAGATCAAAGGGCGAACCCGACTCCGTCTCCAAACGCCAGGCGCCGGGGTTCACCCGCCCGGTCACTTAGCCGCCGGAGGCCGCCACCTACGCCCCCCCCGGAGCCGTCGCATCGCCCCGGTCCGCCAGGATATAGTCCCCCGCACGGATCGGAAACGGCTGGAACGATTCGCCCGACCCGGCTCCCTCCGTTCCCGTCAGCTTGAAAAAATCACCGCCCCGGGAAGGCCGGGTCCTACGGTAAGGCCGCCGCCCCAGTGATCCGGTCCGGCCGGACTCGCGAACCACAGGGGCCTCGAACACCCGCACGTGCGGCCCCGCCCGCGCCGATACTGCCAGGCCCTGCTCCTGAAACAGCGCCCTACACAGCGCATAGAGCCCGTTGCACGACTATTGCCGTCGCTTGAAAAG
>JAAXHW010000199.1 GCA_012270675.1 Candidatus Latescibacterota bacterium | reverse complement strand
ATTCTTTTTCTGAAGACCTATAGTTGGGCATCCCTCTTTCGCCCGCGGCGACCCACCCGGAGGTCGTGTTCGATAACGCGCTTGATCACAGTTTCGTTCAGCTGGTCCGCAAGCAAAGCCCATTCGACATCCTTTAGCCTGTGGACGATCGGATAGCCTCCACGCTCTGAAAAATGTCCGAACACCTCTTTCAGAAATCCCGTGTTTTTCTGCCCGTGTGCGCGCAGTTCCTGCCAGAAACCCCTGTCGATCAAGTGACGCAGACCGTTGTCGGGCAGGAATGGCTTCAGCGTTTCCAGCTCGCGCAACGCACCGATTTCAGTCAGCGAAAGCACACCCGCCTCGACCGTATTGACGCGCCCGGCCAGGCTGTCCCGGCCCATTTCAATCCTCAGTGCGGAACTTCCCGTGACCACGGCCTTTACCGCGGCGTTGTCCACAAGAGACTTGAGTTGCGCGTCCCAGCCGTCGAGGTTCTGCACCTCGTCAAAAAAGAGATAAGCCTTCCGGCCGTCTCGCGCCAGCGCGTTGAAACGATCCTCTGTTATCTTCCGTTCAAACCAGCTGGAGATGGAAAGAATCGGCTCTTTCGTCCCTCGCAGTGAGGCCAATTCATCGAACTGGACCCGGAGGATGTTTGTGGAAGGCACGCCTTCTTCAAGCAAGTCTGCGATGATTTGAAACTGCGCGGTCGTTTTTCCCACCTGGCGAGGGCCGCGCACCACGACGATGGGAGCAATCTCTGCTTCCAGAAGACGGCGTATCTGTGCGACCAAGTGGCGGCGCGTCTTTGGCTGTGGAGGCATAGGATCGTCCTCCCACCATGGATTCAGACGACGCAAGTCAGCGGCCAATTGCGGCGAAATTCCATCATCCGGAAAAAGTGAATTCTGCCTGCTCACCGTTTTGCCTCTGTTCACACCCCGCCCATTTTGCAGACGGTGTCAAATTCTTTTTTTCTGACCGGCTGGATGGAGAGGCGCTGGCCTCTCTGGACGACTTTCATGGCTTTGAGTTCGGGGTTGGCTTTGAGGTCTTTGAGGTGGACGAAGGTCCGGAAGGCCTTTTTCCACCTGATGTCCACGGAGAACCACCTGGGGTTGCCCCGGGTGGCTTTGGGGTCGTAATAGGTCTGTTCGGGGTCGAACTGGGACGGGTCGGGGTAGGCTTCCCGGATGATTTCCACCAGCCCCGCGGTGCCCGGTTCACTGCAGTTGGACTGGTAGAAGAGCACGAGGTCGCCGATTCTCATGTCGTCCCGGATGAAGTTGCGGGCCTGATAGTTGCGCACGCCGCGCCAGCGGCCGATGCGGTCGGGTCTGGCTTTGAGTTCGTCGAAGGTGCATTCGTCATATTCGCATTTCATAAGCCAGTATTTTTTCGGCATGGCGCTGCGTTCCTTTCAGCCGGTCCTGGCGATCTCTTTCAGCATCTCAGGCCAGGCCTCTTTGGCGTAGAAGCGGTGTCCTTCCTCTCCCACGACGAGGTGGCACCGGTCGGCCGCGCCCGCGGCGGCGTAGATGGTTTTCAGGTGTCTGAAGGCTTTGCGGACGCCGGCGATAGGGAAGATGCCATCCGTTTTGCCCGCCACCAGGACGACCGGTCTGGGGGCGAAGAGGCCCATGACGTCGGGCATTTCAGCGTATTTGAGAAGGCGGGGGATGTAGTTGTCCACGCAGTGGCCGATCGACATGATGGAGTCTTTGAAGGTACAGAAGTAGCAGGAGGGCATGGCATACCGGATCCGGGGCAGGAGGGCGGCGGCGAAGAGGCTGATGGTGCCGCCGCCGGAGTTCCCCATGATCCCGATGCGGTTCATGTCGGTCTCGCCCCGGGCTTTGAGGTAGTCGATGCCGCGGTCCACGTCGTAGACCCGTTCGCCGATGAGGGTGCGGCCGAGCATGAGGGCGTGCATGGTGGCGTCCTGGCAGCCGTGGCGGGCGGTTTTCTTCTGGTCGCGCTCCCTCCGCTCACCAAAGGAGCGCTGTTCGATGCAGAGGGCGGCGATGCCCCGCTCCATGCAGAGGAGGCCGAAGTCGCGGTCGCCGGGGACGTTGATCGGCCGGGTATTGTCGTCCCGGTCCACGCGGATGGAGTTGTGCATGCCGGTGGAGTGGCCCTGGACGCAGATGAAGGTGGTGCAGGGGGGGGCTGCGTTTTTCGGGAGGCAGAGGTAGGCGGGGACATCGGCGCAGGGCTCGCTGGTGAAGACGATTTTTTCGATGGTGCCGAGGGGGTGGTCCCGCTTCCACAGGGTCCGGGCGTTGAGCGGAACCGGTTCATCGGGCATCTCGCCGACCAGCTCGCGGAGTTTGCGACGGAGTTTACGTTGCCAGGCTTTGATGTCGCCGCCTTTGTAGGCCAGGGCCTGTTCGGTCCGTTTCAGGAGGTGCTGGTGGTGAAGGGAGGGGGAGAAGTGAAATTTCTGCGCCATGGGGGGCCTCTTTTGGGATGGGGGCGGATTGTCTGCCGGGCCGGGTTTACGCTGTCAGTGCCCCGGCCCGTTCCTTCCATCTCTGATAGTTGGGCGAGAGGGAGAGGGCGCCGTCCGGCTGGGGGACGAGGGTGCTGTTCTGGCCCCGGGGGTCGCCGCGTGCTTCGTTGATTCCGGCCAGGCGCTTTCGCCAGCGTTCCACACGGGACCGGTGGTCGGGATGGTCCGCGAGGTCGTGGCATTCCAGGGGGTCCGTGTGGAGGTCGAAGAACTGTTCTTTTCCGGTGTGGTGGAACCAGATATATTTTTCGCGGCCGTCGGTCACGTACTGCATGCCGTGCGCTCTGTCGTAGCAGGTGGTGTGTTCACCCTGGATGAAGGTTCGCCAGGTGTCGGTGTTACCCCGCGAGAGGTCGAGGAGGCTCTGGCCGTCGACCGATTCGGGAATGTCCAGGCCGGCGGCATCCAGGAAGGTGGGCATGAGGTCGCGGAGTTCGACCGGCTGGTGGAGGGCCCGGTTGCGCTCGAAGGTCCAGGCGTCCGGGTACTTCATCAGGAGGGGAATGCGGGCCGAGCCTTCGTAGGCGTAGGTTTTTCGCCAGTGATAATGGTCGCCCATCATGTCGCCGTGGTCGGAGGTGAAGAGGATGAGGGTGTTGGCAAGGGTTTCGCGGTCGTGTTGCCGGAGTTCGTAGAGGACGCGGCCGATCTGGTGGTCGATAAAGGTGATGTTGCCGTAATACGCGGCCCTGGCCCGGTGGACTTCCGCATCGGTGCGGTTCGTTCGGGGGGCGTTCACGTCGGCGATCTTTTTGTCGTAGGGGGCGGCCCACCCGCCGATGGCGGGTTTGGGGATGCGGGGATTGTTGATGTACATGTCATAATAGGTCCGGGGCGGGTCGTAGGGGGAGTGGGGCCGGGCGAAGGAGAGCCAGAGGAAGAAGGGTCTGGTGGGATCGCGCTGCTGGAGAAAGCGGATGCCTTCGCTCGCGGTCCAGTGGGTGGGGTGGAGGTGTTCGGGCAGGTGCGTGGGACGGCCCATCCAGGAGTTCCAGTCGACGCTGTGGTCCCGGTAGCCGTAGGCCCCCTCCCTGTGCTCGTCGAACCAGAGGTGGTAGTCGCTGATGAAATTGCCGATGCGACGGGCGCTTTCGTCCAGGACCATGTGGTGGAAGCCGTAGAGTTTGCGCTGGGGATGGAAGTGCATTTTGCCCACGGCCCGGGTGTGGTAGCCGGCTTTTGCGAGTTCACCGGGCAGGGTGGCCGGGTATTCGAGCGCGTCGGCCCCGGTCATGGTGAGGCGACCGTGGTTCCACTGGTCCATGCCGGTTAAGATGGCGGCCCGGGCCGGGGTGCAGGACGGGACGGAGGTGTAGGCGTGGGGAAAGCGGACGCCCCCTTCGGCCAGTTCGTCCAGATAGGGGGTTTCCAGGACGGGATGTCCGTCGCAGCCGAGACAGTCGCCGCGCTGCTGGTCGGTGGTGATGAGGATGAGGTTGGGGCGGCCGGGCACGGGCGCGTTCTCCATATCCGGACTTGCTCGAATCAGTGGGCCCACGTTTTCTTTAAAAACCGAATCCAGTTCCGTGAGAAAATATCCCGCGTGTCCTCTTCCGAATATCCCCGGCGGTCGAAGATGTCGCGGAGGTTCTGGAGGTCGGCGATGGTGTTGAGGTCCCCGGGCGACTGTTCCTGGCCGAAGCCGCCGTCCAGGTCGGTGCCGATGCCCGCGTGCCGGGCGTTGCCGGCGAGCTGGCAGACGTGGTCGATATGGTCGGCGACGGTTTCGAGGGTGGCTTTTGTGGCCTGTTCATAGCAGGGGACCTCACGCTTCCAGCCCGGGTCGAGCATCCAGGCGTCGAAGGCCGCGCCGATGACGCCGCCTCTCTGGACAATGGCGTTGACCATGTCGTCCGTGAGCTGGCGCTGGCCGGGGACGAGGGCGCGGCAGTTGTGGTGGGAGGCGGCGACGGGGCCGTCGTAGAGGTCCAGGATTTCGTAGAAGGCCTGGTCGGTGGTGTGGGTGAGGTCCACAACGATGCCGGCTTCACGCAGGGCGTTGAGGAGCGGTCTGGCTGTGGGGAGAACGCCGCCTTCGGTGCCGGTGCCGTGGGAATAGGCGCTGGTGCCGTAGTGGGAGAGGCTGACCATGCGCAGGCCCAGGCCGTACCATTCGGGGACCTGGTCGGGGCCGAGGATGGGGTCGGCGCTTTCCATGGTAAGCACCAGGCCGATGGGGGTGTCGGGCGCCGGGTGCTCCCAGGCAGCGGCGACCTCCTCAAGGTCAGCCGTGTTTCGGATGAAGCGGATGACGCCCTCCCGTTCCAGGGCCTGGTAGTAGGCAAGGTGCCCGCGTCCGACGCCGTGACACTGGGCCTGGCAGTACATGCCGGTGCGGGTCCAGCGGTCGTTGGGATCCAGGCGGGACATTACGGTGCCGAAGACGATGCCGACGCGGCCCTTTCGGAGTTCGGGGAAGGTGACGGTGCAACTTCCAAAGCTGCGCCTGACCGGTTCGGGGTCGTGGACGCGCACGGCGGCCGCGGGCTGGGTGAGGTCCCGGTTGACCTGGATGGCGCTGAAGGCCAGGTCGAGGTGGCTGTCTACGATCAGCAGGGCATTGTCGGACATCAGGTGTTCCTCCACGCGTTTTTAAAGAGGCGTATCAGGTTGCCGTGGGCAAATTTGGCCACATCCTCTTCGCTGTATCCGTGGTCGCGCGCGGTGTCAAGGAAGCGCTGCAGGTCGTCGATGGTGTTGTAGTCCGTGGGGGAAAGCTCCAGTCCGAAGCCGCCGTCCAGGTCGGTTCCGAACGCGACGTGGTCGGTGCTGCCGGTGAGTTCGCAGATGTGATCCATGTGCTCCAGCACGGCTTTCATGGGACGGGTGGCCGTTTTGTAGTGGGTGCCGGGGTTGTCCCAGTTCCAGGTGGGGCTGAGCATCTGCTCGGCGAAGACCAGGCCGATGACGCCGCCGCGTTCGGCGATGGCTTTGATCATATCGTCGCTGAGGTGACGCTGGCCGGGGACGAGGGCGCGGCAGTTGCAGTGGCTGGCGTGGACGGGTCCGTCCCAGTAGTCCAGGATCTGCCAGAAGGCGAGGTCGGAGGCGTGGGTGAGGTCGAGGATGATGTCCGTTTCCTTCAGGGCGTCCATCAGGGGGTACGCAGGGGGATAGAGGCCGCCGACCGTGCCGGTGCCGTGGCCGTAGGTGTTGGCGCCAAAGTGGGTGAGGGTGACGGAGCGGAGGCCAGCCTCCCACCAGCCGGGGACCTGATCGGGGCCGAGGATGGGGTCGGCGCTTTCCATGGTGAGGATGAGGCCGATTGGGGTCCGGGGGGTGGGGTTTTCCCAGGCAGCGACGCAGGCGTCCAGATCCTCAACGGTTTTGATAAAGGCGATTTCCCCCTCGCGTTCGAGCGCCTTGTAGTAATGCAGGTGGCTCTGCCCGCGGGCGTAAGCTGCGCCCTGGGTGCGCACCGCGTTGTGGGATGTATTGCCCGGGACCTGCACGCGGGCCATGATGGTGGAGAGCATGATGCCCACATGTCCCTTGCGCATTTCAGGGAGGGAGACGGTGACGGTGTAGTTCACCGTCTGAGGCCCCTGCCGCCTTTCCAGGGAATCGGCGTGCTGAGAAAGGCCGGACCGCACGCTGTCTTCCCGCTCCCGCAGGACGTGAACAGGCCGGGTGAGGTCGCGCCGGTAAAAGAGCGCGTTGAAGGCCATGTCAAGGTGGCCGTCGATGATGAGGATGGGGTTGCCGGACATAGGCACTCCAGAACGGTGGGACGTGAACAATCCATTTTTGTTTCATCTCTGATCCCTGATTTTGGGTAACGTACTGCTCCCACGCGGCAATAGCAAGCAGAATTTCTCCGGCGCGTTCATGGATGAGAATCCACGCGCAGGCGTCGAAAAAATACTTGGTTTAGGGAAGAATTTTTCGTATCATTATTTTTGATGTCTTTTGAGAATATTTCCAGCACCTTCTACGGTCTGCCTCCGAATGGGGTTGCGCGAAATGAAAGCTACTCACCTCCGTTTTGACAATACGTTTCTGGCTACGCTGGCCAGGTTGCGCGAGAAGCGCGAACAGTTTCAACGCCTGCTTGCAGATCGCCCCATCCGCATCCGGATTGGAACGCGTACTAAAAACCCGGAGGCGGATCTGAGGCGACATTATAAGAAGGTTTTCGCGGCTTCTCTGTTCCTGTCCGCTGTCCTGATTGTACTCACTGTAGTCGTATCTCCCAGCTTTCAGGGTCGAGCCGCTACGCCCCGCAAGGAACAGATGGTGTTCCACATGGAGGAGATTCCGCAGACGCGTCAGGAGTTCCGCACGCCGCCGCGGCCGGCGGTCCCGATCGAAGTCGGAAGCGAAGAGGTGCCTGACGATGTCACGATCGAGACAACCGATCTGGTCTTTGATCAGATCCCGGTTGACGTGCCTCCTCCTCCGCTGGAGACGCACGAATCCGTGCACGCTGACGAAGAGGAAGAGCCCTTAGAGATCTGGATGGTGGAGAAAAAGCCGGAACTGGTCACCAAGATGGTTCTGGAATATCCGGACCTGGCAAGGAAGGCCGGTCTGGAGGGCACCGTGTATGTTAAGCTTCTTGTGGAGAGCGACGGAAGGGTGAAAAAGGCGGGGGTGCTGAGGGGCGATGAGATTTTTCACAAGGCCACGATGAAGGCCGTCATACAGTTTGTCTTCACGCCGGCGATACAGAACGACAGACCGGTGCCGGTGTGGGTGGTTATGCCCATAGTGTTCAAGCTGCAGGGGTCGTGATGAGTGGATAGACCGGGTCTGACGGGAGAAGAGAAGAAGGGGCAGGCTTTGCGACTGCCCCTTCTTCGTTTATCCGGACAGGGGGTACGGGGCGTTTATGGTGCCCCCAGGCTGTCGGCCATTTTATGGGCCTCTTCGCCCTTTTGCGTATATGCTTGTTTTGTCTCTCCTTCTGACGTCTTCGCCTTGCGGGTACATGTCTGCCCCAGGGCCCTCCAGGCCTGTCCGTTTGCAGGTGTTATTTCGACGACTTTCTCGAATGCCTGGATGGCATCGTCCAAACGGTTCTGCCTGTCGTAGAGAACGCCCAGCTGATACCACGCCTCGTGGTCGGAGGCATCGAATTCCAGGGACTTTCGGAACAGGGTTTCGGCTTTGTCGAGCTGGTCCAACGCCTTATACGATGTCGCCAGGTTGAAGATGGCGATTTTGTCGTCCGGTTTCTGTTCTACGACCTTTTGCAGAACTTCCGCAGCCCGGGCAAAGTTTTCTCCCATGACATACAGCTGTCCCGCCCTGCTGAGGGACCTGAGGTGGTCGGGGGCAATCTCAAGCACTTTTTCGGTGGATTGAAGCGCCCCTGCCATATCGTCCGCCCGCAGCTGGGCGATGGCCAGCTTGTCCAGGGCGCCCGGGTCGTCCGGCTTCAGTTCGTGGGCCTTGCGGAGGGCGTTTATCGCTTCCTGGTGCTTGCCGGTGTTGATATAGACGACTCCCAGACGGATGTATGTGGAAGCGTCGGTGCTGTCGAGCGACGCTGCTTTGAGAAAGGCGTTGATCCCCTCCTCCTGCTGCCCCATCTGCAGGTAGGCGAGCCCGAGGCCTTTCACGGTGTCCACCCGGTCGGGAACACATTTCTCGGCCGACTGGAATTCGCCTACGGCTCTGGTATAATCCTGAGCCTGGAGCGCTTCCACGCCGGCGTTGTATTTGAGCGCCCACAGCTTTTCCCTGATCTGCTGGATCTCTTTTTCGTATTTTTTCCTGCCTTTCTCCTGTTGAAGGACCGCTTCGAACTGCTGGTTCACTTCGTCGATCAGGCCTTTTTCCGAGTAGAGCCAGCCCAGCAGGTAGTGCGATTCGATGTCGTGGGGAATGCCTTCCAGGGTGAGTTCAAACTGCTCAATGGCCTTGTCGAACATTTTCCGTTTGAGGAATGCTTTGGCCGGTTGCTTGTAGAGCTGCGCCCACATTTTTTGCGTCTCTTTGTCGTTGGGGTTGCCCTGTATGGCAATTCTTAACTGTTCCGCTGCCTTCTCTTTCTCCCCATGTTTCAGGTAGACCTTGGCCGACCGCCTGGCAACTTTTGCGTCTGCTTCGGTGACCGTCTCGCCTTCCCCCCGTGTGCTGCTATGGGTGAAACCCAGCGCAACAAGGCAGGCGATCAAAGATACAAAGCCTCTTTTTCTTACAAATGGGAATCCGGTCATCTGTCTGTCTCCTCCTGGCGTTTAGATCATTGACGAGGCGGACAATCAATAATGTACGAGCGCAGGCGGTTGTCAATACAAAAAGCGCGTGACCGGAGGCCTTGCGGTTTTTTCAAGGGTTGTATCACCGCTTGCCTTTCAGAGGCCCTGGGCTTATTTTGGAGGAGCGGATGTTTGTTGGAATGTTCACACGCTTACCGGGAGGGAGGCTGAAGAGATGATCGATACCCACGTTCACCTGGGGCAGCTTGTTCGCGAAGACCCGGGCCTGAAACCGTCGCAGGTTTTGCGCTGGATGGACCGGCACGGCATTGAAAAGGCGATTGTGATGGCGGTAGAAGTGCCGGAAGAACTCGATTTTTTCGCTACGACGAAAGAGATGCTGCGGATAACCAGGCCGCATCGGGACCGTCTTTTGCCCCTCTGTGCGACCGACCCCCGCCATCGCTATCCGGGACGGTTTGATCCCTATCCGATTCTTGCCCACTATATGGACCAGGGATGCGTGGGCTACGGCGAAAACCTCTGCGGCCTGCCGGTGGACGATCCCATGCAGCAGCGGGTCTACGAGGCCTGTGATCGGTTGAAGCTGGCCGTGGTCATGCATTTTGACCACTGGATCAACCGGGACAAACCGGGGTTGAAGGGGTTCGAGAAGATGCTGGCGACGTACAGGAACGTCCGGTTTGTCGGGCATGCCCAGTATTTCTGGCGGGAGATTTCAGGGGAGATCAATTCCGGGGTGCGCTATCCCGGGGGGCCGGTGGTGCGGGGGGGGCGGATTGAGAAGCTGTTTAAAAAATACCCAAATCTTTACGCCGATCTTTCGGCCGGTTCGGGATATACCGCGATTACGCGCGATCCTGAATTCGGGCTGGGCTTTCTGAAGCGCTGGAAGCACCGGCTGATGTTTGCCACGGATATCATACACACCAGGCCGATGAAATTCTGTTCGATAAAGGGCAAGCCGCCCATGCTTGCGTATCTTGAAACGGCCAATCTGTCCGTGGATGCGTTTGAACGAATCACCCGGAAGAATGCGGAAAAGGTCTTCCGCATTTGACCAACGCCGACCGATTAAAGGGCCGCCGTGGCTTCGATTTCCACGTGGGCGCCTGCGGGCAGGGCGACGACCTGTACGCAGGAGCGCCCCGGTGGGTCGGTGGTGAAGTATTCGGCGTACACGGCGTTCATTTCCGCGAAGTCGCCGATGTCGGTCAGGTAGACCACCGTGCGGACCACGTTTTCCATTGTCGCTCCGGCCGCACCGAGGATGGCTTTGATGTTTTCCAGGGTCTGACGGGTCTCGACTGCGATGCCCCCCTCCACGATCCTGTTGCTTACAGGATCGATTCCTTTCTCTCCCGCCACAAAGATGAGGTCTCCCACCCGGATGGCCTGTGAGTAGGGCCCCACGGGAAGGGCGGCTTTATTGCTGGTGATCACTTCCTTTTTCATGTTTGATTTCCTCCTCTTTGCGGGGTTGGGGCTGTGCAGCGCAGGCGCGGTTTTCACTGCATTTTCGGCCGGTAAAAAAAAAGCGCCTAACCTACCAGGTGCCGAAAATTATTGACGAAGTTCCACTTATAAGTGGAATAACTTCCGGTTGGGTCACCCTCATGTAGATTCAAGGCACTTTTTCGGAGAGTGCATCTCCACTTTCAAATATAACTATTTTACCTGAGAAATCAAGAGGTTTTTGGGTTTCCAAATGACTTTGCAACGTACGGAAATCAGTATTGGGAGGCGATCTGTATGGCCGTTGCAAAACACCTGGCTCTGCTCAATCAGGGACCGGAGGTTTGGAATGCGTGGCGGGAGGTGAATCCGAAATTGAGACCGGGCCTCACAGGGGCAAAACTCAGCGGGCGAGACTTCAGCAAGATGGACCTGAAAAAGGTCAATCTGAGCGGAGCAGACCTCAGCAGCGTCAGTTTCAGGGGGCGGACCTGGGGTGGGCGGACCTGAGCGGGGCGGACCTGAGGGGGGGCGACCTGCAAGGGGCCAGGCTTCTGTTTGCCGATCTTACCGGAGCCGATTTGAGGGGGGCAAGCGGGCTGACCCGGGAGCAGGTCGAGGAGGCCGTCGCAGATGCAACCACCCGGCTTCCAGACGATCTGAAGTAGGGGGCGGGGGATCGGCCACCTTCTGTTTTGCCTTGACAGCGATGTTCTGCCTGCTATCTTGATGTGGAGGCGCTCCAGGAGGGAGTTGCCGGAACTCAGATGGGGGACAGACGATGGCTGGCCAGGAAGTCGAGGTGAAGGTGCTGGAGATTCCAAGCTCCGCCGAGGCGCTCCCGGAGGTGGTGGCGGCGGTGGAGGAGGTGGCCGCGCAATTGGGGCTGTCCGAATCGGCTGCCGAAGAGGTGGCCATTGCCCTGACCGAGGCGGTGAACAACGCCATTTACCACGGCAACGGGGGGATGCAGGACAGGATGGTGGCGATCCGGTTCAGCCGGGAGACGGAGCATTTGCGCATCCGGGTACTGGATCAGGGGGTGGGGTTTGACCCGGAAGCAGTACCCGACCCTCTGGCAGAGGAGAACCTGTTCAGACCCTCCGGACGCGGGTTGCTGTTGATGCGGTCCATGATGGACAGGGTCGACTTCGAGTTCTCAAGAGAGGGGACCGAAGTGGTGATGTTCAAGCGTCTGAGTGCCTGATCTGTTGTTTAGAAGCTGTCTTAAAATCCCCA
>JAAXHW010000198.1 GCA_012270675.1 Candidatus Latescibacterota bacterium | reverse complement strand
TTCAACCTGCTGGACGAGGTGGGCCGGTCCAACAGGCCGGTCATGCTGAAGCGAGGTCTCTCGGCGACCATAGAGGAATGGCTGCTGGCCGCCGAGTACATCCTGAACCAGGGCAACCCCGACGTAATGCTCTGCGAGCGGGGAATCCGCACCTTCGAAAAGTACACCCGCAACACGCTGGACCTGAGCGCGATCCCCGTGATAAAACGGCTGAGCCACCTGCCGATAATCGCCGATCCCAGCCATGCAACGGGCAAGTGGTACCTCGTCACGCCCATGGCGTTGGCTGCCACCGCGTCAGGGGCGGACGGCCTGATGGTGGAAGTGCACCCCCGACCCGAGGAAGCGCTGTGCGACGGCGCCCAGGCCCTGAGGCTGGACAACTTCGGGCAGATGATGGACCGGGTGCAAGCGATCACGCGCCAACTGCAACGGGTCTAGACGTAGGGTTTGAAGAGCCGTATAAAAACCCTCGGGGCGGCGCTCATCTGGGGCTTGGTGTTGAGCGGCTGCGTTACCATTGAGCAGGAACCTGACCCGACGCCGGACATCGTCGCTACGGTTGATGTGTCGGTGGCGACGGTTCTAGCACGGGCAGAAAGAGAAAACAATCCATCTGTACCGAAGGCCACACTCCCTGCCACTAGGTCCCGCGTTGCCGTTTCGGGAGAGTTCTACTTCCCTTCTGCGACCGCAGCCCACATCCCGGTAGGGACACGGGGCAAGGGTTACGCATCCGACCAGCCCACCTCCGGGCAACACTACTCCGTACCGGGGATAGCCCCCACAGATTGGGGCATTTACTCTTCACCCTTTCCGGATGAAATACTTATCCACAATATGGAACACGGGGGGATAATCGCCTACTACCGACCTTCAGCGCCGCCGGCGGAGATCGAGCAGCTAAGGCAGTTCATCTCTGCGCAGCCGGGCTATCCCAAGGGATTCATCGTCGCGCCCCGGGCCTCGCTGCCGGCGGACATCACCCTGGCCGCGTGGGAGTATTACCTGCCGGTCTTCCAGTATGACGAGGTAACGATGACCGCTTTCGTCAGCGCCCACTACGACAAGGGGCCGGAGACCCTGGACGGGGCCGTTAGGTAGGGGCCACCCGGGCCGGCAGTTACAGGCGAGGGAACCGGGGGCGGGCCTAGGGAGGGGGAATGGAACGATGATGAAAACATCCCTGGTCGTCATCGCTTTGGGCCTTTTACTGGTCGGGTGTGCGCCGTTGCAGGTAACTCCAAGCCCCACGGTTGAGCTTACTGTCACGCCTGAGTCCACGGCCACACCTGTGCCCACGGTCACACCTGTATCCACCACAG
>JAAXHW010000197.1 GCA_012270675.1 Candidatus Latescibacterota bacterium | reverse complement strand
CTTGCCTGGAAAGCCTTATGGGACGCGGGTTGGCACGGATTCCCCGCGTCGGCTGCGACCACCGTGGTGGGGCGGCGCCCGGCGTGTCCCCGCGTTGCACGGTGCGCCGCGTCTGGAGGGGGAGGAAGTGGTGAGAGCGACCCCCTGGTTTTTGGCGCTGGTGCGCCACCGGGCAGGGGGAGGTGGCGCGCATGAAAATTCGCCCCATCTCCCCTCCCCGGAGGGGGTCGCTCTCACCACAGTGATCCCTGCGGGAAGGCCAAAATGTTAAAGATCTGGTACGGGCCACCGATCCCTTGGACCTCCCCTTGGACCTCGCTACTCAAAGGGCTCCCGGTCCTCCCTCATCCCGTGTGCCATCGAGCAGCTTCAAGTGGGAAGGAAGCCACCTGACCAGCCAGGTCGCGACACGGATCAACTGCGTGGATAATCGACTGCTTTGTCCACCAGAGGAGCTAGGTCCTTCCACGCCTTGAGAATAGTCCCCACCAAGTAGCCACGGTATTCCTTGAGGTTTTCACCCTCCCAGAACTCGCCACCCGGAGGCTCTACGTGCGTGTAGGCTGCCCAATAATCTCCGCGATGTGGATAATCGGGGCACAACTCCCTGGTGAAGTGTTGCTTGTATCGTTTCTCAGTCGTTCTGACTCCGCAAATCAGTTTCTCATCCCGCGAGAAGCGCGCCGATCTTCGATTCCATTCCAGTCTCACGTCAGGGGCCTCATCACCCTTGGGCCAGTCGCGTCGACGGAGACCTAGACCTGGCCAGCCTTTGTATTCTTCAACGAAAAACAACTCGACGCCATCATCGGCGATCTTTCCGCCTCTGACTGCCTCGTTGAGATCGCTCTCGATACTGCGGTAAAATCGATTCACAAACTCGCGGACTTCGGGTTCCAGACCGGCCCACTCCCTGATCCGCGCTTCGTGCTTCAGATAGAATTTGATCCGTTCGTCTTCGATCTGGTTCATCCAAACTGCTCCTTGAGCGTTCGCAGGTAATTCTCCACGACATCGACAGCTACAGCAGCCCTAGCAGCCCGTGGTGTAATTCACGTTTGACAGGTGGCTGAACCCACAGAGGGGGGTAGTGGGGAGAAGATAGCTTCAGGAGAAGACGCTATGGGAATGGGACGAAAGCGGCGACGGCAGGAATTGCTTTGGGTGGCAACGCAAGAGTTGC
>JAAXHW010000196.1 GCA_012270675.1 Candidatus Latescibacterota bacterium | reverse complement strand
AGATACGGGTGGATTCGACCAACGCCGACCAGCGCTTTTGCAGCCGCGCGAAGACCGCTGGGGATTTTAAGACAGCTTCTTATGAAGATCACAGAAAAAAGGTCGTGAGCAGACTCCCCACGGCCTTTTTTTGGAAAGCAGTCCTCCACGAAATACCTTACATCCCCCTCAGTGCCGCTTTCACCACCTCCGCGATCTTTGGGTACTGCTTCGGCGTCTCCAGGTTGCACAGCACCACGTGCCCATCTCCGTAGTGCGCGGCGATCTCCAACTCCTTCGCTACCCGCTCCGGCGGCCGCACCAGGTACGGGTCTCCATACAGCCCGATAAACGGCACGAACCTGTTCGCGCGCCTATCCTCCAGCCGCTTGTGCTCCGCCGCCTCGAACGCGACCTGTTCCAGGCTCCAATTCGGCTTATAGAACCACGAAATCGTCTGCGTACAGTAATCCAGCCGCAGCCGGCATCCGTAGTACCAGTTCGGCCGAAACGGCGGCCAGACGTGGTTCGTCACAAGCGCGTCCGGCTTCACATCCTTTGCATGCGCGTAGAGCATCCGGGAAAGCGCCACCAGGCTCTCCTCGGACATCCGTCCCAACACCTCCGCCTCGTGCGCCCCATCCGACGCCTGCCCCGCCCGCATCTTCCGGCACCGATCGCAGAAACAGGCGTAGTGGTTCAGGAACCCGAACCCGTCAAAAGACACCCCGTCCGCCACCTCCAGCGCCCGGCTCACCCGCCCTTTGAGCGCCTCCCTCGATTCGGGATGCTCAAAGCAGAGCAGGTCCCCGTCCTGCACCACCTGAAACCACCGGTGGGAAAGGTGCTGGTAGCCCGCCGGCGCTCGACTCAGTGCAGCCGCGACCTCCTCCTCCTCCGGCAACGTGCGCTGCAGGCACGCTGGATGGTCTTTGACGAACGCCTCCGTCGGACGCGCATAAACAATCGCAATCACCCTGACGCCCAGCGCTTCCCCACGCCGTGCCATCGCCCCGGTCGGACCGGGGACAATCAGCGTATCGAACCCCAACGCGTGCGCGAACTCAACCACCGCCCGCTGTTCCGCCTCCGTCTCCATCGGCAGATGCCAGTCCCATGCCGCTTTCATCCAAACCTCCTTCTTAGACCCGATGCCCGGGTCTCACCATTTCGCCCCCTGCTTCCCCGCCCCCCCGGCCGCAGCCTCTTTCTCCTGAATCCATTCCGCCGTTTGCACCAGAACCTCTTTGGAAACGCCCCCCGCAGGTGTCCTCTGGCGTTCCCACACCCATTTTTTGGTCGCCTCAAGCAGTTTGGCCGCGTGCTCCGGATTCAGTTTTACAAGCCGGTCGTAAGCCGCTTTGGCCTCTTCAATCCGGTCGAGCCCCAGATAGGCCTCCCCGCGGTACTCGATCGCCTCGGTATAGTCCGGCTTCAACGCCAGCGCCCGGTCGTATGCCTCAAGCGCCGCCTGGTAATCCCCCGTTTTCCGGTACGCATACCCCAGACTCCCGAAGGCCTCGTGAAACCCGGGGTTCACCTCCGTTGCCCTGGTGAACGCTTTGATCGCCTGCCTGTACTCTTTCTGCGCGGCCTTCTCATGTTTTTTCCGATCCTCCGAATGCTTCGCTTCCGCCGCCGCCTTCTCGTAATCCCAGGCCTTATCCCGATGGTTTAATCCGCTGTTATAGTGCTTCACCGCCTCGGCCTGAACCGGTTGCTCCGATGGCGGCTCCGATTTGCTGCCTGCAGCATAAAGATCGGCCTGCCAGAATCCAACCAGCGCCAGCACCGCCAAAATCCTGACCATCGCTATCCTCCTTTCTCTTCCCCTCTCAGAAGCTGCCTTAAAACCCCCAGCGGTCTTCACGCGGACAGGGGTTGGGCTGCAAACAGCGAACCCCGCCCCGCAACAACCGGTTCGCAGCCCACAAGCTGCAGGGCGTGCCACACGGTCACCTGGTTGGCGCTGAGCACCGGCTTGCCCAGCCGGGCCTCCATATCGTCCAGCAGGCGGCCCAGCCTCTGCCCGGTGCAGCCCACAAAGACGGCCTCGGCCTCCGGCCGGTCCGCCTCTTCAGCCGCACCCCGGATGCGCTCCGGCGGAACAATCGAATGGTCCCCGGAAAGATTCAGCGCAATGCTGTTCACCACCTCAAAGCCGTGCCCTTCGAGAAAGGCGACAAAAGCGGCTTCCACATCGGGCATGTAGGGCGATGCCAGCGCCACCCGCCCCACGCCCAGCGACTTGAGGGCTTTGACCATCGCCGTGCTCGTCGTTGTCGCAGGCCGGCCGGTCGCCCGGGTCATCCGGTCGCTGATCTCCTCATCGAACCCCATCCCCCGGACAAAACTCGCCGTCGTGCAAAAATAAGCAAAACAGTCCGGCGAATACCGCATCATACGCCGTGCCGCCTCCTCGATATCCCCGTTCTCAGCCAGCCATATTCCCTGTTCCGCACTGGTCTCCTCGTTCGGCACCATCGTCCCTGCCGTCATCATCTCCACGCCTTCCGGCAGGAAACAGCGAAACTCGTCAATCAGGCGCTGCACGTCTGCATCCACCCAGGCGTCGTTGGGATAAATAGCGCCGATACAGGGAAAATCGGACACGGTCAAACTCCTTCGCCTATCTGCTCAATCCACCAGCTCCAGCCTCACCCACCCCCGCACCGAATTAATCGTAAAAAGCGCCTCTGCCCGGTGCAGGTCCTCCACCCGCAGCACCCCCTCGCAAATCTCCCCGGTCGCCAACAGTTCCGCCCGGAACGTCCCGGGCAAGAGTCCGCACCGCACCGGCGGCGTCACCTTTTCGCCGTCCAGAACCGCCACCAGATTCCCGATGCAGCACTCCGTCGCCTCGCCCCGTTCGTTCACCAGAACAACCTCATCGCAGTCCGGCCTTCGGCAGCGCCGCGCCTCATAAATCTGCCGACAGGTCGTTTTGTGGAACAGCATCGGATCCCGTTCATCCACCGGCAGATTGCAAATCCCCACCCGCATCGCGGCCTCATCCCCACCCGGGGGCAACGCCCGGGCGCAGATGTGAACGCCCCCATCCCGGGCCAGTATCAGCCGTACCCTGTGCGCCCCGTCCTGCAAACCGGCGGCTGTCTCCAGCAGCGCCTTCACCACCGCATCCACATCGCATGGGAATCCAAAATACCGCGCCGAATTCCGAAGGCGGCCCAGGTGCCGGTCCAGCAGCCAGAACCCCTCTCCCGCCTCGAACCTCAGCGTCTCCAAAAGCTCGAACTCGGGCCTCCGGACCGTCAGAACCTGCGCCTTTACCAAGCACTCCTCGTACTCCCCCTCAGGGGAAGAATCGTGCGTCACCCCCCCGCCCACCCCGAACTCTCCCCGTCCCGTCTCCGAATCGATCCAGACCGTCCGGATAGCCACATTGAAACGGGCTTCGGGCCCCGGGGAAAAGAACCCGATGCTCCCCGTGTAGACCCCGCGCGGGGAATCCTCCACCTCCGAAATAATCTCCATCGTCCGCACCTTGGGCGCCCCCGTCACCGACCCGCACGGAAACAGTGCGGTCAAAAGGTCCACCAGCGCGGTACCGGGACGCAGCCGGGACGTCACCGTCGACGTCATCTGCAACACCGTCTCGTACCGCTCCACCTCCCAGAGGCGCGGCACCGTCACATGTCCCAACGCCGCAACCCGTCCCATATCGTTTCGCAGCAGGTCCACAATCATCACATTTTCCGCCCGGTCTTTGGACGACCCCTGCAACGCAGACGCAAGCGCATCGTCCTCCTCCACCCACCGCCCCCGCCGCCCGGTCCCCTTCATCGGGCGAGCGGTCAGGCGTCCGTTCTTCAGGGCAAAAAACAGCTCCGGCGAAGCCGACAAAATCCGGAACCTGCCGGTGTTTAAGTACGCGGTATAAGGCGCCCGCTGAGACCGGCACAGATCCCGGTAAAGCGCCCGGTCATCCCCTTCAAAATCGGCCCGCATCCGGAACGTAAAATTTACCTGATACGTATCGCCCGCTTCAATATAGGCCCCAATACGCCCAATCGCCGCACCGTACGCCGCCCGGGAAACCGACGGCTGCCATGCCGACAGCGAATACCCCCCGCAGCTGTCCAGCCCTCCCGGCGCCACCCCGGTCCGCTCCCTGAAAAGCCCGAACCAGACCAGGGGCAGCGCCCCCCCCGGCCGGGTCTTCAGAACCGAATCCAGCCCGGGTGCGGCCTCATAGGAAAGAAACCCGGCCGCATGCCGCCCTCCGGCAACCGCCCGTTCAACCGCCTCCAGCGCAGGCCGCACCTCCTCCGGAACGCAGGCCGCCACCTCGCCGCAAAAGCCTGAAAACGCGAACGATGCCCGGTCCCGTTCCGCCGAATAGGACTCCAGCAAAACCACCGGTTCACGCATCTTCCCTCGCCCCCTTCTTCCCGGCGCCACTGTGAGTGGGGAGGTACGGGTGCCCCGGTCCCACTCCCCTCACGCCTTCGCAGCCGCCGGCCTCCAGTTCCCGTACACGTCTACCTCCGCGTCCTCCACCTTCGGCCGCACCCCCTTCACGATCAACCCCGGCCGTCCCATCGCCTGCCCGCCCTCCTGCCGGTTCTGCGGATCCCGGAACCCCAGGCGCACCAGCCGCCGCCACCGGCCGCTCAGGTTCATCGCCGAGCCGTGCACCGTCCAGAGGTAGAACACCACCACATCTCCCGCCTTTGCGGGGACAAAAACAGCATCCTCCAGGCGGTATTCATCGGTCGGCAGGTGAGGCGCGGTATCCGGTCCCACAATATGCTGCAACTTACCCAGTTTGTGGCTTCCCGACAGAAACTTGATACACCCGCTCGACTCGTCCGCGTCGTCCAGGTGGACCAGCGCATCAACGTAGCGGCCATCCCTGTGAGGATAGAACGGGAGGTCCTGATGCATCGGGAACGGCGTTCCCCTGTCGGGCGGCTTGGCGTGCAGCGTCACGTGGTGCAACTCCACCGCCTCGGAATCCAGCAGCGCCCCCACCGCCTCACCCAGCACCGGACTCGTCACCGCGCGCGTCCAGGCAGCGGAATAGTGCTGCAACTCGTGGATGGCCACCAGCGTGGCCACCTCATTCTGGTCCTCGTCCATATACGCCTTCCGCCACGGCCCGCGCCACGCCGCGTTCCAGTTGGCGAAAGTTTCCATCACATAATCCAGCTCCTCGCTCATCTCCCGGATCTCCCCGCCCGGATAGACCTGCTCCAGGCGAAGGTAGCCGTTCTCACGGAAAAACGCGATCTGCTCCCGGGTCAGCGCTTTCATAATGGATAACCCTCCCTTAAACACTCAATTTACTTCCTCGCCCATACCGCCCAAATCCTGAAACCAGTCCTTCATGCTCGGATAAAGCCTGCTATAGTGTCGGAAGCACGCCTCGTAACGCCGCACCCGCGCTGCATCGCACCGGACCGTCTCGCCCAGACCGACCGCCCGGCCGCACCCCGACTCGAAATCCGTATACATCTCCACCCCGACAGCTGCGATAATCGCCGCGCCCAGCGCAGAAGCGTCCTCTACTTCCAGCACCCGTACGTCCTGCCCGAACACATCCGCCTGGATCTGCCGCCACAGCGCCGACCTTGCGCCCCCCTCGCCGATGCGAAGCTCCCCGGCCGGCAGCCCCAGGCCCTTGAAGCATTCCAGCGACTGCCTCAGATCGAACGCCACGCCCTCCATCAGCGCCCGAATCAGGTGCCCCCTGGCATGGCGCAGCGTCAGCCCCACCCAGCCACCCCGCGCGTGCGCATCGGGATTGGGGGTTGCCGTCCCTTCCAGCCAGGGCATGAAAAAGAGCCCCTCGCTGCCCGGAGGCACCTCTCCGGCCTGCGCCGTCAGTGTCTCGAAATCCTCGCCCAGCTGTTCGTTCAGCCATGACATGCTCGCCCCGCACGTATACGAGCACCCCAGCCAGAGATACTCCCCCGGCACCGCGTGACACATGGGCCAGAGCCGGTTGAACGCCGCATCGCTGACCCCTTCGGCAAAGGCCAGCGCGTGCCCGGCCGTGCCGATCCCCACATTGAGCACACCCGGCCTGATCACCCCGCCCCCCACCGCCAGGCACGCCACGTCGCCCCCCCCGGCGCACACCGGCGTCCCCTCCGCCAGCCCCGTCTCCGCCGCCGCCGCCCGGGTCAGCGCACCCACCACCGTCGTCGACTCGACCACGTCCGGAAACAGATCCCGACGCACCTCCAGCACGTCCAGAATCTCCCCGCTCCAGTCCCGCTCATAAAGGTCCATCGCCGCCGTCACCGACGCGTCCGAGACATCCGAAGCAAACGTACCTGTCAGCCGAAACCGGACCCAGTCTTTTGGAATCAGCACGTACCCGGCCCGGGCATACACCTCCGGTTCGTGCTCGCGCACCCACAGGACCTTTGCCAGCGTATTGATCGGACTGAGCACCTGAAGCGCCCTGCTCCGGAGCAGGTCCCCCGCCCGTGCTTTTGCCGCATCGCATTCCCGCTGCGAGCGGTGATCCAGCCAGATGGGTGGGGGGCGCAGCGGCGCCCCCGAAGCGTCTACGAACACCGCGCCGTTCATCTGTCCCGAAAGCGACACCCCCCGGATATCCCGAACCGGGCGCGGCGGGTGACACGCTGCAAGCGCCTGCACGACGCGCCGTACGGTCTCGCAGACCGCCCGCCACCAGTCATCCGCATCTTGCTCCACGCGTCCCGGACCGGGCTTCCGCAACGGGTAACTGGCACTCGCACTTGCCACCACCCGCCCCTCATCGTCCAGCACGATGGTCTTGGTGCTCGACGTTCCCAGATCGATGCCGACAACCAGGGCCATCCTTCTCCCCCCGCCTACTCGCCCGTCAGAAATCGGCGTGGATTGTTCACCAGCAAATCCTCGATACCCTCCTCCCTGAATCCCTCCTCCCGCAGGCGGGGCACAAACCGGGTGAGCACAAAATCCAACCCCGGCCCCCCTCCATAGCTGCGCCAGTAGCTGGGCCTGCCCAGATCGTTGCCCAGCAGGACCTGCCCGCCCAGCCCGGCGTCAAACAGCCGTTTCAGCACGCCAATCCGCGTCTCATCGGGACCGTACTTCACCTTGCCCGGACAGTCGTAGCCCAGGTACGCGCCCCGCTCCGCGATCCGCCGGTGCTCCCAGAAATCCGGATTGCGGTCCATGTGGCTCAGACAGATCCGGTGGGGCGTCACGCCGTGCGACTCCAGGAAGCGCACCTGTTCAAACCCCATGGTCCCCGCCTCGGTATGCGTAATCACCGGCGCCTCCGTCTCAACGTGGACCGCCGCTGCAATACGCAGCAGCTTCTGATCGTACTCCTGAAACGTGTTGTACCCGCTGCCCCCCTTCACAATCCCCGCCTTCACATCCGTGCCATCGATCCCCTCCACGATATCCCGGATGCATCCCGCCACCAGGCGATGCTCATCGGCCTCCAGAATCGACCGATCGCAGAAATAGGGCTTGTTGTACCCCGTAATCACCACAATGTGGACCTCGGGCACCAGCTCGGCAACCCGCGCCACCTTCCGGATGTTCCGGCCGAAGTCGATCGCCGACATCTCGATCA
>JAAXHW010000195.1 GCA_012270675.1 Candidatus Latescibacterota bacterium | reverse complement strand
GAACCGGAAGGTCCGAAAGATCTGCGACAGGGCCGGGCTGCGCATCGGCACGGTGGACTGGGGGGGTGGGGGGGCGCTGTTGAGCAGAGACGGCCGCGTGCGCCGGAAGGCGGTTGCGGCGATGAAACGGCGGATCCGGGCGACGGCCGCCTGCGGCTCGGGGGTGGTCTTTGTGTGCCTTGCGCCCGATGACAGTTTGCAGCCCCGGGCCGAGAGTTTTGAGATACTGAAGCGGGTCTACCCCGGGATTGTGGACACTGCGGAGAAGGAGGGCGTCCACCTGGCGATTGAGCCCTATCCCGGTCCGGCGCCGGCCTATCCCAACCTGGGCTGCACGCCGGAGACCCTCCGGGCCATTTTCGAGGCGATTCCGTCGCCCCACCTGGGGATCTGCTACGACCCCTCTCATTTTATCCGCATCGGGGTGGATTACAAGCGCCTTCTGGTGGAGTTCGGGGACCGGGTGCGCCACGTACATGCCAAAGATACCGAGATCCTGGACGACGGGCTTTACGCGTTTGGCTGTCTGGGGCAGAGTTTCGGCCGCCGTTATCCGCACGGGGAGGGCTGGTGGCGCTATTGTATTCCGGGATGGGGGGTTGCGGACTGGAAGTGGGTGGTGGCCCGCCTGGAGGAGATCGGGTACGACGGCCCTCTGGCGATTGAACTGGAGGATGACCGCTATATGGGAAGCACGGAACGCAATCAGGAGGGGCTTCTGGCCGCCAGGGCCTACCTGAAGCAGATTATCCGATAGCGTTTCTTCCGATGGTCGGGGCTTCCCGGTTGGGCAATTTGAGGGATTTCAGAAACGGGAACGCAATACGCGCCCGTCGCATCTCGCGTTTGAGCCAGGTCTTGAAGAGCCGGTTTCTGATCTCCTGCTGCACGTCCCCGGTCAGGGTCGCGGGGTAGATGTGTTGCACAAGGTAGAGCGCGTAGCCTTTTTCGATCTTCAGCGGCCCTGTTAGTTCCCCCGGCGCTGCTGCAAACACCAGCGGAGCGATGCCTTTGGGCAGGTGGCGGCGTCTGAGTCGTCCCAGGTAGCCTCCGGCGGGTCGGGTGGCTTCATCCTGAGAATGACGCCGTGCCAGGTTGTGGAATGCGACACCTTCCTCGGTTATCTGCATCCGGAGTTCCTCTGCCATTCCCTCGTCTGCGACGTGTATCCAGCATACTTCCGCCTCATCGAAGTCCAGGGTATGCTGCATAAAATAGGGTTCTATTCGACCTTCGGTTGCCTTTTGGGCCAGGGATGCCTCAAGCAGGCGGCATTCGACCTGTCGGGCCACGTCGTCCAACGTCAACCCCCGCTGCGCCAGCCAGGCATCTGTGTCCTCCACGCGCTCCAGCCGGTTCTGGTAGCGCCACGCATCCACTTCCGCCTGCAGGTCCTCCGGGCCCACGCTCAGGCCTTTGCGTAGCGCCAATTGGAGGATGAGGCGCTGCCGTGCGCAGCGGTGGAGAAGGCTCAGGTCGTCAGCAGCCTGCAGCGCACGCAGCAGGTCCGAGAGATGGACGTGCTCGTCGTTGACGACGATGAGCACCGGGTCTGTTCCCTCCAATACCTTATTCCTCCTCGTCCGGTGCGAACGCCGCAGATTCGCGCATCTGCCGCAGTGGTTTCAGTAGCAGGTTGAGGATTGAAGTTCTGTCCGTTATGATTTCGGCGGTGCCCTTCAGGCCGTACATCAGCGGCTTTTCCTCTCAATGCACCTGCACGGTGATCTCTTCCGGTTGCACGATGCACCGATAGACCGGACCGAAGACCGGATCGACAGTTGCATCCGGCGATATCTGCGTGAGTCTCCCCTGTTTAATACCATAGTCTTCAAAGGGGAAGGCTTCGTACTTCAGCTTGACGGCCTGCCCCGGCTTGATCGTTCCCACATCTTTGTTGAGGACCATCGCTTCGGCCACTGTGGGGGCGGAGGCCGGAGCCAGGGTGGCCAGGGCCTGCCCTTTGTCGGCCACCTGTCCCACGGTGTTCACGAGCACTTGGGTCACGATGCCGGCTTCCGGTGCCAGGATGAGGTCCGAGTCGGCCTCCAGGGCCCGGTCCACCGCCTGCTGCGCCCGTTCGTAGCGCAGCTTTGCCTCCTTGTAGGCGTGTACGGCCCCGACGGACTCCCGGTCACGGTTGATCTGCGCCTGCAGGATTTGTCGCTTCAGGTCCTGCACGGTTGTTTCCAGGCGATGGACCTCCGCCATCCGGGCGGGGAGGGCGGCCAGTGCCCCAAAGTAGCGCACCCGGGCCTCGTCCAGGGCCTTGTGGCTGATGAGGCGCTTCTTGTAGAGTTGGCGGCTCTCCGTATACAGGTGGTTGAGGTGTTCCAGTTCTGCGGATCGAAACCGGATCTCTGCCTTCAGGTCCGCCTCAGGAGGGTTCGCATCCGGGGTGTGACCGCTCAGATTCTCCTCTTTGATGCTCTCTCGATAGGCCTGCAGGGCGTCCTGGTGGGTCTGCATCAGCGCTTGCATGAGGTCCAGCCTGGCTTTGAGCGCGGCAACGGTCTCCTGTGTGAGCCGCCGCTTTTGGGGCAGGGCTTCCCGAAAGTCGTAGTCCGCTTTCTGAAACTGCACTTTGGCCTGTTCCAGTTCCCGCAGTTCCATCCAGGTTTCGCGGGACCGGAGTTTGAAAAGAATTTGCCCTTCACTCACCCTGTCCCCCTCCTTCACCTTGATGCTCTCAATCTCTCCACCCCGGGGCGCCTGGACAGTATTCACCCGGCCCCGGGGCACGAGGCGAAACGGCGCTGTGGCCACCACATCCACTTTCCCGAACCCCGCCCAGAGCAGCCCGGACAGGACAAAGGCCAGCACAATATAAAGCAGCGTCCGGCTAAAAGCAGGGTGAAGAGACCCGAAGAACTCAGACACTTCCACCGGGTGTGCTATATTCCCCGAAGCAGGCTGAACATCTGAAACATCGGGGGTTTCCTCCGCCAATGCGGATGCTGTTGATACAGGTTCGGCCATTTGCTTCCGTCAGCTTATTTGTCCCTTTATGCCGCGTCCAGTTGCTGACCTGTCAGGTAGTAATAAAGCCCTTGCCTCGCCATCAGGCTCGCATGATCCCCTGTCTCTACGATGTGTCCTTTGTCCAGCACCACGATCAGGTCCGCATTTCGTACGGTGCTCAGTCTGTGGGCGATGACGAACGCCGTGCGGTCTTTTAAGATGTCCTCCAGGTTCTCCTGAATGGCCTGCTCCGATTCCGTATCCAGGGCGTTGGTCGCTTCATCGAAGATCAGAATCCGGGGATCGGTGTAGAGCGCCCGGGCGATGGCGACCCGCTGCCGCTGCCCACCGGAGAGCCCTACCCCCTGTTCTCCGACCCTGGTTTCGTAGCCCATGGGCAGGTCGGAGGCAAAGCCGTGGACATTGGTCAGCCTGGCGGCCTCCACCACCCGGTCCATGTCGACCTCTTCCTCGCCCAACGCGATGTTTTCCGCGATGGACCCGCTGAAGAGGAATGGCTCTTGCAGGACCATCCCGACCTGGCGCCGCAGCCATGCCGGGTTAAAATCACGCAGGTCGATTCCATCGAGCGTCACTCGCCCTTCGGTGGGATCAAAAAGCCGGGGGATGAGTTTTACCAGCGTGGTCTTCCCTGCGCTGCTACGGCCTACGACGGCCACTTTCTGGCCGGGCTGAACGGTCAGGTTGATGTCGTTGAGGACATAGGGTTGCTCTGCACCGGCTCCGTAGCGAAAGAAGACCTTTTCAAACGCGATCCGACCTTCCATCCGCTGGAGAGTTACGGCATGATCCCCATGCCGGGACGCCTCCATAGGGGTATCGTAGATGTCGTTCAGCCGTTCCAGCGCAATGCGCGCCTCCTGGACCTGCGGCCAGAGATCGATCAGGCCCATAATCGGTCCTGTGACGTTGCCGATCATCACATTGAAGGCCATCAATTGCCCTACGGACAGTTCCCCGTCAATCACAAGGGTCGCTCCGTACCAGAGAATAAATGTGCTGCTGAATAGGTTGAGCAGCCCGCCGACAGAGCCGAACAGCATCCCGATTTTCATTCCGTGAAATCCGATTTGAATCTCTTTGGTGTAGCGATCCTCCCATTTCCACCTAATGCTCCGCTCTATAGCCGATGCCTTGACAGCGTCAACGCCATGCAGGGAGTCGATCAGCACAGATGACTGTTCAGCCTGCGCCAGGAAGGCGCGCTGGCTGAGCGACTTGAGGACCGGCGTGTAGATCAACGTCAGAATCACGGTAAGAGGCATAAATGCCAGCACACAAAGGGTCAGCTGTACATGATAATAAAGCATCAGCCCCAGATAGACGAAAAGCATGGTCACGTCGAGGACGACCGAGACCGTAGTGCCGGTCAACAGCGCTTGAATCGTGGCATTTTCCCCGAATCGCGTTGTGAGATCACCCGTGCGACGCAGTGCGAAGAAACGCATCGATAGGCCCAGCAGGTGCCGGTAAAATCGGGAGAGCATGGTGATACTCAACCGGGCGCTGACGTAGGCAATCAGGTAGGTCCGCAGTGCAGAGGTGCCCATCTGGAAGAGGGCGATGACGACCATTCCGATCAGCATCAGATTGAGCAGATCCCGGTCCTGGTGGACCAGGACCTGGTCTACGATGGTCTGCGTAAAGATCGGCGAGGCGAGTCCGAACAGGCTCAGGACCAGGGAGGCCAGGAGGATTTCGCAGAGGATGCCGACGTAGGGCCGTACAAGGGGGAAGAACCTGCGGAAGGAAGACCGGGACGGTTCGTTTTCGGCCACCCGATCCGTGTACTCCAGAAGAAGCGCCCTGTGGGTCCAGCCGGCCTCGAACGCCTTTCTGGAGAGCTTCCGAATGCCGACTCTAGGGTCGGCGACCATCGCATCGTTTGCGGTGATCTGAAAAAGGACGATAAAGTGATTGCCCTCCCAGTGGATCACAGCAGGCAGGTCTGTGCGCAGCAACTGCTCGTAGCCCGTCCGCACGCCCCGCGTGACAAACCCCAGGCTCTCCGCAGCTTCGGCCAGCCCGGCTAAAGACGCCCCGTGGCGTGAGACGTTGGCCATGTCCCGAAGCCGGTTCAACCCGATGGACATCCCGTAATACTTGCAGATCATCCCCAGACAGGCCGCCCCACAGTCGGTCTGGTCATGCTGCTTGAGGAACGGAAACCGGCGGATTTTTCGGGCCTTCCCGTTTTGGGATGAGGCCTCCGGCGTCAGGGTATGCTTCGTTCGCTGCATTTGGGGAGCAGTCGGTCCATTCACCGGAATCGGCACCGGTGCCGCAGATCTTTTCTGTGTGTGCTTTAAGACCGCCCCTTCAAGCGCCTGGCGAAGGGGAGGGATTCGACCCACAAAGCGGTCAAAGTCCACCTTCGACAGCGAATAGACCACAACATCGGTCACTGCAGTGATGGTGGTCGCCTGGGGGGTGTTCTCCAGCAGCGCCTGCACGCCAAAGAAGTCCCCCGGCTTCAGTTCATACGCCCTGCGCTCCCGTCCGGAACCGTCCAGGCTTATGACTCTCAGGTGCCCACTGCCGATCAGGTAGAACCGTTCTCCTGTGTCCCCCTGGCGGACCACACACGTTTCGGAGGGTAGGGCCTCTCGTTTCAAGCTCCGGAACAGGTCCTGCATCGCTTCGCCGGATACGTGTCCGTTTCCCGCTTTGAGATACCGTGTGAAGTCCCGGTATGCGATGTGGGCGATCCGGTCTTCGAGATACGCTTTCAAGTCCGGGTTGGAGGAGACAACCTTGAAGAAATCGGCTCCGGAAACCCGCAGCACTTCTGAGGGCTCAGCCGCGCGTACCGTGGCGCGATGTGTCCGGCCGGTCAACAGTGCGCCCTCCCCGAAGTGGTCGCCGGGGTAGAGGTAGCCCACCGTCTGAGGGCGTTCTCCATCATTCTTCCGGAGGACTCGCAAACGGCCGGACCGGACGATGTAGAAGGCGTCGCCCGGGTCGCCTTCCTGGAAGATGGTGGCGCCCAGATCAAGGCGTAGAGATTTCCCCTGGGAAGCGAATGTATCCAGCAGGATTGGATGGTCCATTCGGATTTCTTAGCCTCAGCTACAGTGGAAACCGAGTAGCGGTGCTCTGGAAAATTACGATATTTAACGGGCGATGTTGGAAGCTGCCGTGGAGCTACAGGATGCTTATTACACCTTCTGTTTGCTCCACGGCAGCCTCAAACAACAGCTTTATCCCCCCCGGCCAACAAAGGACAATGGGTCGCCGAAAAAGAAGTCTCCACGCACCCTGATGGCAGAAGGGATAACGGATCACGTGTGGATCCTGGAAGGGGTAGGATCTGACGATCCCACTCGCTCAGATCCTGCATTATTAATCCACAACAGGACTCCAATCAGTCAGTCCCGGACATGCAAAACGCTCTCTCCAATTATAAAATCCGGAGTAGATTTCATATACCGTGATATCCGGAGTAGATTTCATATAGCCTTATCCTCGTGTAATATGTCTCGGCATATTTGTTCCCTGGTGGGGGGACAAATATAACATAACTAGACACCAGGTATTTAGAGGGAAACTTCGCACCACTTCCTGTTGTTCCTGTTGTTCCTGTTGTTCCTGTTTTCCCTGTTGTTCCTGTTGTTCCTGTTTTCCCTGTTTTCCCTGTTGTTCCTCCTTTTCCTCCTTTTCCTCCTTTTCCTCCTTTCCCTCCTTCTACGATCGCCATCTCATGCATGCTTAAGCTTTCTTCGCGCAGTGGTAGGGGGACACACTGTACGAAGATTTGTCCTGGATCTGTTGTTATCCGGTTATTACGTACTCTGGCTACCATCGTTGTTATCTCCTTATTGGGTTCTGAGACATCCAGTTGTGATGCGGATACCTGTATCCTGACATTCCTCATCGCGAAGCCGGGATGTCAAGAGCGGTATCCAGAGTGGAATAGTGATGTGTTACTTCCCTGTGTCAGAGCATAAGCGACCTCCTCTGGAATCGGGCGGTCGGTTCCGGGCAATAGGCATGGACGGTGGGATAGAGCCATCCGATCTTACGGGGACATCAGCATATCGCCCATATGCCGGATCTTCCGGAGCGTCTGATGGCACGTCTCCCGGTCGCCGGCGATACCGAGCAGCGCGGCCTCCACTTCGTTCGGATGCAGCGCCTGGCTCAGGTAGAGGCCCAAGCCTTCCAGGAACGGAAGGTCCTGATGCAGGAAGGGGACCCTGGGGAGCGGGCCCTGCTGGCTGCCAAGATAATTGTATGCCTTAGAGAGGCTATGCGCATGTTCTTTCAAGTTATAGCCCTGGACAAAGTGGACGGTGAGGGGTAAAGGGCAGGTCCCCCGTTCATGCTTCTGAAGGAGATCTTCGAAAAGCTCCACGTGCTGTTTTGCAATCCGGTCCCACGAAAATCCTTCTGCTCGTTCCCTTGCCTGCTGGCCTGATTTTTCTCGTTCGGTTTTGCTGTCGATCAGGCTTCGTATTGTATCCGAAACGGCTTCTGGGGCGATGTAGCCGGACACGCTGAGCGGTTCGTTCTCAAATCTCGTGACCCCAATCATCCGGCCGCAATTAGAAAGGAGTTCAGGCGCGCCGGCAAACCGGGTGGCCACAATTGGAAGGCCGCATGCCATTCCTTCCAGCACAACCGAAGGGCAGGATTCGTAGGAGTAGACCGACAGGGAGCAAAGCACATCCAGCAGGTTGTAGTAAAGCGGCATCCGGTTGTAGGGCTGAGGTCCGAGAAAGATGACGTTTGGTGGATGGTTAATGGGAACAAACTGCTGGCCGATGACGGCGAACAGGACATCCGGGTTCAGATCGGCTATGCGAAGAAAGGGAAACGCTCCCTTGCCCGGTTCGAATCGAGAACAAAATCCAACGATAGGCATCTCCAAAAATCGCTGATCACCGGTGACCTCGGCGACCTCCTTGCGGGCAGCGAGCTTGTCGGTGGGCTTGAAGACCTCTGTGTCTACGCCGTTCGTGATGGGCCTCAGATAAGACGGGTCGAAGACGCAGGTCGCCAGTTCGCGGGTACACCAGGTCGATTTGGGTGAGAGCGCGTCGTAAGGCCGAAGCAGAGAATAACAGTTCAGGACCTGGTTCAGGAACTCCCGGTTCTGACCAAAACAGCAGGACAGACGGATGACGATTGGAGCGGGGCAGACATGGCGGAAGAAGGCCAGTTCGTTAACGTTTGGCTCAAACATCAGCACCGCATCGAATTCATGTTGTTCAAACCATCGAAGTGAATCGTCGATGGTTTCGAACGTTTGCGGAACGCCATAGACGTTGTCCTGGTACTCCTCCGGCTCCTTTGATGGCAGGAAGACCTCGCAGTACTTAGACAGGGCTTGTACGTGATTGAACCCCGAAATCGAAGCGCCACTCCCGGATTCGTATACGGTCTCTTCGGAAAGGTATGGATAAGGGGTGAAAATCTTCACAGCGTTCTCCTTTACTTTGCCTTTCTCTGCGTCTCTGCGGCGTTCTTTTAGAGATTTTCGATAAACGCACGCGTCTGTTCAGCACCGTCCAGCGCCAGGGTATGCCTCGGTAGGGGATGAGACAGCCCGCGCACAATGGCATCGGCGATCCGATCAGGTGTCAGAACGTCGGGATGGATCACCTCCGCCAGTCCCAGATCAGCCAGCTTGCGCGCCCGGATATGCTGATCCTTTGAAAGCTTGCTTGGCACGAACAGCGTCCGGACACATGTCTCCAGGGTGTTCATACAGGTGTTGTATCCAGACCGGCTAATTGAGAGGTCGGCAGCACGCATCCACTGGAGAAAATTGGGCGCGAACCGCTCAAGGCGAAACGGACCGTCTCCACACATCTGTTTAAGGGCTTTGAAATGCGTCTCTTCTACAAAGAGGCCTGAGAAAATGACCATTGTCCGGTTCTCAATCGCTCCCTGTTCATAAAGGCTTTTCCAGGCCTCAATACAGGGGGCGGCAAGTGTGTAACCATCAACGCCACCGCCTGCGCTGACCAGCACAAATCCGTTTCTGTTTTGGGGATTTTCTCCGAACAGGCTTCGATGCTCCAGCGCGCCGTTCGGTTTTTCAGATACATATCCGGTGTAGATAACCGGGATCGCGATATCCTCCACCCAGGGGAAGTGCTCTTCCAACTGGCTGACACGCGGGTCTCCGTGAATGAGCAGGGCGTCGAAGCAGGCGTTTAACGTGGGACATGCCGCTTCGTAATACCTGCGTGCGATTCCGATATCCTCGTGGATTTTACCTCCAAAAGGAACCGAGTAGAACCGCAGCCGGTCCCCGGATGGATGGCAGGCTGGAACCGGAAATATATCGAGGGCGGCCGTTTTGGCCTGAAGGGGGATGTCACGCAGAGAACAGATTACCCTGACGTCCGGGTTGACCGATCCGGCTGTTTGAATCGCCGGGAGTAGCTCCGGCCGCAAGGGCCACCGCTGGAAGGGAAATAGTTCAATGATGAAGACGTCCGGTCGCAGGTGTGAAACGGTCTCTCGCAGGATGCGTTGACGCTCCTCCAGTACCTCTTCAATGTTCCGGTTGGGATTTTCAGAGGCCAGCCCCTGTAGTGTCAGATGAATGGGCGTCAGCTGAATACGCCTCACGGAGTCCGGCACTTCGGCGCCTGGAATTGGACGGCCGCCGTCCGCGAAGTGGACCTCGTGGTCCCGTGCCAGCACCCGGACGATCTGGAGATTTCGGAAGTGATGGCCCACGCCGACAAGGTGCTGGCTGTAGAAGAGGATGCGCTTTCTGAGGGGTTTCGAAGCGGCGCCGGACAGCCCGGGCCGGTGTTTACGGAGCGCCTGCTTGTAAATCACGCCGTATCTCGCCACGACCTTCCGCCATGCCCGGTGTTCCAGGACCCAGAGCCTTGCGCGGTGCCCCATTGCTGCCCGGAGCCGCGCATCCTGGATGAGGGTCGAACACTTCCGGGCGAGGTCATCCGGATCGTCAGCGGTATAGATAAGGCCGGTCTTGCCGTCGTCCACGATCTCGCGGAGTGCGTTCACATCGCTGACAATGAGAGCTTTCCCTATGCACATTGCTTCATACGGCTTTAGCGGAGGCACCAGATCCGTGACTTTGCTCTTGATTCTAGGAATGACAAATAGATCGAGAAGGGCATAATAATCCGGAATGTCCCAATGGGGTACCCGGCCGGTAAAGTGAATGGTGTTTCTCAGATTCAGCTTTCTTGCCAGGGCCCGGAGGGGGCCGAGTTCGTCGCCTTCACCTACAACCAAAATCCTGACGCGCAGGTTGTTTTCCAGCAGGATTTTTCCGGCTTTGAGCAACCCGTGAATGCCCTCAAGCTTTCTGAGGGAACCGATGTAGCCGATGACGACTTCCTCTGGAAGAATGCTTAGCTTCTCCCTCAAGTGTATCGGGCGTTCCCGGGGCTGAAATTGTGAGGTGTCGACCCCATTCGGGACAATAGAAATTTTCTCTTCGGGGATGCCCTCCCGCACGAACTCAGCCTTCATTGTCCCGGAAAGGGTCACCACGTGGTCTGCACGTTCCATTGCATTTACAAACTCGCGACACTGTCTCTGATAGGTTTCTGAAGCAGGGTCGATTGTACCATTCGCGACTGCGCTGTCGTGCCGCAGATCCCTCACTTCGTAGATCACGGGCAGACCGTACCGGTGCCCCAGATTGATCGCTGTCAGGGCGTTCCGTGTAGGGGATGCGACATGGACCAAATCAGGTTTTTGGGTCTGGATAGCACGGGAAATATGGTTTCGGAATTGGCGCTTCAGGCCGTAACGAAACAGACGGTCGAAATCGGGAGGCCGGCCTTTGCCGAGACGTTGTAGGACCTTGTGATTATACGTTTGAGCGGCATCTCTCAGATACAAAACGCCGTCCAGGTACTCCTTTTCGACAGGACACGCTCCGTTTACCGAAGGGGGTGAATACCTTGTCGCCACGACCGGTTCAAACCCGAGTGCTTTCTGGAGGTCGACGATATACTTGCTGCGGATGGTGTAACCGACCTGCCAGTGCGGCAGTGACTGATTCAGGATATGCAGGATTTTCATAGCCATTAGAGGGATTCACCTCGGAGGATTGCTCCTTTTTCCCTGCATTTGTATTTCCCCGTGCCTTCCGTGCCTGTGCGGTGCAGAATCGGTGGGTTAACTTTCGCAAACCCTGTGCCACTCCTTCCTGAAAGAGCATAAGCATAATATTTTCAAAATCTTTAAAAGAATTTTTGAGAAAACTTCAGAGGAAAAAGGTGAAAAAAGTTTTCAAAATGCCTCTCCGGATCTGAAAGATCCATGCCAATAGCAACGGGTCTATGGCCCAGAAATCGTCTATCTGTACTTTTACCAAACACATATCCTGACGGGTATATCTCTCAACACTTAAGAAGGAGACTACTGGCAGACCGGGAATAGAAAAAGGCCCTGACCCTTTTGTGGTCAGAGTCTCCTGACGTCTTGTGTCAGGGTGGAGTGAAGGGTACCGGGGTTAATCGCCACCCCGGTACCGGTCTGCCCGAAATCCGTGCTCGGCCATTCGTATCTGGAAGTACTGCCGTCCTATACCACTTTCCCGGGCGGCCTGAGAGACGTTGCCCCCGGTGCGCAGCAGGGCACGGTGAAGGTATTCCCGGGTGAAGCGGTCCAGGCTGAGGCGCCGGGCTTCCTTATAGGAAAGTTCATAGAGGTCTGCCTCGGACGTGCCTGAGGCCTGGATGTGAGGCGGCAGATCGCTGGGGTAGACCTGTTCTCCCTCGGCCAAGAGGAGCGCTCGGGATATGACATGGGCCAGTTCCCGAACGTTGCCTGGCCAGTCATAGCCCTCCAGCAGCATCCAGACCTCTGGAGAGAGGGGGCGTATTCTCAGCCCATTCTCCTGGGATTTCGCCACAAAGTGCTCGATCAGGAGGGGTATATCGCTTCGACGATCCCGAAGAGGGGGCAGGTGGAGGTGGATGACATTGAGGCGGTAAAAGAGATCCTCACGGAATCGATGCTCCAGAACCTGTTGCTTCAGTTCCCGGTGGGTGGCTGCCACTAAGCGTACGTCAGCCCGGTGGATTCGGCTGTCGCCTACCGGACGGAACTCGCCTTCCTGAAGGAGCCGAAGCAGGTGGGGCTGCAGGTCCCCGGGCAGGTCGCCCACTTCGTCTAAGAAGAGGGTGCCGCCTCTGGCCTCTTTCACCAGTCCGCATCGGTTTTCGAAGGCGCCGGTAAAGGATCCCCGGAGATGTCCGAAGAGTTCGCTTCGGGCTACGTCCCGGGACAGAACGCCGCAGTCCACGACCACAAAGGGTCCATCGGAGCGGGGACTTTGGACGTGGACGGTGCGTGCGAGTAATTCTTTTCCGGTGCCGGTTTCTCCGGTGATCAGCACCGGTAGGTGGCAGCGGGCGGCACGGCGGGCCAGGTTCTGGACTTCCAGAACGGTGGGATGGCGACCGACAGTGGGGCTGTTGCGGGTGGTGCAGGCAAAAGGGGACATTGCGCTCCCTCCCAAAGATGTAAGGATCTCGTTTGTAATCAGGTCCAGTCCGTTAGCAGAATCTCCTCCGGAATCTGCTATATTACTGTGAGCTGTACCGTCTGAGTTCTCTCTGGATTACACACCATCTGCAAATCAAATCCTGTGCCAGAAAAAAAGCCGCCCAAAGCGTATCGCTTCAAGTGGCTGTTTATAATAGAGGTTGTGGGATGACTGTACGGGGTTAGACGGACAGGATGCTAACCGGTACAGGGACAGTATCTGATCCCACCAATTGTTCTATTTTTTTATCCTGTTTATAAACAATAAGTAGTAAGAACAAATGGAGGTTCCATATATGGTCCCGGGGTGCCAGATGTGGGACCTATGGCCGCCGGATGCCCAGCTTCTTCATGCGGTGGCTCAATGTAGACGGATGCATGCCCAGCAAAGCAGCTGCTCCGTGCGGCCCCTTGATGACCCACCCGGCCTGTTCCACGACCTTCCGTATGTGCTGTTTTTCGAGTTCTTTCAGGGTCAGGATCTCCTCAGAGAGTTCACCGTCCGTCTGATCGGATTTCAGAGCAATATCCTTAGGCTGTATCGTCTGCCTCCGGCACAGGATCACGGCACGCTGTACCGCATGCTCCAATTCCCGGACGTTGCCCGGCCAGTCGTAGGTCCTCAGCACGGCCAGCGCCTCCGGAGTCAGCCGAGGTACTGCTTTGTTCAGATAGGACGCCATCCGCTCCACAAAACAGGCGGCCAGAAGCGGGATGTCCTCCCGGCGCTCGCGCAGGGGCGGCAGTCTCACGGGAAACACTTGCAGGCGAAAGTAGAGATCCTCCCGGAACTGCCCGTTGGCCATCATCTCCTGCAAATTCCGGTTGGTCGCTGCAATCACCCGCATATCGGCCACCAGCGTCTCGGTGCCGCCCACCCGCTCGAAGGCGCGTTCCTCCAAGAGGCGCAGCAGCTTCACTTGCGCTTCCAGGGCCAGGTCCTCGATCTCATCTAAGAAGAGCGTGCCGCCCGCTGCCAGTTCCACCTTGCCCAGCTTGCGGGAGACCGCCCCGGTGAAGGCCCCCCGTTCGTGACCGAACAGTTCGCTTTCGACTAGGCTTTGGGGGAGGGCGCCGCAGTTGACCTGGATGAAGGGGCGGTCTCTGCGCGGGCTCAGCTGGTGCACGGCCCGGGTAGCCACCCCTTTGCCAGTACCGGTCTCACCTGAGATCAATACGGTCAGGTCGGTTTTGGCTACCTCTGCAAGCTGCGCCTGAACCTCGCGGAGGGCCTGGCTATTCCCCACGAACTCGCCTTTGGTCCCACTCTGGCTCAGCGCCTCGGCCAGAACCTGGATGTGAGGGTCAGGCACCACGTTCAGTGTGACAGAAGCTGGCTCGGAGTAATTCAGGTCCTGGTCCACGGCCTGGACTTCGAACGTGAAGGTTGCTCCCGGCACGTTCTGGTATTCCACACGTTGAGCGGTTGTGGTCTGCCAGTCTTCATCGTACCCCTTCAGCCGATACCGGTAGACCAGCCCTCCAGGATGCGTTTTGAAGCTGATGTCGTGAAATTCAAAAACAATGAGTCCCACACTGGTGGAGATGGTCAGATCGTCCTCCCCTTCATAGGCACAAAATAGCGCGAAGTTTGACTGCTCAACAGGAGGCTCGGACAAATTACAAGCC
>JAAXHW010000194.1 GCA_012270675.1 Candidatus Latescibacterota bacterium | reverse complement strand
CAGCGGTCTTCGCGCGGCTGCAAAAGCGTGGGTCGGCGTTGGTCAAACCCACCCGTATCTCCAGGATACGGTCGGGTTCTCCCGCCTTGACCGACACTTTTTCGCTCGCGCTCGGGAACTCACCAGGAATTTTAAAACAACTTCTAAGGAGATCGCCATGCGGAGCATCTATTCGATCGGATTTGCGGCGGTGCTAGCCGGACTCGTTCCCTCTGCCCCGGTGCTGGCCGATATCTCGAACCAGGCGCCTCTGGGCGAGACCTACGCCACTTTCCTGGAAGTAGCTCAGGGTGCACGCGGCGTGGGCATGGGCGACGCCTACGTGGGTGTGGTGGACGACATCGGCGCTGTTTTCTGGAACGTGGCCGGGATGACCGACATACCGAAAAACAGGTTTCAGTTTACGTTCACCAACACGCAGTGGCTCGTGAATTCGCAGTTCAACTCCGCGGCCGTGGGCGTGAATACGGACTACGGGGCGTTCGCCTTAAGCATCGTGACGTTTTCACCGCCCGAGATGCTGGAGACGACGATCCGACAACCTCAGGGGACGGGACGCAATCTGGATACCGGAAGCTGGGCTTTCGGTGGGGCCTACGCCAAGAAGCTCACGGACCGGTTCTCGGTGGGCGCACAGGTCCGGGTGGTGGATGAGACGCTGTTCGGGGAATGGGGCTTCCGGACGTTCGACCTGGCGCTCGGGACGAAGTATTACACGGGCTTCCGCAACCTGCGGATCGCGATGGCGCTGCGGAACTTCGGGAAGGATAAGATTCTCATCGACAACGAGATCCTCAACGCCCATATGCCCGCCCTTTTTAATATTGCGGTGGCTGCTGAGGTGATCGGGGAGAAGGGGGACCCCGCCTATCTCACCGGTGCTTTTGAGAGTCTCTACGCCGTGAGTGTGGAAAGGCGGGCGCACTTCGGGGCAGAACTCTGGCTGCGGAACATGCTGGCCCTGCGAGGCGGCTACAAGTGGAACTACGACAACCAGAATTTTACGGCAGGAGCAGGGGTGCGGCTCAAACGGGGAGACCGGTTTCTGTCGGCCGACGTGGCGTGGGCAACCTTCGGCGACCAGTTCGATGCTCCGCTGCGGTTCTCTGTGACGGGGTCTTTCTGAATTTATAAGGAGTTAACTTTTCGGGTCCTAAGATATCAGGGTTTGAGATTGTCGTCGAAAAGGCCTCCTGTTGCGGATCGTTCAACAGGGGGCCTTACAACTTATGACAGGGGAGGATGGAACATGTCAGAGGGCATCCTTGAGCGTCTCTCAAAGGGTCCCGTACTCGGCGACGGAGGTTATATCTACATTTTGCGCCAGCGGAGGCTGCCGATGGAAAAGTGGTCACCGCAGGACGTGTTGACGCACACCGACGCGGTGCAGCAACTCCAGCAGGAGTTCTTCGACGCCGGGGCGGAGGTGCTTATGGCGGAGACGTTCTCCGGCACGCGAAACCGGCTGGAGGAGGTGGGGAAGGCGGACCGGTTTGAGGAGATCCACCGGAAGGCGGTGGAGATCGCCCTGAACGTGTCGCAGGGACGCGCGCTGATCGCCGGGACGGTGGGGTCGGCCCTCGGGTCGCAGTTTCGGGAGGGGGACGGGGACCGGGTGAGGCCCTGGTATGAGGAGGAGTGCGCGATTCTGAAGGATCTGGGCGTGGATTTCCTGATCCTGGAGACGTTATACTTCTTAGAGGATGCGCTGGGCGCCCTGGAGGGGGCAGAGCCCACGGGCCTGGCGACGATGGTGACGATGTCGTGCAAACCTGAGCTCAAATCCCGCGAGGGGTTCGAGATGGACATCTGTGCGAAGCGTTTGAAGGATGCGGGGGCTGACATCGTGGGACTGAACTGCATGCAGGACCCGGAGTTGATGCTGCCGCTGATGGAGCAGGTCCGGAAGGCGGTGGACGGTCCGATCGCCGCGCAGCCGGTGGCCGTGCAGTGCCGGCCTTATGTCTACATGGGGGAGTCGGGGAGGCCGTGGACGGAGCTTGTCCTGCCTCCACAGGCGATGGCGGATTTTACCCGGCAGGCGATGGCGGTCGGGATTGACTACATCGGCTCCTGCTGCGGGTCGGGGCCCGAACACGTCAGGGCGATGGCCGGAGCGATGGGCAAGGCTTCATAAATTCAGTTGGAAGCGTACCCCCACACGAATTGTTGGAAAGGACCACTTATGCCGGTTGAGACGCCGATACTCGTGCTGCTGCGGCGGTGGGCAGGAGCGCCGTTTAACCCGTATGTGGAGGAGGTCCTCCAGATGGAGGGGTATTTCTGCTACGGGGTGGAGGATGTGACGGGCCGGGCGATTGACGATGGGGTGCTGGGCGGTGCGCCTGTGGCGTTGCTGACGCGGATGGAGCTGTCGGGAGAGGAGATGGAGGCGCTGGGGCGGTATGTGGACCGTGGGGGACGGCTGGTTGCGTTTCGGCCGCCTGCGGCGCTGGCCGGGCTGTTTGGGTGCAGCGAGGTGAGGGGGGTGGAAGATGTGTATACTCTGGCGTGCGAGGGGTTTGTGGTGGTGGACCGGGATCACCCTGCGACGCGCGGGTTTCCGGAGAGTGGGATGCAGTTTCGTGGGGATGCGGAGCTTTATATGCCGGAGGAGGCGAATCGGATTGCGTCATTTTGCACGGAGCCGGAGGGTTTGCTGCCGTTTGCGGGTGTGTCGTTGTGGTATCGGGGCAGGGGCGCGACGGCGTTGTTTGCGTATGATTTTGTGGAGACGGTGGTGCGTTTGCATCAGGGGAATCCGGAGCAGGCGTCCAATGGGAGCAGGCCGGATGCGGACCGGGACAATATGTTCAAGCCGAACGATTTCTACGTTGGGGAGACGGACCCCCGGATGGGTCTGGTGCCTCAGGCGGATTTGCATCAGGACCTTCTGGTGCGTGTGTTGCGTTTTTTGACGGACGATGGGTTGCCGTTGTTGCGGGTGTGGCACTATCCTGAGGGGAAGCCTGCGGTGGTGTTTTTGAACGGTGACAGCGACGGTATGGTGGATGGGGACCTGCAGCGTGTGGCGGGTTTGCTGCGTCGGTATGGGGCGTCGTTCACGGTGTATGTGATGGAGGAGCATTTTTCACTGTTTTCGCCGGGTGCGGTCCCGGGTCTGAGGGGGCGGGGAATGGACTTTGGCCCTCATCCTTTTTGCGGGAGCCGGACTCCGACGGTGGAGCAGATGGGGGTGCACTTAGAGGCGATGTCGGCGGATTTCGAGGGGCATTTCGGGTATCGGGCGACGAGTACGCGGCACCACAATGTGATCTGTCCGGGATGGACGGAGACGTTTGAGACGCTGAGCCGGCTGGGCTACCGGATCGATACGAATCATATGGCGACGCGCTATTTCTACCCGGGGTATCTCTCCGGAAGCGGTCTGCCGTTCAAGTTTATCGATCGGAACGGCGAGATGGTGGATCTCTACGAGCAGGCGACTTTGCTGGTGGATGACCCTGTGATGCATAAATGGCTG
>JAAXHW010000193.1 GCA_012270675.1 Candidatus Latescibacterota bacterium | reverse complement strand
GCGCTGATGAACAACCAGCCGATGGGTTTTTACCCTCTGGAGACGCTGAAGCAGGATGCGCGGCGGTTCGGGATCCCGTTTCGCAACCCGTGCGTGAACCGGAGCGAGGTGCGGTGCAGGCCGGAGGAGGGGGCTGTGCGGATGGGGCTGGTGTTCACGAAGGACGTGGGGGAGGCGTGGGCGAGGCGGATCGTGGAGGAGAGGGAGAGGAATGGACCATACACGGACACGGGGGACCTGGTGCGGCGGACGGGGATGACTGAGCAGGCGGTGTTATCGCTGGCGATGGCGGGGGCGTTTGACGGGATTGCGAGCAACCGAAGGGAGGCGCTGTGGGAGGCGGGACTGACGGTGCGGTCTACGGGGAACGGGCAGCGGGCGCTGTCGCTGGCGCGGACGGAAAGTGCGGCGGCGTTGACGGATTTTGATGCGCGCGAGCAGATGATCGGGGAGTATGAGGTGCTGGAGCTGTATCCGAAGGGGCATTTGATGGAGTTTGTGCGGCCGACGCTGGCGCGGCACGTGCGCTCTTCGGTGGAGGTGGAGAAGCTGGACGATGGGGCGGCGGTGACGGTGGCGGGGTGGCCGGTGGCGCGGCAGCATCCGCGGGGGCGGGACGGGACGGTGTTTGTGACGATTGAGGATGAGTACGGGGATGTGCAGATTATTCTGTGGGGGGATGTGTTTGCGCGGTATAGCCGGGAGCTGGACAGTCAGGTGATCGAGGTGAATGGGACGGTCTCGAAGTGGGATGGGACGACGAATGTGATTGTTTCGTCGTTGCGGGCGATACGGGTGGGGGTGCGGATGCCGCGGGCGCATGACTGGCATTGAACGGCAGTGGTTAGTGGTTAGTGGTTAGTGGTCAGTGGTCAGTGGTCAGTGGTTAGTGGCTAGTGGTCCGAGATGAAGGAACTGAAAAGGAGGTTGATTGGATGGTGGAGAGTCAGAGGGCACCAATAAGGTCTTATCGGGATTTGAAGGTTTGGCAGAGGGCGATGGACTTGACGGTGAGGACGTATGAGATTACGAGGCGGTTTCCTGCCGAGGAGAAGTATGGGCTTGTTTCTCAGATGCGAAGGGCGGCGGCCTCGGTGCCGGCGAACATAGCAGAGGGGCAGGCAAGGCGTTCGAAAAAAGAGTTTCTTCAGATGCTTGGTATCGCGCGAGGGTCTTTGGCCGAGCTGGCAACTTTCGTGACATTGTCCAATAGGCTGGAGCTGATTCAGAGCGAGACCGGCGACAGTTTGTTGGAAGAGTGCGCGGAGATTCACAGG
>JAAXHW010000192.1 GCA_012270675.1 Candidatus Latescibacterota bacterium | reverse complement strand
GATTTTGAGAGAGTCGTTAGGAAGCGAAATCCAAGTTAGATATCGGTCGTGTCGTAGTAAGATTTTTATAATTAAAAGATTGTTTATAAATAAGTTATGAATATTTTGATAGCTTTTTGACCCAAGCAAAATCCTAACCGGAAATTGCTGACTCAGGGGGAAAAAGCGGGTTTACGTCCCCGCCCAGATCGAATCTGTAACCCTGAAATCCCTTCGGCCTTGTAACGATTTACCCACTCATATATCGTGTCTTTGCGTCGCTTTTTTAATAACCCCTGTTGGGCTACCTGACGGCCTGACATCTTAGAAGCAATCTTTAAAATCGCACAGGCACGTTCACGCACATACGGCTTGTCCGAATGGTCGCGCGCCTGCTCCAGTTCGCTGCTTTGCTCTGCTGTCAACGAAATCCTCAGTATTTTAGGCATCTGATCACCTCCTTATACTGAGGATACAACATCTGAACACCTATAGCACGATTATTTTTTTAATCTTCATCTGCCGGGGGCTTACCGCGGTTAGTTAGGCGGGAGAAGATGAAGAAGGCGAAAGGTGAGTAGGGTTTGGTGGTTTTATCAGGGGGATGTGACTCAGGTATATAAGCCCCTTTGATTTCCCCCCACCGCATCAGCCGTCGCCTGTCGGCTCGGCTTCTGCGACTCCCCCTCAAGGGGGGAGTAATGAGGGAAAGGGGCTTTTCCGCGCAGATCCCCCCACCATCACAGACCCGCCGCATGGCGGTGCGCGGCAGGATCGCCCGCTGCGTAGAACACGCCACGGTCCTGGTCCACATAAAGCATCACAGGCGTGGCGACCGGCCCCGCCTTTGCCTCCACCTGATGTCCACGCCCGGCAAGCGCTTCCCGAACATGCGGACTCACCCTGTCACTGATGGTCAACGATCCGGCCCGGATAAACGCCTGCGCGCGGTCGGGGTTGGGGTCGAACGAGTCCTGGTGATGGGCCGTGGCGAAGCGCGGGGCGGTGACGGCTGTTTCGGGCGGCATGCCGAACTCGATGAAGTCGAGAAGCAAATTCAGGGTTGCCTGGTCCTGCAGATCTCCGCCGGCAACGCTGATCGATAGAATCGGCAGGCCGTTTTTGAGCACCAGCGTGGGGGTAAGCGTGATGCGCGGGCGCTTCCCGGCCTGGATACGGTTTGGATGGCCCGGGGTTGTGTTGAAGCTGCGCAGGCGGTTGCCGTAGGTCACGCCCGCCTGCCCGCCGTCGACGTTTGCCCGGTACACGTTGGCGCTGGGCGTGGCCGCGACCACATTGCCCCAGCGGTCGGCAACCACACAGGTGGTCGTTCCGCCGACCCCCGGCCGAAATAGGCCCTCCCCCTTCAGGGGTCTCATGTGATGCGGATCGCCCGGTCGGGCTTTCAGGCAGGCTTTTTGCCTGTTGATCAGAGGCCGGCGGATTTCGGTGTAGGCATCCGAAAGCAGTTCGGACAAAGGGACATCCACAAAATCGGGGTCTCCATAATACGCGTCACGATCGGCCATAGCCAGCTTGAGGGCTTCCACAACCACGTGCACGTAATCTGCCGAGAGGTGTCCCATGGATTTCAAATCAACACCTTCCAGCAGGCGCAGGGCCTGACAGAGATAGGGCCCCTGGGTCCACGGGCCGCACTTGCACACGGTATACCCCCTGTAGTTCACCGTTACCGGGTCTTCGACTGTTGTGTCGTGGGCTGCGAGGTCCGCCTTCCGAAGAAACCCGCCTTTCTGAATGTAAAAAGCTTCCAGCTCATCGGCGATATCGGTGCGATTTCGTCCGTAGAAGCGGTCGGTTGCAGCCTGCAGCTTTTCCTCGCGGCTTCCCGATGTGCGCTGTTCCTGCTCGGCCATCCTGCGGAGGGTGACCGCGAGCCTGGGGTGCCAGTCCTCCTCTCCCGCGTCCAGAAGGGCCAGTGTGGGCGCCACCACTTCCCCGTAACTTTTTGTGCCATAATGTTTGAGGGTGGTGATGCACAGGTCCGCAACCGAGGGGACAGGGGCCATTTTCATATCCCCTTCGCCGGGGATGCCGTTTTCCATATACCAGTCGATTGCGACCTGTGAGAGCGGCGCGCGTCCCTGGCCGCAGAGCACCTTCACCTCCTGTTTTTTTGCATCAAAAATAAGAAGAGGGACCTCGCCCCCTATGCAGCAGGCGCCGTGATCCGTGACCTGCAGAGCAAAAATCGTGGCCGCGGCCGCGTCTGCCGCATTTCCGCCCTGTTTCAGCATCTCAATACCTGCCGCCACGGCATCCGCGCCCCCAGCGGCAACCACGCCTGTTTTGCTCACAGCCTTCCAGCCCATTTTCCGGGTGTTTGTGTCTTGCATCCATAGTCTCCTTTGTCTGGACCGTTCTGCTTCCACAATCGTGCGCTTGCAATCACAACAGCCGACCCGGAATGTCAAGACGGCCGTTGGGAGGACGAATATCCGGATTCAGGAATCCCCGCCGCCTGCCAGGTTCTCGGCGATTTCCTCTTCGTCCGACCTGGCTTCGTGCAGGGCGCCAAAAAGGCGCAGAGCAGGAGCGGCGAGGGCTGTGGCGAGGGCCACCAGGATGGTTCCGATGCCACCGCTGACAACGGAGATAACCGGTCCGAACCAGTGGGCGACCAGGCCGGATTCCAGGCCGCCCAGCTCGTTCGAAGCGCCGATGAATACGTAGTTGACGGCCAATACGCGCCCGCGCATCCGGTCCGGGGTGAGCAGCTGGATAAGGGTCTGCCGGACAACCATACTGATGTTGTCGAACGCGCCGGTGAGGGTGAGCATGGCCAGGGAGAACCAGAACGATTCGGAGAGGCCGAAGAGGATGGTGACCACGCCAAAGCCCGCCACGGCCAGCAGGAGATTGCGGCCGGCGTGCCGCATCGGGGGAAGATAAGCCAGGAGCAGGGCCATGCAGAAGGCCCCCGCGGCCGGGGCGGCGCGAAGCCAGCCAAAGCCCTGGGGCCCCACGCGGAGGATATCTTCGGCGAAGATCGGCAACAGGTACACGGCGCCGCCCAGGAGCACGGCGAACATGTCCAGGGCCATCAGAGACAGGATGAGACGGGTTCGCCACACAAAGCGGATGCCCGCCAGCAGGTTTTGCAGCGAGGCACGCTCCGCCTTTTTCGGCGCTGCCCGGAGGTCCACGCGCGTGAGCAGGGCGATAAAGAAAAGGGTGCTGGCTGCGCTGAGGCCGTAGGCAAAGGGAACGCTGACCATAACCACAAGACCGCCCAGGGCCGGGCCGACGACCCCGGCCATCTGCATCAGACTGCTGTTCCATGTGACGGCCATGGGGAAGACCTCGCGGGGCACCAGCTGGGGCACCAGGGCCGCTTTGGCAGGGCGGCCCAGCGTCATGAACGAGGCGTCCAGAAGGAGCAGTCCGTACATCAGCACGACAGCACCCTTTGCAAGCGAGAGTGCGGCCAGCCCAAGAGATGTGAGGGTCATTCCCAGCAGGCTGAAGATGACGACCCTGCGGCGGTCGAACCTGTCCGCCAGGTAGCCTGCGGGCAGAGCCAGGACAATGGTGGGCAGGGCCTGGGCCAGACCGACCAGGCCCAGTGACAGCGCCTGACCCGTGCGCTGGTAAATTTCCCAGCCGATGGCGATGCCCTGGACATGCGTGCCCACCATGGCGAAAAACCAGCCCAGGATGTAGTGCCGATAGTTGCCGATGAGGAAAACCGCATAGGGGTCGTGCTTTTTGGGTGCGGACATAGGCGGTTATCGCCCACCGCGGGCTGTGTGTGATTTCACCATCCGTCCTTTGCTTCTCCATCTTGTGCGGTCTGGAGGTTCACCCCATCGGTGACCTCTCCCGGGGAGACTACGCCTCTATGCGTCTGTCCATTTCTCTCGTTCCCACTGCTTTTGTCCGATCCGCTCCACGTACTCCGCTCCCCTGTGCGCCAGCAGCCAGCCCTTCAGTGGCACATCCTCATCCGTCGGCTGCCACCATCCTTTCACATCTACCCCGTCCCCCAGAAGCTGACGTCGAACCGGACCGCACTTTTCGAGGACCTCCTCCGGCATCACATTATAGTCGAGACCCCTGAGCCACCGGTAGCTGTACCCGAAGAACAGCACTTTTCTTGTCACATCGGACGTATTCAATCCCCGCGAATGCCACAGCCGCCGGTCGAACAGAACCGCCGTTCCGGCCTTCACCCGGACCTGAACCATAGCTTCGAAACCCGCCCCGGTCGGTGAATTCGGACCCCCTTTGGGCTCACGATCCGGCGGCGTGTCACGCTTGTGGCTGCCCGGCACGATTCGAATCCCGCCCCGGTCGGGCTGGTCGGTATCCGTCAACCAGAACGCGACTTTCAACGACAATCGCGGATGCGGACGCTCCATCTCCGGCACGGGGCGGCCGCCATCCTGATGCCAGCCGCCTGCCTTATGGGCTTCTGCCTGCTTCGGCTCTGGCGGGTAGTAAATCAGGTGCGAAATATAGTGCTGAATATTCCACCCGAGGATATCCCAGACCAGCGGGAAGGTCCTTGGCCAATCCAGCAGTTCCAGAAAGATGTCCTCTTCGACGATCGTCCGGAATTTTGCCATGATCTCGTTGGGGGCGATCGCCCGGTGCTTACGCTCCCGGGCATCGACCCGATCAGCGGCTTCCAGCAAGCATCCCACCATCCTGGAATCCAGCGCATCCTCAACGATCAGATAGCCTTGCTGATCGAAGTGGTCCCGCTGTGCATCCGTCATGCTGTAGCCAAGACATGCAGGGTCCAATAGACACCTCCATTACACGTTGTGGGGGTGCAACTCCCGCGTGCGTTTACCCCTTCAGGCCGTTGAGCCGGGTGATTTCCGCATCGGCCAACGCGCGGTTGTAGATGCGCAGATCCCGGATTCTGCCGTTGAAGGTGTTGTGCTGGCCACAACCGATTTTGAGCGGTTTGTCGTTGGAAAGGGTGTAGTCGGCCGGGTTGAAAGCGGAGGAAGTGGCCGCAAGAGTGCCGTCGACGTAGAGTTTGAGTCTGTTGCCGTCCCGGATTGCGGCCAGGTGCCGCCAGCCGGGGGCGAGTTCACGGTCATACGTGACGCTTTTTCCGGCCTCCAGTGAGTAGACGTGGCCGGAAGGGAGGGTGCCCGCGTAGAGCTTGCCATTGAACACGGCCATGGACCAGACGCGGCGGTACTTGACGTCGGGGGTTTTGTCGAGCCGGCCGACGAGCGTCCACCGGGTTCCACCATCGTAACGGTAGACCTGGCCGAGCGGGAGGGTGCCCGCGTAGAGCTTGCCGTTGAACACGGCCATGGCCATCACTTCCAGCTCCTCGCCCAGGCGGCCGGCATCGGTCCACATCGGCTCCCCATCGTCGCGGAAGACCCTGCCTTCGGGCCAGGTGCCCACGTACATCCGGCCGTTGTGAATGGCAAAGGAGTAGACCTGGGTGACGCCCTCCTGGTTGCCGGCGTTGGACCATTCCGTGCCGCCTTCGTAGCGGTACACGCCGCCGCGCCCTTCCCCTTCGTTGCCCGCGCCGTAGAGGCAGCCGTCAAAGACGGCCAGTGACATCATCCGCTTGCCGGGGCCGCCGCAGAAAGTCCAGGTACTTCCCCCGTCGTAGCGGAAGACGCCCTGGCTGTAGAGCGGGATGGCGTAGAGCCGGCCTTTGTGCACGGCCATGCCCGCGACGGAGTCGGCGCCTTCGAGGTGGCCGATGGGGGACCACTCGCCGTCCCCGTCGTAGCGGTACATATTCCCGCCCGGGTGCTGGTTCTCGGAGTCGGGAAGGGCGGAGCCGCCGGCTTTGTACCGGGAAGAACCGGCGTAGAGCCGGCCCCTGTACACGGCCAGGGAGGCGACGGTGTTGCATTTGTCCGGGCTGCCGCAGTCGACCCATTCGGTCCCCCCCGCATAGCGGTAGACGTGGCCGGATTCGTCCACGCCGGTTTCAAAAGTGCCCGTGTAGAGGTCTCCCTCAAAAACAGTGAGAGCGTAGACCCGCAGGTTGTTGCCGGGACGGCCGCAGTCGACCCATTCCCCGGTCTGTCCGCTGTCGATGCCGAAGTGCACGTGCCGGTAGTTGGACTGGGCGGCGGTAACGCCCGCGTGGTTCATCAGGCCGAAGTTGAACCCGGTTCGGCTTTCCGAATCGTATTTTCCCAGGATATCGCCCAGGACGGTATCCAGCTCACCTTCCGTATGCACCCGAACAGAGATGGAGAAGTCGCCATCGTCCAGGTTGAGGGATTCGCTGTTGGGTACTTTTATGCCGGCACCGCGGCCGTTGAACCCCGCAGCGCCGCCTGTTTTCCCATCGGGACCTGTCGCAGTGAGATCGGCGCCGTGGTTGCCGCCGTGGTTGCCGTTGCCGGAGTGGTCTTTGCAGTCACCGGTGAGTTTCCAATGGCCGATCAGGCCGGAGTCGATGCCCATATCCGGGTTCTCCTTTCAGTTTGAATTTTCTCCCCGGCACATGATTGGAGGGGCGGTGTGGAATGTCAACACAAAAAAGGAGGGGCCCGGGGAGGATTCTGTTGCTCCATCCCGATTCTGTGCTTATCTTGGAGGGGCTTGAAGTTTTCAACAAGAGGAGTGGACATCACGCAACCAATTGAAGCAATAACAGTGAAAGGTGAAAAAGGGGCGTGCTATGAAGATTACCGACGTTGAAATTATCCCGATATATCCCAGGGTCGCAACGCGGAATGCAGACCAGAAGGCGCGGTTTCGGGAAATCAATCACCGCACGATTTTTAAGGTAAAAACAGACAATGGGGTGGTGGGCTACGGAGACGCCCGGTGTGCGCCGCCGCCAGAGGAGAGCGTGGCCAACGTGGTGGACCGGAATCCCTTTGATTTTATCAGTGCGAATCTCAACACGGGACTGATGGGGGCGCTTTACGATGTGATGGGCAAGCACCTGGAGGTTCCGGCCTACAAGCTGATGGGCCAGAAGGTGCGCGACCGGGTGCCGGTGGCGGCCTGGACGCGGCCAGCCTCACCGGAGGATCTGGCCAAAGAGGTCCAGCGGGCGGCGCTTGAGGGGTATATGATTTTCAAGATGCACACGTGCACGTATTACGACGTGTTCCAGCAGAACCAGGCGGTTGAAGAGGTGGCGCCGGAGGGGTTCAAAATGCACTATGATTTCAACCACAATCGGTCCCTGTCCGCAGTGCTGCGCATCATTCAGGAACTGGAGAAGTCGCCGGTGGTGGGGCTCATCGAAGACCCGCTGTTTTTGTGGGATACCGATGGGTGGCGGCGCCTGCGCGAGCAGACGCGCCTTCCGATCCTGATGCACGTGCCCCAGCTCGGCGGGGGCCCGGAGATCATCCGGGGATGCGCAGACGCGTACATGGTGGGCGAGGGAGGCATCGGGCCGACGCTGTGCCGGGGGTTTGCGTGCGCAGAGGCCAATATTTCCACGGTGATCCAGCTTACCGGAGGGACGCTGACCAAGGCGATGGCAATGCACATGGGCGCGGTGCTGCCCCTGGTGATGCATTCAACCAATCTGGATGACCAGTATGAGGAAGATGTGGTTAAAAAACGAATCGAGGTGGCGGAGGGGTGCTCACCCGTTCCGGAAGGCCCGGGCCTGGGGGTGGAGGTGGACGAGGAGGCCCTGGCTGCGGCGGCGGCCAACGGGCCCACGGAGGTCCCCCGGCACATGGGGGTGCTGCACCTGCCGGGCGGGCACAGGGTGTATACGCATTCGTTTCCGAATGTGAGCAAGCTGACCGGGTTCCCGGAGGGGAATATCCGGGGCATCCGGCTGGAGGTGTGGGACGACGATGGGACATCGGAATTTGAAGAGATGTACAGCCGGGTTGGGAAGGAGGGAGCGGTCTGGGAGAAGTGAGAGGGGCGTGAGATGAACCAGCCGATTTGCGTGCTTCGCGCGGGCAGCGACCCGGCGTGCGGTCTTGGCGCGGAGATGCTCCGCTGCGAGGGGTTTCCCTGGCTGGAGGAGGCGCCGGCCGAGGGGTTTGACTCCGCTCCACCGGGGATTAAACTGTTCGTTGTGGCAGGCGCGGGGGTCAGCCGCACGACCGCAGGACGGCTGGCAAAGGCGGTGAACCTGGGGGTATCGCTTATCGCGCTGGCGCCGAACCCTGCGCTTGCAGCGGTGTTCGGGGTGAGGGTTCGCGGGGCGGTTGTAGACGCGCATCTCTCCGTAGCCGGCCTTTCCGGCTGGGAGCACGGGGATGTGCCGCTGCTGTGCCCGGACGATGTGGCGCATCCCTTAGAGGGGGGATGTGAGGTAGCGGCACTGAGGGATCTTGAGGGCCGCAGGTGCGGCGCCGGCATTGTGAGGGTGCGCAAGGGTGCAGGGTGCGCCTGGTTTTACGGATACGATCTGTGTGAGACGATTGCGACGTTGCGCCACGGTACCGGCCGGCTGGATCCCACTGAGGAGATAAGCTGGAAGGGCCCCCGGGTTATTAACGGGTTTCTGGAACTGTCCGGTAAACTGCCTCACGACGTTCCGGTGGCCGACCTGCACCAGGATGTGCTGCGTTCGATTGTAACCGGGACGCTTGCCGATGTGTCTCTGCCGAGGCTCTGGCACTTCCCGGAGGGGGCACCGGCGGTCTGGGTGGTGAGAGGGGACGGCTGCGGGGAGGAGGGCGCCGATTTCGAGGTGGAGGTTGTTGAGAAACAGGGAGGTTTTCTTACGTTCTGCCGACCACCGAAGAGCCGGTACGGAGGGGAGTTGATGCGGGAGTGGCACAACCGGGGACACGGCATTACGATCGAGGCCAATATCAACGATATCACGCAGCCGGCCGTAGAGAATGGCTCCGGAAGCCGGACGGCTGCAGAGCTGAATGCAGACTGGTACCCGGCCATCCGCGCCAACCTGGAGGGGCACCGCGATTCGTTTATGCGCGAGACGGGGCTTGAGATGGAGACGTTTATGACCCACTCCGCGCAGTGGACCGGGCTGCCGATGGCCAGGATGGTCCGCGAACTGGGCTGGCGCACGGCCATCCCCTTTATGTCGTACGATCCCCGCATCCTGCCGGGAGATCGGAAGGGGCCGTATATGATCTCCACGGCGCTCCCGATGCGCTACTTCGACCGGGAAGCGGGCGTTCTGGATCTCTGGCATCTGCCGTACCAGAATATCGATACGATCTGGCAGGGCATTGCGAAGCAGCCGCTGCCGGCGGAGGCAGACGGGGCGGACCTGGAGGTCCGGTATCGCATGCTGGGACAGACGGGGGAGGCGTACGGGGCGCAGCTGGCACGGTTTGCAGAGGATGCGGCAGCACGCTGGCACGGCGTGCAGGTTTCCAGTTTTCACCCGTGCTACGTGGCGTCGCCCCGGCCCTATATTGGATCGTCGCAGCGGGCGTTGGAGATTGCAATGGAAGGGGCACGGGCAGCCGGCTGCCGGTTTGAGAACCTGGAGCGGTGGTCGCGCTTTTTCCGCGCGAGGGCCGGGGTGCGGCTGAGGGAGTGGTGGTCTGAAGAGACGACAATATTTATTACGCTGGAATCGGATTCGGGGATCGAAGGGCTTACGCTGCTTTTGCCGGATAGGGTGAAGGAGGTGCGCCTGAGAGAAAGGGGCGATATTTTGCCGGTGCGACAGCTTACTCTGGAAGGGCGAACGCAGAATGTTGTGGTGGTGGATTTGGGGGAAGGTTCTCCGTTGAGGGTGTGTCTCGAGAAGGCCTGAGAAGCGGTCCCGTGACGGGCGGTCAGACCGAAAGGAGATACGGTGAAAATCCAGGATGTTTCTTTTGCGTCGGAGAATGTGAAACGCTATCCCTGGGCGCAGGCAATTGTGGAGGGGTGGAAGCGGGAGGTGGCCTACGCAATGGAGCAGGAGCGGTCATTTTTCGAGCAGATGATTTCGGAACTGACGCTGTGGCCGGAGTACGGACAGAATTGCCCGGTGTGCGTCAACCGGCTGTCTTCGATGGGCGAGTGCGGGATTTATGAATGGGATATACGCGATCCGGACCGGCTGGTCTGTATGTACTGTAAGACAGCGTATCCCCATCCCGAATACCCGGAAACGGGCAGTGTTACCGCCCCCAGGATGGGACAGACCTTTACCTTTTATCTGACGGACGAGGAGCGGGCGCACCCGGAGGACCGATCCGGCAAGTACGCGTTCAAATGGAGCCGCAATCCGGTGCATACGAGCTGGAGCGGGGTGATCAGGTCAAAAAAAGCCACCTGGTGCGTGAACCACATCCCAACGCTGGCCAGTCTGTACGCGTTGACAGGGGAGGTGGCATACGCGGAGCGGGCAGCCTGGATTATGGACATTATGGCGCAGCGCTATCCCGGCTGGCTGTTCCACTCCTACGACGGGACAATGGCGGACCTGCCGCCGGCGGAAGTGGCCGTGGAGATGGGCAAAAATCCCGGGGGCGGGCGGTTCCCGCCCGGGGCGATTGTTTCGGCTTTCGAGGGGCGACACCGCCACGGAGAATACGCAACGCTGTTTAACGGGTTCTGGGGGGCTGGACGATTTGGGTGCAGCGGGTCGGATGGGGGAACCATTCTGAGCGTGACCCTGGGCTACGACCTGATCCGGGAGGCAACTTACCAGGACGGCACCCCGGTGATCATCCCGGAGATGGACCGGCGGATTCGGGAGGATCTCATCCTGGCCGGATGTGAGGATACGGAGAACTGGAACGACATCAACAACAAGTGCGGGCGGGGCCGGGCGTTGAGTGGGGCGGTGGGCATGCTTTTCCAGCGGCCGGCGAGCGTGCGGCGGGCGATTGAGGGGTTTGAACTGCTGATCAAAAACGATTTTCACTTTGACGGATTTTGCTGCGAGTCCCCCGGCTATTCCGGTATGCATCTCAGGATGATGCAACAGATTCCGGAGATTCTGATGGGGTATTCGGACCCGGAAGGGTATACGCCCGAAAAAGGGGAGCCCTTGAAAGACTTCGACCCTTTTCAGGCATTTGAACGCTACAGGCTCGCGCTGGAGAGTATGGTGCGGATGCTGGACCCGCGGATGCGCTACCCCGTAATCGGAGACAGCAGGGACGGCAGTGGACTGGACGCCGAATACGCCGAGATTCTAACCGCGCACTACGGCAACCGCTACGCCGGACTGCTGGAGCGGGCGCTGGGAGCGCCACTGGCGGAGGCCGGAAGCGAGTACGCCCTGTGGCACCGGCACCCGGATCTGCAAGTGGAGCAGGATGCCGACCTGCCGCTGGTTTCGGAATGGTTTCCCGGCTGGCACGTGGCGGTGCTGCGGGGTAAAGAAATAAGCGATCACACGGCGTTCTACTTCAACGGGTATGCCTATGGCGGCCACCGACACTACGATACCCTGGGGGTGATTTACATTGCCCACGGAAAGGAGATGGCCGCCGACCGGGGATACATCTGGGACGATCCGCGCAACGCTTGGACCAAAAGCACATTGTCGCACAATATCGTGACCGTGGATGGGATGAACCAGAACGGTGAGGGGTGTCACTCCACCCTGGAACTGTTCGGCAGGGGGCCGGGGGTTGAGGTTGTGCAGGCCTCGGCGAACGCGTATGAACAATGTGATCGGTATCAGCGGATGTGTGCGCTGGTGGAGGTCCCCGAAGGACGGAGCTATGTGGTGGACTTTTTCCGGGTCCGGGAGGGAAAGCTGCATCAGTACGGATTTCACTGCAACGGGAAAATGATGAGGATTACAGGCGCCGATCCGGAGCCTGTGGACGAGGAGATCGAATGGCTGAGCAACTTGCGGGCGGCAATCCCGAAAGATGCGTTCACAGCCACGTGGGCACATGAGGGTGTGAAAATGGACCTCACGCTGCTGAGTCCGGTTCACCGGCTCCTGGTGGTGGATGCGCCCGGATGGCGGCACGACGTGGGCAGCGATCTTCACGCGCCCCCCGTGCAGCAGATCCTGGCGGAACGGACGGGTGGGGAAAGCCGGTACGCAGCGGTGATGGCCCCGTATGAGGGAGAGACGTCACCCATCCAATCGGCCCGTCTCGTCCTGGACGATGCCCGGAGCGGGGCAATGGCCGTGGCCGTGGAGCGGGAGGGATGTACGGATTATATTCTCTCCTCTCCGGATGGATCAGCCTGTCAGTGCGGTCCCGTTATCATGGCCGGACGCTTCGGATTCGCCTCTGTCGATACGGAAGGAAAGACGTTGCGGACCTATCTGCTGGACGGAACCGAACTGGTGTGTGGCAAAGAGAGGTTGGCGCTTCCCCGGGGGCGGACGCCTCTGAAGGTCGCTTCGGTTGAAGGACGAACCTACCACCTGGCCGGGGACGTGCCGACGGACAGGGCGCTTGCAGGGACCTGTCTGCTGGCGGGTGAGACGGGCTACGAGATCGAATCGGCTGCGGCCAGGACGATTACGGTACGGGACTATCCGGCGGTTGCATGTGATGAGGTAAAACTGCTGAATGCGGGAACGATCGTATAGCGTCCCACGGTTTTACGTTGTCCTGGAGTCGGCTTCCCCATCAGGATAACGGCCCTGTCCGAATCGAAAACTTTTTCACCCCCCACCCAAAGGAGGAAAGCGCCTGTGTCTCTCATCCACGACCCCGAAAAAAACGTCTATCACTTTGAAACCGGAGACCTCAAAGGGTTCATCGACCCCGAAGGCCAGCGCCACGGCGTCAAGGAACTGGTCCATAAGCCCACCGGCTTCCAGGTCGTACACCCAAAATACGACCTCCTCAACCTCTTCCTTTTGTTCTCCACCAACCACTACATGGGCACTGCCCGTGAAAAAGAACGAACCGTCAGAGCCGGGCGCGACACCCTTGAAGTCCACTGGGCCCCGACGGACGACCACAGGGCCCAACTCACCGCCTCTTACCGAATCGTCGAACCGAACCTCATCGACCTGGACGTCACCGTCCGGTCAAACTGGCCTTATCCCGCCTACGAAATCTTCCTCTCCAACTACTTCGACCTCTCCATGCGCCCCTGCGTCTACGTGCAGGGGAGTCCCTTCGACGATCCTCCGGACCAGCCCCGGTGGATCGCCCCCACGGTCAACGACGTCTTCGTGGGCACCGGCCTGGTCTTTCCCCGGGACCAGCATGCCGCGCGCTGCTCCGTGGACGGGCGGTGGGACAGGATCTGGTCCCTCTACCAGTGGAACCCGCAGCGCTATTACGAGCTCCCGATCATCATGCAGGCCGACACCGGGCGCGGCATCGCCGCCGTCCTCATGTCCCGTCCCGATGACTGCTACGCCGTCATCAGCGGCTACGAATCCGACAACATGAACGACCCCTTCAAAGACCAGAACCCCCTCTACTTCTCCCTCTTCGGCGACGACCTCCGGCCCGGCGACGAACGCACCGTCCGCGTCCGGCTTGCCGTCATCGAAATCGATGAAGCCATGTCCCGGCCCCTGGCCCTCTACGACGCCTTCATCGCCGGGTAATGGCAGAAAGGACCTTTCCGCTCCATCCCCTCAGCCGTGCTTTCGGAACACCCGCAAAGACACCAGCGCTGCAATTCCATACAGTCCGCCTCCGATCACAAAGATCAGATGTGTGGGCAGATAAAGCTGTAGTGTCATCCATCCCAGCATCGGGCCTGCTGCAGACCCCATATCCGATGCCGTCACATAGGACGCCACCGCGCGCGCGCCCCGCAGGCCCGCCTCGGAAACCATCACCACGGTTGCGCCCACACCGCACGCAAAGAAAACCAGCACCAGGACGACCAGCGGCGCGGTCTCCGGCATCCTGGACGCCGTCAGCAGCGCCAGAGACCCCAGCCCGAAGAACAGCAGCGCACCCCGCCGCCGCCCGATCCGGTCGCTCAACGCGCCCAGCACCGGCGCGCAAAGGCTGTCCGTCACCCACCGCGACGCCAGCAGCATCCCGTTCAGTGTCGCCACGCCGATCACCAGCCCCCCAACCGTCAGCGAATTCCCCAAAGACGCCTTTAACACCATCCCCAGCGTGGACATCATCAGCCCCGCGCCCACGCACCCCACAACGAACCCGCAGGCCAGCAGCCCGACATCCCGCCAGGCCGGCGCCTCGAGCCCGGGCAATCCTCGCGCCACATGCGGAAGCCGCCACCGGGAGAGAATCCCCAGCGGCACCCCCATCAGCGACAACCCTCCGAAAATCGTCAGCGTCAGCGCAAACCCGATCAGATCGTATCCCACCGCCCCCGCCAGGTTTCCTGCCACCGACCCCAGGCGGTGGATTCCGTTGTAAAATCCCATCATCCGCCCGATCGTGTCCTCCGGCGCACTTTCCACCACCGTCATCAGCCCCACCTGCCGGATAAACGACCAGCTCAACCCCCACAGTATCCGTGCTCCCAGCAGGATGGAAAACAGAGAAACCGTTCCGTACACCACCGTCGTGGCCGCGCCCAGCGTTAGAGAAAGCATCAGCAGCAGTGTCAGACTGTACCGCCGGCAGAGCCGTTCGGCCAGGTGGTTCGTCAACAGCCGGATCCATCGGTTCACCGAAAGGATCAGCCCCACCTGGTAGGGCATCAGCCCCAGTTCCGTGTAACAGGTGGGCAGAACCGAGTACAGCGTCTGATCCCCCAGCAGGGAAAACGCCGTCGCCAGCGCGACCAGGACAACAGGGCGGGAGGGGCGCATCGACCAGATCAAGGTATTCTCCTTCTGCGTCGCGTGGAGGCGAGACCTGGTCGGCCTGGTAAAAAAGCGGGAACGGACCACCCGCTGGCGCGTCACAGGTAGAACCCGGCCTGCCTCATCCCCGGATATGGAAAAGGAGCCTCACATGAAAACCGGCGCCTTATTCTCCATCCCCCTATTCACCACGCTCGTCCTCTTTCCCCTCCATTCGATCCTGGCCGGTCCGCCCACGCTGGGAGAGACATATCAGAAATGGATAAAAACCAGGATCGACTCCCTCATCGTGAGGGGCAGATTAAGACTGACGCCTTATTCTATAAAACACAACATGCCCATTGCAACACCTGATCCCAACATCGTCTACAACATGCCCATTGCAACACCTGATCCCAGCATCGTCTACAACATGCCTGGCACCCGGACGCCACAAGAAATTCCGCGCCTCCGCCTGCCGAAACAATTCTCCCTGCCGGACACCCTCAAATTGCGCCCCAGGTCAATTCCTGCGTACCCGGGCAGGTAGTCCGGCTTGCAGCCGCTGCGATACCCCCGGCGGCCCTCTCCCCCTCACACGTCTCGCCTCCTCCACCTGCGCGGCGGGGAGGATGGGGCTTTTCCGCACAGACCCGTGTCCTCTCACGCGTCTCGCCTCCTCCACCTGCGCGGCGGGGAGGATGGGGCTTTTCCGCACAGACCCGTGTCCTCTCACGCGTCTCGCCTCCTCCACCTGCGCGGCGGGGAGGATGGGGCTTTTCCGCGCGTTTCCGTCCAGCACCATCGTTCAGCAACGCCCCAGAGGTCCGCAGGGCACAAACGCCCGTTTCCACCACTGGGACGGTTCGCCAGACTCTTTTCACCGCACATCATACCTCAAAATCGCCACATACGCCCCGGCGAATCCCAAAACCGCCAGCAGCGCCAGATTCAAAACGTGAAACACATTCCGGCGCAGGCAGGCTTCCAGCGTCTCATGCGACCGGTACACGAACGAAGCGAAATCCGTAAATGCGCGGTCGTCCCAATGTCGGGCTCTTTGCTCCTGAACGTACCGGGCCATGTAGGTCAAATACACGCTCAACGCCGCTTCAACCTCCTCCTGCTGAAACGGTCCGGTGCGGGCCAGGTCCATCGACATGAAACTGACCGCGCCCAGTGGAGAAACAGAAGACAGGAGCATCGCCAGGCGCTGCTCTCGCTGCGCCCGGTTTCGCCATTCCTGCTGCAGGTCGCGCAACCGGGCGTAGAACGTTTTGTCCCACCTCACATGGACCGCCGCCGCCCCTGCCAGCAGCGTTGTCTGCTGCGCCTTCGGCAGCCCATCCCAGTCCTCCACACGGTGCTTCTCCCAGTAGGCAACCTCCTCCGCCTGCCGCGCCTTTCGGATCTCTTCACGCAGCTCGCTGACCTGCCGGTCGGTATCGTAAACGCTCCCGGCCGACGCGAAATGCTGCGCCGCGTCCACCGCCAGGTTCGGCACCACATAAAGCCACACCACCCACCCCCCCAGCAACCCTAAAAACGCCGTTATCCGCCGGTGGGTCAGCGCCGACACAAAAAGCCCGAACGCCGCAAACACCGTCAGATAAAGGGAAAACACCCCCATCAGAACCGCGACCCGCTTCCAGTCGTCCCCTCCCAGACCCAGTTCCGGCGACAGCGCCAGAACCAGACACACCAGCAAAAACGCAACCGCAAACGGCGCCAGCACCGCCACCGTCGAACCGACCAGTTTGGCCAACGCCAGCATCGATCGAGGCACCGGAAAGGAAGCGTAGAGCCGCAACGTACCCGCCTCCTTCTCGCCGCAAACCGCATCGTACGTGAAAAGCAGCATACCCAAACTCAAAACAACCTTCACCACAAACGCCAGATCCAGCACACCGAACAGCGCGTGGACCGGATCGGTTGCGAAACTGCTGGCCTCAAACCGGGGGTACCGTCGGTACTGGATCAGCACCTCCTGCCCCAGCGCGCCCGACAGCCCGTACACCAGCGGGCTCAGCGCCTCCGGCCGCCGGTTCCAGCGATAACCGTACCCTTCCAGATCGAATGTCGCGCCCTTTTCCCGCATATTCTCCACTGTCTCCCGGTTCTTTCCGGCAACCGTCTGGTACTGCGCACGCTGCAAAAGATAATTCCGAATGCCCACATACGTGCCCAGGCCTGAAAGCAGAATGCAGAAAGCGAACACCACAACGAACCGCAAATCGAGCAGATGGTGTAAAAACTCTTTTTGAACCTGCCTGCCGAACATAAAGCACTCCTCAAAAGCCGCCTTCCCCACCTTCGCTGCGGGGGGGGAAGGGGCTTTTCCGCGCGTTTCCGTCCAGCACCATCGTCCAGCAACGCCTCAAAGGTCCGCAGGGCACAAACGCACGTTTCCACCACTGGGACGGTTCGCGGAAAAGCAGCCCCCGCGGCGCTTGAGCGGCGCCCTTCTTTTTCGGCCTTTTTCTTG
>JAAXHW010000191.1 GCA_012270675.1 Candidatus Latescibacterota bacterium | reverse complement strand
GGGCTTGTAATTTGTCCGAGCCTCCAGAAAAAGAAGGTAAACCTGGAGCGTGTCCCAACTTATTTTACTGAACTGGGTGCTGCATATTGTGGAGATTCACGGGAGCTCCTGTCAAAGCTTCCTGATAACAGCGTAAATCTTGTTGTGACCAGTCCTCCTTTTGCGCTTCAGCGCAAGAAGGAGTACGGTAATAAAGAACAGCACGAATATATCGAATGGTTATCTGAATTTGCTCAAATTGTTATCCTTAAGTTGCGTGATGATGGAAGCTTCGTGCTTGATTTAGGCGGAGCTTACCAAAAAGGATTGCCAACACGCAGCCTTTATAACTTTCGCATTCCCATTCACTTTTGTGACAATCTGGGGTTCCACCTTGCAGAAGATTTTTACTGGCATAACCCTTCCAAACTACCCAGTCCGATTGAATGGGTAAACAAGAGAAAGATGAGAACGAAAGACTCTGTCAATACTGTCTGGTGGTTCAGCAAAACCCAATGGCCCAAAGCCGATGTTTCAAAGGTTTTGACAGAATACAGTGATCGTATGAAAAAACTCTTAAAAGATCCGGAAACATTCTATTCTGCTAAAAAACGTCCGTCCGGACACGATATTAGCGCTGGTTTTGGTAGGGATAACGGTGGAGCGATACCATCCAATCTTCTGCAAATTCCAAATACCGAATCTAATGGCCAGTATCTCGGAGGCTGCAAAGCTGTCGGCGTCAAAGGTCATCCTGCAAGGTTCCCCGCAAGATTACCTGAATTTTTCATTCGGTTCTTAACGGAACCGGGAGACCTTGTAATTGATATTTTCGCAGGCTCAAACACTGTCGGATCAGTCGCTGAAAATGAAGGAAGGCGCTGGTTGGCTTTTGAAGAGAGAATTGATTATTTGGCAGCCTCCGCTTTTCGCTTTCTACCTAAAGGCCTGGGTTGTGATACCATGAAGTCCATTTATGAGAGGATATGCTCCGGAGAATCCGTTGAACTGACTGACTTCATTCAGCAGACACAGCTATTCACCAGAGATGAGGTCGCACGTAAGGCTCGGTAATTTTAAGCTAAAAGTGGATGTCGATGTCAAATTTAGCATCGACCTTTAATGTGTTCACGAAGGCAGCGCAGGGATGCGTTGCCTTCGTCTTTGTGAAAAGGCTGGCATATCCTATAACACTTTGAATCAAACTTCACTTATCCCTTTTTACAGAAATATACGGACTTAACCCGGTAGAAGCATTCTTTTTCCTGAGAAAGCCTTGACAAAACACATTTCATCTGTTATACTAAACTATAACAGTCTGCCCGGGAGGGATCATGCGTTTTTCAGTCGATCCGGATTCCAGAACATCCATCTACCTTCAGATTAAAGACCAAATCCGGTATGCCATTTCTGTGGGGGAACTTCGCCCGGGGGATGCTCTGCCATCCATTCGCAAACTGGAAACCGAACTCGGTGTGAACCGGAACACCATTCGCCGGGCCTACCTGGAGCTTCAGAGCGAAGGGACGCTGACCATCCGGCAGGGAAAAAAGGCCGAGGTTGCGGCAAGTCCCTTTCGCCCCCGGGGGCGGGCATCCGGGTCGCAGGCCGGGGTGTTAGCCCGCAGGATGGTGGAAGAAGCCGAGGCGGAGGGATTTGATGGCGTCTGGTTTATTTCTGTGTTCGAAAAGGCCGCCGTCGATCACGATAGGCGCTATGCCAAGTGTGCCTTCATCGAATGCAGTCAATACCAGGCGGACGATTTTGCAGGCGCAACCCGTGCGGTCTGGGGCCGCCACGTGGTTGGGATTGACTTACATCGGCTGCAGGAGGATACGGATTTACTCCCATCCTCAACGCAATACGTGCTGACCACTCACTGGCACCTCGCGGAAGTTCAGCGGCGTCTGAAGCAGCGGGTCAAAGCCATTCAGGACGTGAGCGTCCAACTTTCCCGGACATTCTACGAAGGTACCCGCCGGTTGAGCGGCTTAACCACGGGCCTGATCCTGCGGGACCCCGAGTCCGTACCGGGATACCGGAAGCTGGTCCGGGAACTTGTGGACGTCAAGGGCGACGTACCAGTGGCTCTAATGGGCGACCAGGAGGCCCGGACACTCATGGACACCGTTGAAGGGATAGTCTACACCACCCCATGCAGGGGCTTTGTAGCCGAGCATGCACCGTCACATCTTGTCACGCAGGAATTGCTGTACGAGCCTGTTTCCGACGATCTCATTCGCATCAGAGAAGCCTTTTTTCCCGCTTAACAAGGAGGTCTGGGATGGATCTTCGTCTTCATCCGACCCCAAAACTTACTGCCAACGAACGCGTGGCAGCATTTGCCCGCCTCTGGAGTGAAGTAAAATACAACTTTGCGTTTTTTGACCAGGTTCCCGAGCTCGACTGGGACCGCGTACTGGAAGAATATCTCCCGAACGTGGTGGAAGAACAGTCACTTGATGAGTACTACCGATTGTTGCAGCGCTGTGTCGCCCGGCTTCAAGATGGTCATACAGGTGTTTGGGGCTTCCGAGAAACAGTGACGGGCGGTCCCCCCTGCTCATACGACCAGTCGAAGGTAAGGCTATTATTGCCGGTCTCGGCACATCCAAAGAGATCAAAGCGTCAGAATTGAAACTGGGAGACGAGATCACACACGTTGATGGCCTTTCGGTGCAGGAGATACTGAAGCAGGATATTTATCCTTACATATTTGCATCGACACCGCAGGGGCGGGACCTTGAGGCCTATGGGAAACTCCTTGAGGGGCCCAAAGACAGTCCGGTCAATATTCGCATTCGGAGCCTCAATGGCGCCACACGGGATTTGACCCTGACCCGACATTCTGAATGGAAAGAAAAGCCGTGGACCCGGCTTCCGAGCTTTGAATTCAAGGAATTGTCGCATGGGACCGCCTATGTGGCAATCCGTACCTTTGGTTCAGGGGATGTTGTTCAACAGTTCGATAAAATCTTCAAGAAGGTCCGTAAGGCCAGGGGACTCATCATCGACGTGAGGGAGAATGGGGGCGGCAATACGGACAATGCATATGGCATCATCAGCTATCTGACCGATAGACCTCTAAAAGGATCTCACTGGAAAACACGGCAGTATATGCCCTCTTTTCGAGCGTGGAATCAGGAAGAGAAATGGCACGAAGGGGCGCACGACCCTGTCCAGCCAGAAGCAGAGCATCCTTTTCTGGGTCCAGTTGTGGTGTTGATCGGCCCGGGGACAGTCAGTGCGGCGGAAGACTTTTTGATCCCGTTGCATCACAGTGGCCGGACGACACTGGTTGGAGAGAGAACGGCAGGAACCACAGGTCAGCCCCTTCTCGTCTTCCTTCCGGCCGGGTGGGCCAGGATTTGCACCAAACGAGATACCTATCCTGACGGGAGAGAATTTGTCGGAATCGGCGTCATCCCGGACGTGGAGGTGCATCCGACCCGGGAGGACATTGCCAGCGGCCGCGACGCGGTCCTGGAAAGAGGACTGGAAATACTCAGAACCAGCGCTGCTCCCTGGTCGGCGCCTGAAGAAAGCGGAACCTACCCCCCTAACCCCCCTTCCCGCGAGGAAGGGGGGGACCAGATCTCCCCTCCCCGTGCCGGGGAGGGGCCGGGGGAGGGGTCAAAACCAGCTCCCAAACAACTTCTCAGCGGAATCAGCCAATGAGGCGGGCCCGCAACACACGGTTAAAGGCTCAGTACCGACAACCTCCCATCCGAAGATCCAAGCAGCAGACGGCCACCGTCGTCGCACGTCAGCGCATGGAGTGTCCCCTCCGTCCGGTGGACGCCGAGCGTTCTCCCCTCTCCGTCCAGCACCCACACGCTTCCGTCTTCACACCCCACAACAATCTCCGGCCCCCCATCTCGATTTACATCCACGGCCAGTGCACGGCGCACAGGCGCTTTCAGATTGCGCCGCCACCGCTCCGTGCCGTCCTCACCGAACAGATAGAGGTAGAAACAATCCGACCCGGCCGCGACTTCAGGCCTGCCGTCCCCATCCACGTCCGCTGCCACAACCGCGTGTACCTCTTCGCCCACCTCCCGACGCCACAGGGTCTCCAGGCGACTCCCGTCCAGCCTCAGGGCGTAGACATTCGACCGGGTCGTACCGCACGCGATCAGATTGTCGCCGTTCCCGTACAGATACACGTCGCATCCCGGAAGCATCGACGGCCATCCGTCCAGCCCGTCGCTGGCAATCTCCCGGCCGTCCGCATCCAGCACATAACAGGTCCCCCCACAGGAAATTCGGCCCGGCCCGCCGACCACCTCGGGGCGTCCATCGTCGTTCACGTCCACCAGACAGAACGGATCGAAGATCCCGTAAATAAAGAAATTCCAGCGCTTGTTGCCGTCCGCGTCAAAACAGTGGAGCTGCCGGTCGGTGACCGCCGCCAGGATATCCGGCTGTCCCACGCCGCGCAGGTCCGCGGCCTTCACCAGTTCCACGGAGGAGTTCCGGGTGTACCAGGCCCATCCCCCCCGGAAAATCTCAAACCTGTGGGACCATCGCACCTCCCCTCCCTCCTCCAGAAGGTAGAGACGCCGGTCGTTCGCCCCCACCGCCACCGGAGGGGAATCGTCCCCTGCCTGCCCGGCCGCGCACACCGACAGCACCGCATCCTCTGCCCGGAACGTCCACTCAGGTTCCCCTCCCCGGTCCAGCGCAACCACGCGCCCGTCCTGCGTACCCACAACCGCACCATCCCCCCTGCACGTCACGCACCGCACAGCAGACCCGAAATCGCGCGACCATACCGGACGCAGGGGTGCCGCCGATACCTTCGGGACGGCCGTCCCGGCATCGGGCCGCCAGTCCGGAAGGCCCCCAACACGGTCCAGCCCTGGCGCACCCTCGCCCACAGGCGTCCCGTGCAGATCGTGCTTCCCGGCTGAAAACGTCTGCTTCCGGCCACACAGCGTCACCGCCACCGGTTCCGGCGCCGTCACCGTGCCCGCCTCCGGATCAAACGCAATCGACACCGGCGCATCGCTTTCGAACATAGTCGCCTCTCCGCGCAACAGACTACCGCCGCACAGCGCAAACCACCCCTCTCCGATCGCGTAGACGTCGGCTTTTCCCGATATCGGCCCGACCACAAATTCTCCCTCCGCACCACCCGTCCCGACCAGCATTCGCCCCTCCGACCCCTCGATCAGCACCGCAGATGCTCCCACACGCCGCATCCGGACATCCACCGGCTTTGCCTGGTTGGTCGCATAGAACAGATTGATAAACGTATGCCGGTCCCCCACCGCCATCTCCCGGTTTGCAGACTGGCGCAGGATATTGACGTAATCGTCCGAATAAGGATAGTCCTTCCACCAGTGCCCGAAACTCTCCCAGTCCCGTTCCATCGAAACCCGGTCTCCGCCGACGCCTTCCAGCACGAACCGATCCTCCCGCCCGTCTTCCGGGTGCCGCTGCACCGTCTCCAGCCGGTTCGCCTCCAGCGTCGGGGTGCCCAGCGTGCGCCAGCTGCACTGGAGTGCGAACGCGCCGGCCTCCGTGGCTTCGACCTCATCCACCACCACAAAATATCGCCCCCTGTACCACACCATATTCCGCACCCACCGCGCTCCCCATTCCCCCTCCATGGACGTCCGGCTCATCCCCACACGGCCCAGGTCCGCCAGCCCCTCCAGCCGACACAGCGCCGGTACCTCCCACGGCTCTCCGTTCCGAACCGCCGTTACCCCGGTGTGGTGCTTCAGCGTCGGCCCCTCCGTATACGAGGCATCCACCAGAAAAACCCGGTCGTTCGCCGAGAACTCCACAATCGTATTGCCGTCGTCGTGCCCGTGGTTGCCGTAGGAAATCCCGTGCAGCATCAGGTACTGGTCGTTACGGTCGAATCCCTCCCGAAAACAGAGCGTATCGAACGCCGTGTCGCGAGGGAGATTGAGAGGCTTTACTTCCGACGGACGGGCCTTCGGGTCCCTGGCAAAATCGTAAAACCCCTGCGCCACCTCCAGCACCTGCACGCCGGCCATCTTCGAGGGTGCCTCGGGTTCCAGGCCGTCGCAGAAATATTTCTCGAATCCATGGATAAGCGAAATTCTGTCGGACCGCATGCGAATCAGAAACTCCGCACGCCCGTCCCGCAGCACGTGGCCCGCCTTCACCAGGAAACTCGCAGGCGGCGGTACCTGAGATCCCCCCGAGTCGCCGAACGCCGGCATTGCGCCCCGGTTGTTGCAGTACAACACCGCCTGGTCCAGAGACCGACGGCAGTTCCCATTCTCAATATACGTCCGATCCCCACTCGCCAGCGTATACGTCAGCAGATGGTCCAGTGTCGTCCACTGGTAGGCATTCGCATCCTCGGTCGGCTTGAACGACGACGCCTGCCCCTTGAACAGATCCGCAGACGCCGCCTGCCACTCCTCCGCCTCCGACATCCCATAATGCGTGGAGAAGTATCGACCCGCAAACCACGACGACAGACCCACCAGCGTCTGGTGGTTCTGGCGCACCATCCGGTGTCCCACGCCCTGACGGAAAAACCGGTTATACGCGCCCTCATTCGAATCCATAATCCACAGCAAATACCGCGTAATCTGCAGCCGGTCCTCGTCCGAAAAAACCGGACTCTCCTCGATCAGGTCCCAGATCACCGCCGTCCACCACACGTTGAAGTGCGCCATCACCCCGTACTCGCCCATCTTCAGGTGTGCGTTCACAGCTTCCCGAAGCGCCTTTGCGTAGACCTCATACCCCGTCCGATGATACGCCAGCCCCAGTCTCCCCGCCTCGGTGACCATCCCGTGGCCCGCCCCCGCTTTGGAGGCGTGCGGCTGGCTGACCCGTCCGATAAAATCCTCCCGGCGCTCCTCCAGCCACCCCTCCGGCGGATGTTTGAGAGAATCGAAGGCCGGACCCGGCGCAACCTCCATCAGCCATCCGAAACGCAGCCGCTCGCCCTCGCTGACCCGTTCCACAAAACGGGATGCCGCACGGCCCAGCCCACCCGCGTCGCTGGCCCCCAGCAGGACCACGTTCTTCCCGTTGCCCAGCAGATTGTGCAGCGTCCGCAGCGTATACCCCCCCTCGCCGGGATAACAGAGATCCTCAACAGCCCACCACTGGTGATACAGCCAGCGGACAAAGGGATTGTCCGCCATATTCCCCAGCGCGACCACGTGCCTGTCCAGCAGTCCCCTGGCCGTCGCGGCGGCGGCGCGGACCACCGGCAGACGAACGCCTGTGGCCGCCTGAATACGTTCCGCGATCCGTTCTGCCAGCCGCTCGTGCGCCGGATGGTCCCCGGTCACAAGTCTCCCTGCGGGTTGCCCGTCCGCCACGAGCACCGTCTCCAGATGCATCTCTTTCAACGCATCGATTTTCAGCCCGATCGACCCCTGTTCCGCGTTCATTTTTCCTCCTGCCGAACATCGAATATCATGTTCACCAGCCGTCCCCCACCCTCCACCCCCTGACC
>JAAXHW010000190.1 GCA_012270675.1 Candidatus Latescibacterota bacterium | reverse complement strand
GGGCTTGTAATTTGTCCGAGCCTCTTGCAATGGAAAGTCAAATTTATAACATCAGCGGTGATGTTCCTCGCATGCTGCGTGTGCTCTTCTGTCTGCTGGGAGCCACACAAATGATGCACGGTGTTATGCGCCTTCATCGCGGAGACCTCATATTTGGTATCATTGTGTCAGTCTGGGGACTTATTCTCGCCGGGCCGGGCTTTTTTATTCATCATTTTGATATGTATAAGATTACGCTCCAGGATGAGTGTTTGAAGCTCAGGCGAAGTCCGTTCAGGGAACGTGTTTTACCCTGGGACGATATTTCCGCCATTCGGGTCAAATGGCTTAGTTTGGATATTGAATTAAAGAGCGGGAAGATTGAGAAGATCAATTTCTCTGATTGGAGCTATGAGCAGAATCAAACCGTGAAACCAATATTCCTTTCAGGTGTAAAGAAATATGCTCAGGCGAAAGGAATAGAAATAGTAGAGTAAAGAAATCGTAAGGAGAAAGGATTTATGAAGCCATTTGATAAATGCCCGGTATGTGGTGGCGAACTTGGGAAAAAAGAGGTCGAGAAGGTTTTGCGAGGCGGGAATCATACTGCAATCTTAACCGTTCAAGCTGAAGTTTGTCTGCATTGTGGTGAACGTCTTTATGCGCCAGAGGCTATAAACCGTTTTGAGGAGATTAGATCAAAATTGGAACGGGAAGAAATCGCCGATTTTCAACCTGTTGGTCGAGCCTTTCAAGTAACACCATAGAAGGAGGCAGCTGATGAAGGTCAAAATCTTCCACCTTCAGAGGCCGTACCTTGGCAGGAGCGCCACGTTTGCGGAGAGGGTCGAGCGGGCCATCAACGGGTGGCTGGCAGACCATCCGCAAGTCAACATCGTCCATGTTCACCAGTCCGCCAGCGGCGGCAGCCTGGAGCCGTCCTCCGTCACAGTCTCCATCTGGTACGAGGAGGCCCGCTGAACCAAACGCTGCAACAGCCATGTTTTTTTGAGAAACGGAAACATCGTGGAAACCAGAGCGGGAGGATACAAACCATGGGCGTCATCACAATCTCCAGGGAATACGGCAGCGATGGCCGCACGGTCGCACGCAAGGCGGCGGAGTGGAGGGCGCAGCCGACATCGTCGCGGAGGCCACGCGCCACCTGCCGATGGAACGGGGCTATAATCTGCAGGGATGAATGCCGGACAAAAGGACCGCACGTATTCCTGCCCCAAAAAGAAGGCCCCGAAGAAAATCCTCCGGGGCCTTGGCAGAAATCACAAACGATTTACGCGCTTTCCTCCTTCAACATCCCCACCAGCATCTCCAGCGCCGCAATATATCCCGGCCACTTAAACCCCGCGATCTGTCCAACCGCCACTGCCGAAATACACGAACACCGCCGGAACGCCTCCCGGGCGTGGATATTGGACAGGTGCACCTCCACGGTCGGCAGCCGGCTGTCTTCAATCGCGTCCCGGAGTGAATACCCGACCCCGGTCAGCCCCGCGGGATTGACAATCACCCCCTGCACATTCTCTCGTTCGGCCTGGATCTTATCCACCAGCTCGCCCTCGTGGTTCGACTGGAGGAACACCAGCTCGCAACCCAGCTCGCCGGCCCTCTCCTCCATCTGTCGGTGAATCTCCTCCAGCGTCATCACCCCGTAGTGTTCGGCCTTCCGTTTGCCCAGCATATTCAGATTGGGCCCCTGCAGGACAAGGATCACCATTGGCTGCTCCCCATTTCAGATTGAAAAGCGTTCATTTCCCAATAAGGAAAAATCCTGTTCATCTGTACATTTCGTACCGCGCCTCCCGGTTCAGCCGCTCCACCACATCCTTCACTCGCTGCGCCCCGTCCCGCCGGCAGATCAGGAGCGCATCGGGTGTATCCACCACAACCAGGTCCTCCACGCCAACCAGCGCAATCAGCTTTCCGGCGGGGCCGCAGGCTGTCACGCGTCGTGCATCGAGCGCCAGGACCTCCCCCGAAAAGAGGCTGCCCTCCGCATCGGTCGGCAGCACATCGGTCAGCGCCCCCCAGCTCCCGATATCACTCCAGTCGATATCGGCCTCCAGCGTAGCCACCCGCTCTGCCCGTTCAAGAATGGCATAATCAACGGCAATCTCCGCCATCTTAGGATATTCCCGCGCGATCGTCCCGGCCTCTTCCGGCGTCCCCACGGCGCGCTGGATGCGCATCAGAACCTCGTAAATCTCCGGCTCAAACCGTCTAAAAAGGTCCAGCACCGTCCTCGCCTTCCACACGAACATATTGCTGTTCCAGAGGTACTGCCCACTCTCCGTATAGGCCCTGGCTCGCGCCTCGTCCGGTTTCTCCGTAAACGCCTCAACCGCATAGACCGGCTCTGCCTCAACCCGCTTCAGCACCTTCCCTTTCCGGATGTGCCCGTAGCCCGTCTCCACCCGCGTTGGCACCACGCCAATGGTAAAAAGCGTATCGGGCGTCTCCTCCAGCGCGGCCCCGGCAACCCGAAGCAGGCGACAGAATTCGTCCGGCCTTCCAATATGGGCGTCCGATCCCAGACTGGCAACGGTGCAGCCGGGAAAACGCGCCTCTAAAAGCGCGCATTCCAGGCCCACGGCCGGACCGGTATTGCGCAGCGCCGGTTCCACGATCAGACACTCGGCCGGAAGGTCGGGAACCTGTTCACACACAAGGGAAACCAGATCGACGCCCGTAGAGACGAACAGATCCCCCGGGCCTGCCAGCGGGCCGATGCGATGCACGGCCTCCTGGAGCATCGTGCGGTCGCCCACCATCGCGTGGAACTGTTTGGGGCGGTCTTTCCGGCTATAAGGCCAGAGGCGCGTGCCCACCCCCCCGGCACGGATAATAACTTTCATCCAAACCTCCTGTTTCACACTATGCGTCGAGGGAATCGGTCACTTCAATCCGTCTGGCTGTGTCGCCTTCCCCAAAATCGTAAATATCGAAAGCCATCCTGCCGTCGTTGTTTCCATCCACCGGAAAGGCCGCACACACCTCCGGTGGCGCATCCAGCACGATGGCGCCCTCCTCAACGCACACGACCCGGAGCTCCCTCCCCGCCTCGTTCACAATCCGCGCCCCTCGACATTGCGCCCGAATCGGATGCTGGATCACGATATCCGTGTCGTAGAACAGGCGTGTCCCTTCACGCTCGCCGGTCAGATCCCCTCTGGCAACGCGCAGATCGGTCCACCGGTCGCCGATCCTCACCCGGCCGTCCGGCAAAACCGCATCCACCCGGTAAAACGTGTTGCGGTCCAGATCGTTTTCAAAAATCAGCAGATCGCCTTGAGCAACCGATGCCGCCTGATTCAGTGCAATGGTCCGCGATGCCCGGTCCACGGCGCACACAGACCCGGCCGCACACAGGCGGGCCGCGACCTCTCGCAGGGTCGCGCCCCTGCAATCCAGCGCCTGAAAGCGGACGACCTCACCTCCGGCTTCCACCTTCCATCCGCTGCCATCCTTGAAATCAATCCTCAGACTGCGTTCAGCCGGATCGAACCGGACATCCATAACATCGGCCCGGCCCTGATGCGGCTCCACCACAGCGCAGAAAAACGACTCGGTTCCAGCCTCGCCGTCCATGTGGCCTGTTCGGGCGATCAGAAAAGGCAAGGGGGTATTCTTCGAGGGCGTGCTGGGGGCCGTCGGGCCCTCGCCCACCACGAACTCCCCGGCGCAGACGGCCGGCATCCAGAAATCAAGCTGCGTCTGTTCCCCGTCGCCTCTGGGAAACAAAACCTTCAGCGTCCCCCCGTTCTCGTCAACCTGCACCGGACGCACGTTTGTCAGATACGCAAGACAGCGGCCCGTACTGCCTTCAACAGGCTCAGCGTAGGGCACCGGCCTGCCGTGCCACATCCCCTGCAGCGTCTCGAAGGCAGACTGCGCACCCGGTGTTGCGCCCTCAACAGCCACGCTTTGAGCGCCGTCCACAGCGGCCCCGTGGAAACTGTAGAGGTGTTCCCTGCCGCCCCGTACCTGGAAGAAATCCACCACAAGGGGAACGCCGTCCGGCTTCTCGATCAAACACAGCGTACGCCGATAGAGCGATGTAAGGCCTTTGTACGAGCGCGGAGAACTGCCGGCGAACACCTTGAACCCGGGCCGGTCCACGAAAAGCTTCAACGCGCTCCGCTCGAAGTCACCGTCCATCCGCTGCCGGTCCACCGTCACCGTCCAGTGGGACAGCGTATGGCTCACCCAGTCACCACGCGTGGGAGATTTCAGATTATCGGGATACCCGATATCGGGTACCAGCGCGTAACCGAAACCGTAGAGAATCGGGTTGAACGTGTCAAAGTGGGTGTGGCTGCCGCCAAAGCCGTCGAACGTAACGAACAGGTCAAAGGGCACCGCCCTGTTTTCGCCCCGCAGCACGGCGTAGCCCGCCCGGGTCACGGTGCCTGGGAAACGCGTCTGCGGAAACGCCTTCAACGCACCCTGGAGAACTGCGGCCTTCTCGTCGCCGTAATCGGCCAGAAGTCCTTCAAACGTCTCGAACGTCGGATCGGCGGACGAACCGCCCATCCAGACGAGGGGCCACAGCAGGCGCGGGTCCCTGTATTCCAGGTACGCGTTCCCGTACTCGTCAACGCTGAAGCCGGGCCGCTCGTCCAGCTTTGGGAGCGGCTGTCCCCCCGCGTCGTCCGTATTAGGCAAAACCGCGTTATGGCAGACCACCGAAGGCGCAAACAGAAACCCCTTTACAACGCGTGGAGACATCAGATTGGGATCAAAACGTCGCAGCTGCGCAAACGTATTCCGCAGGGCGCGCACACCCATCTGGCCGTAGCCGGGGATGGTGCCCTCGTAATAGGCCCCGTCGTTGGTAAACCAGTTGGTGGCGATGTCGTCCAGCGTCGAACACACATAGTCGTAGTACTCCCGCCTGTCCAGCACAACGGCCAGCAGGCTCAACGTCTGCAGGTGGACCATCGTCGCATTGGCGTACCTGGGCCGAATCGCCATATACATCTTCCCGTAATCGTGGAGCAGGTCCTGCTCAATACACGCCAGCAGGTCGGCCGTAGCCACCTTCCCGTCACCGTCGTAGTCGTGTTCCGGATCGTCCCCCCAGGGCCTGCCTGCACGCCCGTAGTCGAGGCGCAGCAGCGATTCGTCCGCCAGGATCGCGTCTTTGATCAAATCGTAGGCAAGCGCATAGCAATCCGTGTGGCGCGGCTCCCAAACATAGTCCATAATCTTGACATGGTGCGGAAATTCAAGGCCCACCCTGTCGTAGGAAGCAAAGTCTTCGCGCTTCAAATGCGGAAACACGCTGGCAAGCCGCAGGAGCAGCACCGCAGCCGCATGCGCCGCCCGGGCCTTGCGCGGGTCTCCGTCTTCGGCAAGCAGATGCGCTACAGCCAGGTCCTTCACCAGGGGGCCCAGCTTCATCCAGCGGCCCCAGCAGGCGTAGTGGGCGTGGAAATAAAACTTCAAACCACAGGTCGGGTTGGGCTTTCCATCTACCACTTGACGCGTATCCAGCCACCCCTGTTCTTCCCTGGGCGAGTCCGGCGCGCCCGACTCGGGGAAATCCTCGTTCGGATACGTTTCTCCGCCGATGGAACAGGTGATCCTGTACGGCACGAACGGGTCTGCGCTCTGTGTAAAAACATACCGGCCGCCCCGGTGAACCGGGCAGCCGTAGATCACATCCCCCTCATGGACAAACAACGAACGCTTCACCCCGGCATCGGGCACGAAATCGATCAGCCATGCGTCGGTGGCATTCAGCAAACGCTCGTCCGGCCCCCCCACGAGCCTCTCGCGCAGGGCCGCCGCCCCGGCATACCTGGCGCAATTTTTCGCCAGATTCGCCAATGCTTCAGGGCCGATTGTGCGAGGCGCCAAAACACTTCCTCCAAATGTACCTACAAGGTAACCGTGCGCAGCCGCCCCTCTCCGTCCGACGCGCAGACCCCGAAGCGGATGCCTGTCGCGCCCTCCGACACCGCACGGATCGCCAGCCCAAGCGCCCGGCCGGCGTTCTCAATCAACGCCAGTTCCCCCACCCGGTCGACCTCAACCCAGTGCAGGCTTCCCTCATCGCAGGGTCCCACATCGGCGCGGTCCGTCCGGGCCGTACAGAAAACAAGCAGCGCAACATCGCCCCCTTCGGGCCGGGTCAGCACCACCTGGATCTTCAAATCGCTGACATCGCCCGCCGCAAGTCCGGTCTCTTCAAGCACCTCCCGCAGCGCAGCGCCCTCCAGGTCCGCCATCTCGGCCAGCATCACCCGCCCGCCCACCCCGGT
>JAAXHW010000189.1 GCA_012270675.1 Candidatus Latescibacterota bacterium | reverse complement strand
GAGCAGTGTCGTGCAGAGGAGATTCTGGCGGACTTCGACGGGATTATTGTGCCGGGGGCCTTCGGGGAGGGCGGGGCGGAGGGGGTGATTCAGGCCATTCAATACGCCCGGGAGAACGGTGTGCCCTTCCTGGGGCTGTGTTATGGACTTCAGATGTCCGTTGTGGAATATGCCCGCCATGTGGCCGGTTTGCATGAGGCCAATTCGGCTGAAAACGACCTGGACACCCCCCATGCGGTCATCGATATCCAGTACAGCCAGCGGGAGATCATGGAAGAGGGCCACTTTGGAGGGACGATGCGGCTGGGGGGCTACGCCGCCGTGCTCAGGCGGAACAGCCTTACGCTGGCGCTTTACGAACGGACCGGACGCCTTGAAGAGGATGCCTGGCGGATCGAGCAGATCAGGCAGAGGCCGAACGAAGCGTTTCGCGTGGGGGTGATTCTGGACAGCGAGCGGGCTGTGATTGAACGGCACCGGCACCGGTATGAGGTTTCGCCCAAGTATGTGGACCTGTTAGAGGAGTGCGGGCTGGTCTTTTCGGGGTTCCACAGGCGTGAAGACGGCACCAAGCTGATGGAGTTCATCGAACTGCCCGACCATACCTTTTTCCTGGCGACGCAGGCGCATCCGGAATTTAAATCGCGTTTGGAGCAGCCGGCCCCTCTCTTTTACGGGTTTGTTGAGGCCGCTGTGGCCCGTTCGAAGCATACCTCCAGCCGGCTGCCCGGTGTACAGGCAGAGGTTGAAGCATGAGCCAGTGGACGCTTATCCTGATGCTGGGGATAAGCGGTCTGGGCTGCACCGAGGTCGCACATCCTCCAGCTCATCCCGAATCCTCCAAATCCCGTCCGGACCAGGAGATCTGGGGGTGGACCGCGGCGTTGACCCGGGGGGGACGCAGGCGGGCCGTGGTGAAGGCGGGTCATTTTCAAAAGTACGATCGTTCTCCCAAAATGGAGTTGGACGAGGGGGTAACGGTCATTTTTTACGATTCCTCTGGAAAGGTGCGGGTATCACAATTGACGGCTCAGCGGGCCGAGATTGACGATAAAACCAACGATATGGTGGTATTCGGCCAGGTTGTGCTCCTGGCCGAGGACAGCACCCGACTGGAAACCGACACCCTGAAATGGTCCCGGCAGAGCGGGGGGATTAGCGGTGAAGGCAGGGTGACCGTTTACCGCCCCGACGGTGTGGAGACGGGGGTGGGGTTTGAAGCCTCGTCCGATCTGAAGCGCTGGACCATGCACCAGGTGATTACCCGTCTGGGTCAGCCCGATTCCCTCCGGCCCTGATCTTTCCTCTCTGTTTTCTCCTTTCCTGCGTATGTCTCCCTTTGTAGTGGTTGTGGCACTTGTCCTGGGTGCCCTGTGTCGACCCCTCTTTGCCGCTGAAGAAATCCGGGCCGAATGGACCGAGACCATCCGTACGGCGGACGGCGTCCTCCGGATTTCTGTGGGAGAGGTATCCATGCAGGACCGGGCCCGGGGGATTGCCATTTCGGCCGATTCGGCACGCGCCTGGTTTTCAACCCACACGAATCTTGTGGAGAAGTACCTGTTTTTCGGGCATGTCTTCCTGCAAGACACCGTCCGGCAGGTGCGTTCTGCTGCTCTTGAGTACGACCCCGGAGAGGAAGCGGCGATTTTTACAGGCCGTGTGGAGGCCGTGGATGTCGGCCGCATCCTCACGGCCCGGAAAATGGTCTATCTCCTGAAAAAAGGCCTCTTAGACGCCCGGGGCGCCGTCCGGCTGGTCTATCCCGAGCAGGGGGTGTCGGTGCAGGCAGAGGCGATACGATACGATGCGTCGGGGGATTCGGGCGAGGCAGTGGGCGACGCGGGTGCGGTGTGGGTGCCGGGCCCGGATGGTGATACGCTACGGGCTGGTGCAGATACCCTCCGGTTTTATGAGCAGGGGGAGCGCATGCGGTTTGTGGAGGGGGTACAGATCGCGCAGGCGGGAATGCGCGCTGGTTCCCAAACCGCCTGTTATTTGAAACAGGAGGGGCGGCTGGAGCTGGAAGGTGCCCCTGAGGCGGTCTGGACACAGCAGGGAGACCCGGCCCGGGATTCGGTTGACATTCGGGCGGATCGGATGCTGCTTGGGCTGGAGGAGGGGCGGCTGGACAGGATACTGCTTTATCAGAGCGCTGAGATCTGTATGGCAGTACTACAAGATCGTGTGGTGGAAACCCGCTTGATTCGGGCCGATACCGCTGTGGTGGGGCTGAGCGGAGACCGTCTGAAAGAGATCAAGGCCCGGGGGGGAGTTGAGGCCTTGTTCCGGTCGGGTGAGGGGGCAAAGACGGACCTTTCGGGGGATAAAATCCAGATGGCCTTTGAAGAAGGGCAATTGGACAGCCTGATGCTGGAAGGCAAGCAGGTCACAACCTATGTTCCGGCGGACGGGATGGCGGTGAGCCGTCTCTCCGGCGGGCGGATTGCCATCCGATTCCAGGACGGAGAGATCCGGCACATCCGGGCCGATCAGGAGGCTGTGTGCGAACACACGTCGCTGGAGGACGGGGAGGAGAGCATCCGGTTGACCGGAGACCGGGTGGAACTGGACTTTGAGGAAGGCCACCTGCAAAGGGCGCGATCGACAGGCGGGGTGAGGGGAAGGTATACGCCTGCGAAGAAGGAGGCGCCGCCGTGACGCTGCGCGCGGAAGGCCTGGTCAAACAGTACAGGCACAGGCGGGTGGTCAACGACGTGAGTTTAGAGGTGAAGGCGGGGGAGGTCGTCGGGTTGCTGGGACCCAATGGGGCGGGGAAGACCACGACCTTTTATCTGATCGTTGGCCTGATCGTTCCCCAGGAGGGGCGTATCTTCATGGGAGACGTGGAGGTTACCGCTTTGCCGATGTACGTCCGGGCGCGCAGGGGCATTGGGTATCTGTCGCAGGAGCCCTCGGTGTTCCGCAAGCTGACGGTTTGGCAAAACGTCCTGGCCGTCCTGCAGACCTTGAATATTCCTCACGCAGAACGGGAGGACCGGGCCGAAGCGCTCCTGGATGAACTGGGGCTTGTCCATCTGGCAAAACAGCGGGCAGACCGACTCTCCGGGGGAGAGGCCCGCCGGTTGGAGATCAGCCGGGCACTGGCCCGAGAGCCCAAATTCATGCTCCTGGACGAACCTTTTGCCGGGATCGATCCCAGGACCGTAGAGGATATCCAGGGCATTATCTCGAATCTGCAGCGGCGGCAGATCGGACTGTTGATTACCGACCACAACGTCCGGGAGACCCTGGCGATTACTGACTGTTCCTACATCCTTTCCGGGGGCCGCATTCTGGCATCGGGTACGCCCCGGGCCCTGGCGGAAGACCCCGAGGTGAGACGAATCTACCTGGGAGACCGGTTCCGACTCGATTGAGGCGTGAGATATATTTATTGATTTAAGTGTCTAATTTTTTATATTTAAGTTATGGTAAGGGTGATAACAAAGAAAACTTATCTCAGCAGGGCCTGTCACAGGTATATAAGTCCCATTTTAAACGCACAGCTTTGACTCTTTGACCTTGTGTAAACGGCCATGATTCGTCTGACTCAGACCACGTCCCTTCAGCAAAAGATGGCGCCGCAGCTGATTCACTCCCTGCGGTTGCTTCAGATGCCGACCCTGGAGCTGGGGCAGATTATCCAGCAGGAACTGGAGACCAATCCCCTCCTGGAAATCGCAGAGGAGGTGGATCAGGACGAAGAGGAACCGGAGGAGGAGGAACCGGAGGAGGAGGACGAGCTGGAGCTGGATGAACTTGAGTTTGACGATGCGGACCTGGACGATGTGCAGTTCGATGGGGAAGACTGGAACGATTATCTCAATGATTCGGGGTACAGCAGCCCCCCCGGAGAATACGATCCTGGTGTGGAGGAGTGGGAGAGCGACGGAACAGGCCAGAGGTCTTTGGAAGAGGACCTGCAGGAACAGTTGTTGTTGACCGACCTTGCTGGTGAAGACCGGACCATCGGGGAATACATCATCGGGAATATAGACGAGGACGGTTTTCTCCGCAGCAAGGTTGAGGATATTGCCAATATTCTGGGTGTTGACCCTGAGGACGTAAAGCGGGTGTTGCGGGTTATTCAGACGTTCGATCCACCGGGGGTAGGCGCGTGGGACCTGCGTGAATGCCTGATGATACAGCTTAAAGAGCAGGACCTGGAAGATTCTTTAGCCATGGTGGTGGTTCGGGACCATCTGGATGACCTGATCAATCGGCGGTACGGTAAAATTCGTCGGACACTTGGGATGGGGAAGGATGAAATTGGTGAGGTGGAGGAGGTTATTTCGGGGTTAAATCCCAAGCCGATGGTTTACCGCGAAGCGAGGATTAATCACAATCTGGTGATACCCGACCTGGAAGTCCAGAAGGTGGGGGAGGAATATGTGGTTTCTCTGACGGATCGGAATATCCCTTCCCTGCAGGTCAGCCCGATCTACCGCACGCTGCTCAGTCAGTCTGATAAGGCCGGCCCGGAGGCCAAAAAATTCGTGGTGGACCGTCTCAATTCCGCCCGGTGGTTCATCAGTGCCATTTATCAGCGACGCATGACCATGCTCAAAGTGATGCGGTGTATCGTGGAAAACCAACGGATGTTTTTTGATCAGGGCCCCGGCCATCTCAAGCCGATGGTCCTGCAAGAGGTGGCCGACAGGGTCAGCATGCACATCTCCACAATCAGCCGGGTCAGCAACGGGAAATATGTGCAGACCCCTCACGGAGTTTTTGAATTGAAGTACTTTTTCGACGGGAGGTTGATCCGGGAGGATGGGGAAGATGTTTCAGCGAAAAGCGTCAAAGAGAAAATTGCCAAGCTGGTTCAGGAGGAAGATCCTCAAACGCCTTTAAGCGACCAGCAAATTGCCAATATGCTTAAGGAAGAAGGCATCGAAATCGCCCGAAGAACCGTGGCCAAGTACCGGGACCAGCTGAAGATCAATTCGGCGCGTTACCGAAAGGCGATTTGATTAGCCCATTGCGTTGAAGATTCAAAGGAGGTTCGGGAGGTTCTTTCTAACTTGTTGGAAGAACCTTTTCGCTTTATACCTTAAATAGAGTGCTCTGGGGCGTCATGATGAAAGCATATGCGCTCATTGCGTTTGTTGTATGGGTCTTGCCAGGCACCTGTCCTGCCTATCAGCTGATTGGGACGGAGGTATTATCCAAAGAACTCGTCGCACAACATTACACCATCAGTGCCAATCTCGACGCTGTTATTGTCGTGGATCGCACAATGCCAACCTTTGAATACCATACCTACTACTGTGCCGGCTCGGCAGATGAAAAAGAAGGCCGCCAGGGGCAGATACACTTCTTAGAGCATATCATGTTCGGTACTGGAAGCCATGCGCCTGGAAAGCTCGACCAGATCATTACCAATAATGGGGGTCAAAACTATGCCTTCACAACCATTCATTTTATGTACTTAACTCAAGTTGTGTGGTATAAA
>JAAXHW010000188.1 GCA_012270675.1 Candidatus Latescibacterota bacterium | reverse complement strand
ATCCCCCTCCGCCCACCCCCTGGTCCGTCTCCCCGCTCCCCTGTCTCCCTGCCTCCCCGCTTCTCTGCCTCTCTCCCGATAGCGCGCGCTCCCGCTCCTCCGGTGGCCGATACGCCAGCTGTCGCTCTCCGCTCTTCCCTCCCGTCGGCGGCGCCTGCGCAAACGCCGGGGTCACCTCCCCCTTCAACTCCCGCTGTTTTGGATAGATCAGCCGCTTCTGCGCCTCCGGAAGCGTCCGGGCCCAGGCCTGCACCCGCTCGGCCAGCAGCGCGGCATCCTCCTGCAGCGGCCCGGCCTTGCCCAGCGTCAGGCTCAATAACCGCCGCGCCTGTCCCTCGTAACCCGGAAGGCCCACCTTCCCCGGAGCCTGCAGCATCTGTTTCAATTTCTTTCGCCGCGCCTGCAGATGCGCCAGACGCTGCACAAAGACATGGTAATCCATCCGGCGCACCTGTCCCCCTGGCGAGAGGCCGACCGCAGGCGCCGACGCCGCCTGTTGAATCGCCTGACGATCGAACGTCTGCACCAGCTCAACGGAGCCAAAAATACGGGGTGCCCATACCACCTTCGCACCCGGAATATCCGGCATCGGATGGACGTACGTAATCTCCTGCGCCGGTCCGTCCTCTGTCTGCCAGCTCCTGTCCGAAACCAGAATCGGATGCAGGTTGCCCCCCTGGTCCCGCAAATAGAGGCCGCACAGAAAACCGCTTTCCACCCAGTCCGTATCCCAGCACCGGGCCCGGACGTGGTTGTGGCCCCCAAGGTAGATGGACGGAATCGTCACCTCGACCGGTGCCAGGCGCGTCTCCCCCACCAGATAGTCGTTGACCCACACCCGCGCCTCGTCGTCCGCCCAGAAGATCAACACCACGGCCATCCCCTCCGGGACCGGCCCCTGCGCCTCTCCAGCAGGCAGCGCCTTTGCATCCAGCGCCTTTGCATCCAGCGCCTGCATCGCCCGGACCAGGCTGTCGATCCGGGCAGAGACCGCATTGTACTCCTGCCGCAGGGCAAACGCACCATCGGCGGCTTCAACCCTCAGCACCATGCTCAGGCAGAGCATACCCGCCTTCGCCAGAGGTCCAAAGTGCGACATTGCGCCCACAAACGTGTGCCTTGAAAATTCAATAATCCGCAAACGACCCATCCTCCTCAGATCGCCACATTCCTCTAAACCGGAAGCTTTCGTCCCGCGCCGCCGCCAGCGCCTCATCGTCGATCTCCACCCCCAGTCCCGGACCCGTGGGTAGCTCGATAAACCCGTCCTTGAACACCAGCGGCTCCCGGAACAGCCCCTGCCCCCGGCTCGTTCCTCCCTCGCAGATCAGGAAGTTCGGCACCGTCGCCATCGCATGCACCGACGCTGCCACCCCCAGCGGTCCCGCCGCGTTGTGGGGCGCCAGCGCCAGGTCGTAAATCTCCGCCAGGTTCGCGATCTTCCGCATCTCCGAAATCCCCCCCACGTGCCGGATGTCGGGCTGCAGAATCGCGCACGCCCTCCGCTCCACAACCTCCCGGAAGCCCCAGCGGGCCAGGTGCCGTTCCCCCGTCGCAATCGGCGTCGTCGTGGACCGGGAAATGTGGATCAGCGCCTCCGTATTCTCCGGGTGGCAGGGCTCCTCCGCAAACAGCAGGTTGAACGGCTCCAGCGCCTTGACGGCGATGATCGCCATCGTCGGGCTGAACCGCCGGTGCAGGTCCACCGCGATATCCACCTCGTCCCCCACCGCCTCCCGCACCGCCGCTACCCACCTGGCCATCTCCTCCACCGCCTTCGGCGTATCCACATACCGCACCGGCCTTGTCGCCACCCCCATCTTCACCGCCGTAAACCCCGCCTCCACCTGCCTCCGGGCGTTCTCTGCACAGGCCTCCGGCGTATCGCCCCCGATCCCGGAATAAACCCGCACCCGGTCCCTTACCGAACCCCCCAGGAGCTTCCACACCGGCATGCCCAGCGCCTTGCCCATCACATCCCACATCGCCATCTCAATCCCGCTCAATGCTCCCAGGATAATCGGCATGCTCCGGCTGTACGTGGACCGGAAGAACGTCTGCCAGTGGTCCTCAATCTGAAACGGGTGCTTCCCCACCAGATACTCCGCCATATCCTCTATCGCCTGCGCCACAATCCGCCAGTGCGTATAATCCAGCGGCTCCCCGTACCCCACGATCCCTTCATCGGTAAACATCTTCAGCATCAGCGCCCGCTTGCCGATCGGAATGGTTTCAAATCCGGTGATTTTCATACATTTCTCCTGAATGTGTACGCACCCGCCGATGAACACAAATAAACACAGATCAGCTGTAAAAAACCCATGATCTGTGTCCATCGGTGCGCATCTGTACAGCGCCTATGCTTCTGGATCGTCCTCTCGCGCCGCCGTGATCACCTCCGCAATCTTATCCGCAAATCGAATCTGGCTGTTGTCCTCCGGGTCGTACCCGATTGTCCGTCGGGCGTTTGCAATGCTCCAGAAATGGTGCGTATTCCCGCTAATACCGTAAAAGATCTGGAACGGCACCCCGTTTTCATCCTCGATATGCTCTGTCTCGATGCTCTTCACCACAAGCTGTACCTGATCCCGCGTGCTCAGATATGCCCCCAGCCCACGGTGCATCCCCTTCAAATCGTTCGGGCTGGCATTGTCCACAACCGTCTCTCGAGGCGCACCGATTCGGATCTGAACATTCTCCAGCTTCTTGCCGTCGTTCATCGCTCCCGTCGCAAAAACGAATCCCAGTGCCTCGTAGGAAATCTTCGCCCACCCATAAAAATTATCCGACAGCGGAACCATGTCGGGCGTCACGAATGCCATCTTCTCCGCCCAGATCAGCCGCTCGTAGTAGTCCGTCGCGTGGTTGGAACTCATCACCACAACCCGCCGAACGCCTTCCTCCACACACGTCTGGTAGACGTTGTAGCACATGCAGACATTGTCCACTTCCTTCCGGAAATCGGTGTGTTTGTGATGGACCGTCCCTTTAAACCCGCTGTGGACCACCGCATCCGCCCCCCGAAAATACGCCCGGTACGCGTCCCGGTCCCGGTTGAGCAGATCCGTCGCAATCATCCCTTCCACCGCTTTCCCCCCGGAATCCGTGGTCCTGATATCCAGCAGCGTCAGATCGTACCGCTCACGGAGCGCAGGCAGCATCCGTTCCGCAATATAGCCCGCAGCGCCGGTAACCACCACCTTGCGCCTGCCCATACGGATCGTCCTTCTCAGTGCTCAAGGTAAAACCTCAGCCCCGGTCAAAGAGGGTTGCACACCGCGCTTTTCTTGCTCGGCTTTGAGATACGCATTGGGATCGTGATAAATTGCCCCTTCTGGCAGCCATTCCCACAGCGCACCCAAATCCCTCTTGATGATATCGATGTAAAAGTGCGGAAGCTCCGTTGATTTGCCTTCAAAATAGTCGCGGAACGGCCTGTCTTCATCCAGGCGGCGGCGCACTTCCCGATAAAATTTGAGCCGACCAAACCCCTCGGAGGAGACGGCCCGCACAATGTTGAGCCAGCGTGGAAGTCTGGCCGTACTGGCCCGGAAGCGCTTGACAATCGCACGCCGGGAAAAAGAATAGGCAGTCACATCGATCACATGGTCATAAAACTCCGGCCAGGTATAGTGCTTCGGACTCACATTCATCGCATGGTTGTTGTTCAGAAAATGAAATGGAAAAGGAAGCACCCGCCCCTCCTGTTGATATTCCAGATTGAGGGGCGCGGCCTGACCAAATGCGGAAAGCAGCGAATAAGCGGGAAATGCAGCCGGTGCCAGATCGATGAAATTTTTGGTCAATTCAAAGGGTTCGGGCCCTTCATCGCTATCCAGGCCCAGCACAAAGTTGGCCTGGACATACGGCAGATAGTCCATAATCATATTGACATGGTCCGACACCTGTCGAAACTTCTCCAGCCCCTGCTGGCGGCCGGTCCTGGATTTATTTCCCATCTCGTACCAGGACTCAATACCGGGCAGAATCGCTGTAAATCCATTCCGCTTGAGACGCTGCACATGGGGTTCCGACAGCAGGGACAGACTGCTTTCAGCCGCAAAATCGATACTGTTGGCCGGTACGGCCGCCTCAATCGCCTCCATGTAGTCATTGAAGCGAACCCCGAAATTCGGGTCTTGCCAGCCCACGCGGGGTCGTTTGTACTTGGTCAAAAGGAAGCGCAGGTCCTCTCTGATGCCGTCAAAATCCAGGGGCTGATAGGGCACCGTCGCATCGATACAGAAGCTGCACGTATACGGACAGCCCATACTGCCGATCATCGGCACATACTTAATCAGCGGTGCTTTGTTCAGCGTCTGTTCGATAAACTTCCAGCGCTCGCGGACACCGGGGAGGGCCACAGGCTGTCCGGCCGCGCTCAGATACTGTCCAAACGGTCGATGCCGGGCACAGTCCTGCAACACGTCTCGAATAATCTCCCGGTCGGTAAAGCCGAGGACATAATCGAAGTACTTCCGGGCATCCTGTGGATAACAGCGCGCATGCGGGCCGCCCAGTACCGTAACAGCGCCGCCGGCACGAAAACGATTGCTGAGCGCATAGGCCAGCTGAGCTGCGTGGGTGTAGGCGCCGATAAACACGATATCGACGTTTTGCGGTATGACTTCGGCCAGATTCTCAGGACCGGTATAGCAGACAAACGTGACCTCATGGCCTTCATGTTCACACCAGGAAGCGATAGCCTGGGGCATAATATTGGCCAGATTGGCATACATGACACGTGCCCACAGTGTCTGGGTGGAAACTTTGCCAACCAGGTCGACGATCCCCACAGTGAGTTTCCGCATAATCAGACATCTCCCAATAAGAGGGATGGAATGACCTTTTCCCAATCCACAAAACAGCTTCTCACAATAATCTACGCCGAACAGCCCTCCCGTGCAACCCTGAAATGCATTGGAAATCAATTCCTTCTATGCCTTCAAATACCCCCCAACCCCTTCCCCCCACGCAGCGTACGGACAAACGAGGGACTCAGCGTCCCCCGGGCCACCTCGGCCACGGGCCCCTGCATCGTCAGCTCGAACCCCGCACTCACATCGATGTGCAGCGTGCCCCCGGGGGCATTCACCCTCACCGGAGGCGCCACAAGCCCCAGCCGCACCGCCGCGCAGGCCGCCGCGCAGGAGGAAGACCCCGAAGCCTGGGTCTCGCCCGCGCCCCGTTCCCAGATCAGAATAAAGATCTCATGCGGTCCGGTCGGTACCGCCAGCTGCACGTTGGTCCGCCTGGGAAAAACCCTGTGATTCTCCAGTTTGGGGCCCAGCCTCAACAGGTCTTCACGCGTCCATGCCTGCCCCCGGGGTTTGAAGATCACACAGTGGGGATTGCCCACACTCACCCCGGTAAATCGAAACCGCTCTTTCCCAACCGCAATCGGCTGCTCGATCAACTCAGCCACCTCCAGCGCACAGGGCAGGGCCTTCGGCGCAAACGTCGCCCGCCCCATCCCTACTGTGGCCGCGCCCGCCTCCCCATGCCGGTCAATGTGCAATTCAATCCGAACCAGCCCCCCCCTGGTCTCCACCGAAAATTGCTTGCGCCTCGTCTTCCGGACCGCGTACAAATACCGGCCGAAAATGCGCAGTCCGTTGCCCGACTTCTCCGCCTCGCTGCCGTCTGGATTGTAAATCCGCAGCCCGAAATCGGCCGCCACCGAAGGCGCCAGCGCCAGAATCCCGTCGCTCCCCACTCCCCGGTTCCGGTCGCAGACCGCGCGGATGTTCCCCGGCGTCAACCGGAAGTCCAGTTCGTCCGGGTCCACCACAATATAGTCGTTGCCCAGCCCGTGGCCCTTGAAAAAGCCGTTCCTCATGGCCTCCTCCCACGTTTCCCGGCCCTCACCCCTCCCACATCAGCACCACCCCCATCGTCTCACCCAGCCGGGTGTAAAGCAGGTCAAAAGCCTCTGCTGCCTCCTCAAATGGGAACCGGTTCGTAATCATCTCCTCCGCCCGGACCTTGCCCTCCGCCAGCAGCCGGAGCGCCTGGTCCGACCCTTCCGACCGTCGACTCCCATCCAGGTACCCGCCCACCAGCCGCTTGCCCTGGATCTTCCCCGAATCCAGCGGCAGGGGTTCGCCTTCGTAAAGGCCGATCACCTGGATCAGCCCCCCTCGCCTCACCATATCCTGTGCCTGTTTGAAAGCGTTTGGCCCGTCCCGTCCGCCCACCGCCTCCACCACAATATCGGCTCCCCTGCCGTCCGTCAACTTATGGACCGCCTCGACCGGGTGCTCCCTTGAGGCGTCCACCACCGCATCGGCGCCCAGCCGTCGGGCCAGGTCGCACCGCAGGGGCAGCGCATCCACCGCAATCACCCGCGGATGGGTATCCCCTTTAACAGCCTGCATGCACCCGCTACCCACCAGCCCCTGTCCCAGGATCACCATCGTATCTTCCGCTGTCGCGCCCGTCTCCCACATCCACAGCACCGAACTCGTCCCCAGCGGCCAGAACGTAGCCGCCTCCATCGAAACCCCGTCTGGAAGCTGGACGACCGGGGGACGGTACCTCGGCTGCACGACCTCAACAGACACGTACTCCGCATGGGGTGCCACCGCAGCCACCCGGTCCCCCGGAGAAAAATTCTCCACCTGCGTCCCGACCGCTACCACGGTCCCGGCCAGGGAGTAGCCCATCATCTGATGGTCGATCGCCTCCGGGCGGATATACCGCCGCCAGATCTCCGACCCCCGGCTGATCAGCGTCCGCTCCGCCCGGATCAGGACCTCCGTCTCCGAAATCTCGGGAACCGGGACCTCTTCGATTACGATATTGTATTCGCCCTCCGGCTTGGCCACCCGTTTCATGGCGTCCCCTTTCCGTACAGGTCAGGACCGCTCCTTGATATAGGCATCCGGATCGATCTGTCCCCTGTCGATCAACTCGCGGAACATCTCCACCGTCTCGGCAACCCCCTCTTCCAGCGGACGGTGCGCCACCTTCCCAATGGCCCGTTCCAGCCCGCTGCCGTCCACCTCCCATGGAAAGGGAAGCTGAAAATCCTCGAACGTGATCCTCCCGGCCGACTCCGGAGCGGCCTTTTCGATTGCCGCTACAAACTCGTGCATATGGCGTATCAGCCCGCCCAGGTTAAAGGCCATGGCGCCTTCAAACCGCGCCCGCGCCGACTGAATAAACGCCCGCGCCGTATCGTCCGCATACTGAAACACCGTCCGCCCGCCGTAGGAAATGTGATAAGGCCTTCCCCCGGCAGCGGCCAGCAGCGCCGTCGTCGGCGTCGAAGTCACCCCCTGGTCCCGTCCCACCCCGTACACCACGTAGGGCCTGAAACCGATCGAAGCAACCCCGCCGTCCTCCCAGTAGACACGGGCCGTGCCTTCATTCGCCTGCTTGTAGACCCCGTAGTGCGTATGGGGCTTCAGGGCGGCATCGTCGGTCAGCACCGCTCCCGGTTCGTAATCCTCCGGCGCTCCGAATACCGCCACCGAACTGGCGTACACCACCTTGCCGATCCGGTCGAGCCGCCGTTTGACCGCCTCAAACACGTTCACCGTGCCCACAACATTCACGCGCGCCCCAAGCGGCGGATCAGCTCTGCAAAAAGGCACTTGCAGGCCCGCCAGGTGGATCACATGCGTAACCCCGTGCGCATCCAGCGCCCCTTCAAGCGCCCCCAGGTCCGTAATATCCCCCACCACAAACACCACCCGCGCCAGCTCCTCCTCCGAAAGCAGCAGACGCAGCCTGTGGGCTTCCGACACCAGATCGAACACCACCACCGGCGTCCCCTCACGCACCAGGTTGCGCACCGTCCAGGCGCCGATACACCCCAGCGCCCCCGTTACCAGAAACCGTTCCCGTTCAGGCATAACCCCTGTAAAAACCCATTGATGTTGACAGAAGATCCCAAAGGTCGTATCATAAACGAATCAGGCGTTCAATTCATTCTGGACCTGTCCCTTGGAAAACCATCACACCACCGCACCCGTTCCCCAACCGTTCCCCAACCTCAAAGGCGCCATCCTGCTCATGCTCGGCGGCTGGGGCCTCATGTTTCTGACCGGCGCTGCGGTCCGTCCTTTCCTCAGCATGGAGGGCATGACCGCCGCAGGCAACATCGTCGGATTGAGCCTGATGACGTGGTTCGGCGTAAGAAAAGCGAGGGCGCCTGCAGTGGAAGTCCTCTCTCTTCGTCCCTTTCCGCCCCGGCTCCTGGCTCCCCTGTTCCTTCTGGCGTTCTCCGGATCCATCCTGGTCGCGGAAATTGGCAACCTGGCAGAAGAAATCTTCCCCATCCCCCCATCCCTGCGCGACCTCTTCCTCCGCATCCTCCTCGCCGAGAACTGGACGGAATTCCTGCAGCGGGCGGCCCTCATCGTCTTTATAGCCCCGGTTACCGAAGAGCTGATGTTCCGGGGCGTGTTCCAGCATGGACTGGTGAAAAACTACGGACCCAAAAAGGGGATCGCAATCGCCTCAATCTGTTTCGGCACCTTCCACCTCATCCCCTGGCAGGCCCTGGGAGCCACCCTGGTCGGCATCCTGCTTGGAATCGTCGTAACCCGCACAGGCTCTATTCTTGCGGGGATGGTCCTGCACGCCATCTGGAACCTCCTGCCACTGCTGGCGGTTTCCGCCCTGAAAAACCTCTCCCTGCCCGGCTATGCACTCAACCTGGACACAATCGCCCACATCCCGGCGCCTGCCATCGTTCTGGCCCTGGGGATCTTTCTGGTCACCCTCCACACCTTCTGGTGCCAAACCGCTTCTAAAACAGCAGGACCGAAACCGCCTTCTGGATCATCGCAATAGAAACCGACGCCATCCCCACCAGGGCCATACCAACCTGAAAACCGACCATGAGCACGGCAGCGTAAAGACGCCACTGCTGCTTGCCGTACTTCTTCCAGAAATAGTAGCGTGCCAAAAGCGCGCCGATGATCTCGGTGATCAGATAGTGGGGGATGCTGGTCAGGCTCCGTATGTATCCGAAAACCAGAAGAATCGGCAGACCGAAGACCGAAAGGACCACAAAAGACACAAGACCTACGATAAAACCAGCCCCGATAACCTTCGGCTTGAGGGCCTCGAACAGGATCGGTTTGTCGTCCGAACTCTGCAGAAAGGCCCCGTCGAAAGAAGGCACCTGATCGACCTCGAACTGGTAGACCAGTTCCCGCCCCTGGGGGTCTCGCGCCTCCAGGATCAGGAGCTCGGGATTGGGCGTACCCGCACGAGCGCCGTTCTCAGGCCCCCGGACCACCGGCGCAGAGGGCAGACCCGCCTCAAGCGCCTCCGAAATGTCGGGTTCCGACGGATTGACCGGCAGCGATGGGTTCGGAGGCGGGTCGGTCCCCTCAAACCGGGTGTAGAAGTACCCGACCCGGGACCAGGGGCCGTAGGTGCGCTTCCCGGGATCGTCGATATCCACGTCGGCCGAGGCCCGGGCGCGCCAGTACCACCATGCGCCTTCGGGCAGGTTGCTCGGCTTGAAGGTGACCGTCCTGGCCGATGCATCCTGTTCGACCTCGCCTCGCATGGTACTCGTGAACCACACGCACGAATTCAGCGCCCGGAGGGGCCACATCAGCTGGACATAGGGGTAGGCGTCGGAGGGAATCGGCGCCAGTTTCCAGATATAGGACCAGTACAAAAAGCTGGTGATGAGCACCACCGGAAGCATGAAGACCTCAGCCCTCAGAATACTCGTAAACCGCGTTCCGGTCAGCTCGATCTGCCGGAAGCGCTCGGCTGCAGCCCCATAGTTGTCCAGCGGGAAGGGCACGAACCAGATCTCGATCCCCTTGAAACCGCTCAGGAAGATCGTCGCCTCCCGGATATACGGAATATGCACATTCTGCCCGATCAACCCGTCCAGCCGCGCGTTGACAAAGGAGATGAGCGGGGTGTAAACAAAGGCAAAAATAAAGAAGAACGCCAGCAGGATGTTGCTCACCAGCTCCGGAAAGAGGATCTTCGCCAGAACGATCGTATACAGGCTGGAGATGCAGAACAGAATCACGCAGATCCAGATCCGAAAGTCCCCCCGCCCGGGCGGCGGCGTCCAGCTCCCCTTTTCCTTCCTCTCAATCCGGGCGTTGCGCACCCCCGTAACGACCTGGTAAAATCCGATCACCGTAATGGCGAACGTGATGCCGATACCGAAACTCATCCAGAAATCGATGCCGGTCACAAACTGGGTCTGGATCGTATCCATCCCCATAAACCAGTGGGGCATGAACCCGTAACTGTGCAGTATCGGACTGGCGATCGTATGGATCACCACCCCGATAAAGGCCCCCATCACTGCCCAGAACGGCGCCAGGAACCCGGCGAAGATCGGCGCCAGGTGGCACGTAAACCCGATCGGCGTGGCCGCCAGGAAATAGCCCGTGTACTGCGTGAAATCCACAAAGGGGATCGGAATCAGCTGAATCGGCTGTTCCATAAAAGCCCCGGTAACCGCCGGGACCGCCACGTAAATCGCACCCCAGACCACCCCCACAACCGCGCCGATGCTGAACACCCGCCACTTCCATGTATACTCCCCGCTGCTCTCCTCGGCCAGGGCCATCGCGCCCTGCGCGTTGATCGGGGCAAAGGGAAACGGCAGGCGCTCGTAGTCGGAGGTAATCCGGAAGAGCACATAGCTGGCCGTGAACCACTCGATGCGCGTCATAATCATGCCCAGAACCAGCAGCGAGATCGGCCAGAACCAGTCTGCGTGCAAAAAGGTCCGTTCGATCAGCGCCGGGGAGTCGGGCGGGGGCGCCCACCAGAAGGGAATGAGGTGGGAAATGCCAAACTGCTTGGCCGCCGGAGACTGCACGAAATACTGGTGCCACAACAGCCCTTCAAAGGCCCCGGTCTCCCGTCCGATGAGGGCGCTGGTGACATAGTAGAGCAGGTAGAGTTCCTGCTTTTTGAGCACCGTAAAGGAGCGCTTGGCCAGTTCCAGGAAGAGGATGATCGTCACCCACTGCGCCGCCGCCCCGATGGAACCTCCAATCATCAGTTCCAGGTAGATATTCCCCGGAACCATGATCACCGAGACAAAGAGGGCACCCAGGATCGTCTTGGTATTAAACCCGTCTTCAAACTCCTCGGGTGCCTCCAGAAGCGCCCGGTACTCTTCGATCTCATCGAACTGGGAGGTCCTTCCCCTGCGAAAGAGATTTGCTAAAGCCATTGGATATCTTCTGTGAATAAATGGATGTCAGGCCTGTTTCGGATGCTCGCCCACTGCCTGTTCCGCCAGCATCTGTTCGCCCTGCGCCCGGTATTTCGCCTTATCCGCCGCATCCACGGTCCGCCAGATCAAAAACTGTTTCCGCAGCGCGTTCATAAACCCCTGGTTCACCCGCCGCCACGAGGCCGCATCTCCGGAGAGCCGGTCGATCCTTAGCGACAGCGTGTAGATATTGTACTCCCCGGCCGGCACCGCCTCAAAGTGGACCTGTTCGCTCACGCCCAGATCGAACGGCGCCAGCCAGATGGTCGTATCGATCGTATATCCCTCTCCCTTTTCGGTCTTAATAGCACCCAGCGTCGCGCCATCGGTGTAAAACGTCCCCATCGCTTCGCCGCTGTGCGACTCAAAATAGCCCGCCAGAAAGACCGAGAGCCCAAACACATCGCTGCCCCCTACCGTAAATGGAAACTCGAAGTGCCAGCGGTCGCCGTCCGGCTCCGGCAGCTTCCAGCGGCGGGTGACATCCGGCACCGCCATCAAAGACGCCTGCCGGGCCGGATAGAGCGTGGAAAGGATCACCACCGCCATGACCAGACTCGAAGAGGCAATGGCCGAAAGCGCTGAATAATTGAGCGTAACCCCCTCCAGCCAGCCCTGCGCAAGCAGCACCTTGGCCACCCCCTGTCCCATCAGGTACCCGCTCACCGTGCCCAAAACCGCATACACGCAGGCCTCCGCGACAAAGAGAAACGCAATGTGGACCGGCGCCAGGCCCACCGCAGAATAGATCCCGATCTCCCGAAAACGTTCGTAGACCGACCCCATCATCGTATTCAGCACAATCAGGGCCGCAACCAGGATCGGAACAAAGAGGTTGCCCAGCCCTCGCAGCGAGGTTTGGCCCAAAGAGCTGTAGACCGAAATCCGGATCTGCCCCTCATCGTCGGGAACACCCACAAAGAGGACCACCGAAAGCCGCGAAAGAAAGGCCTCGACCTGCGCCTGAATATCCACATCCGGATGGAACCGGACGGCCACGGACTGCAGGGGGCTGCCCACCTCGCGCAGCAGATCGTAAGGGATGATCAGGATATTGTCCGGATCGAGGTGCTCGAAGGGCATAATATCGACCTCCGGCTCTTCCAGCCCCTTCTTCTCTCGCCGCGACTGTGTATGCATCCGGGAGATCGCCTCTTCATCCGTCTCTTCAAAGTCGGCCGGACTGAGCATCTCGCCGTCCAGGTCCTTCACCTGTCGGAATTCCTCCGAATCGATCAGGCCGATCACCGTCAGCTGCTCCCCGAAGAGCCGAACCTGACGGTTGCCCACCTCATCGGGCGTAATGCCCAGCAGGTCCGCGATCTTACCCGGCAGGATACAGGCCAATTCTCCCGGTCGGAACCAGCGGCCGGCACTCAGACAGCGGTCAATACCCGTCACCTCCGCCTCCTGCGGGGCCATGCCAAGCACACCCAGTGCCACGGTGGCCTTGTTCTCCGACTTCACCGGAATCTTCTTCTTGTCCCGGGTGTAATACCAGCTCCGGGGGGCCACCACGCCCAGGTCCTTGAAATGCGTCACCGCATAGTCGTAGGCCACCTCCTCCAGGGCGCCCCAGAACTGGCTGCGGACCAGCACGCCCGGGTAGCTCCCTTCGCTATCCCGGGGGAGCTGATAGAATTGCAGAGTCGACTTGATTGATGTGAACGAAAGGACGGTAAAGGTGAGCAGCAGCAGCGTCACAAAAGTCAACCAGGTGCGCAGCTTGCGACGCTTCATATTGGCAATGCCAAGGTGGAAGGCGGCCAGGGAGGCGCTGATGCGGCCCACATCGGTCTCGTGCAGCAGGACCTCGTCGGTCCGCAGCCGGCGCATATTCTCGTTAAACCGGGAAAACACGAGCCAGATCACAAAAATTGCAAGCGCCAGAATGACGAAAGCCAGAAGCACCACAAAGGGGTTGGAGAGGTCAAACGCCGGGTGGACCGCGGAGAGGAACATCCAGATCACCGCAAAAATTCCGGCAAATCCGACAATCTGCCAGCGGATATCGGGGGCGGTGAAAATCAGGCGCTCGGTAAAAAAGGCACAGGGAATGACCAGGACCATAAAGAAGATAATCCCCCGGATCACATCGTTCTGGGTTGCCTTCACATCCGGATATGCCCGCGACTCGATCCCCAGCGCCGCCCGGGTATGTTTCATAAACGCATCCCAGTGCTTCTCCGCCATCGCCGCTTCGGCCTGCTTGAGGTGGTACGCCGCATCGGCATGGAGGGTATTCAGCCGGTGGTTCTCAATCGCATACCGCTTCAACTCCCGCATTCGGGCCTCATCCAGCGTCCACATATCCTTCGCAGCCTGGAAGGACGTACGCGCAAACGACCCGTGGGTCAGCGTTGTAAACCCCTTGCCGCGGGCGGCCTCCTTGCTCTCGGCGCTCTCGGCGTTGAGCATCAGGAAGCGTACGCCGATAACGCCTGAGCGCATCGCAATCTTGACCTTTTCCCCGGGCCGGGTGAAAATCGTTCCCACCGGCTCGGTCGGTCCAAATCCAATCGCATAGCCGTACTCCTGAGGCGCCGTGTGACCCTCCCCGTAAATGCTGATCTGGGACAGCTTGGTCAGATAACGGGGATCCACCGTATCGTAGAAATCCGTGGCGATACAGGGAAAGAGAATCAGCGTACGCTTGGAAATCCACCAGTCCATATCAAACTCACCCGCGTAGATCCGTGCCTGCTGCCCGAGGTTGGGCGCATAGGTAATCTCCCCCGTATCCGGGTCGAGGTAATAGGCGGATACCGACACCCGGCGCTCGGCAATGCCGGGCATGTAGAACTCCCCCTGCGCATCGGCCACATCGTAGTAGATTCGACGCACCCCTTTGATCGACTTGTCAATGCCCATCCGCAGGGCAGCCACCGCCCCCGGTTTGGGACGGTCGGGCACAATACTGCGTCTGGGAAAGGTCCGCACAAACCCCTTCAACCCCCGCATCCGGTCGTCCGGGTCCAGCCGGTAATCGGGCAGAAGGTCGGAACTGTTCAGGCCCAGGTCGAGTACCCCGGCCAGGAGGCGAACCTGCCCGGTCAGGTTCTGGTAGTTCACAAACGCCGGCCGGTCCAGGGGCGTATCCACCCGGAACCGGGCGTCGTTCACCGTAACCAGAGACAGCGCAGGGGTACCCGCCTCCAGGACAACCTCCCCGTCCGTCTTCAAATCCTTTCCCGGAATGTACATATCCCAGGTCATGCCGCCTGTCGGATTGATCCCATCCACCAGGGCGCGCTTCGGGTCCAGCCCGAACCCTTCGGCGATCGCCCTGGAAAACCGGACAAACGTCTTCCCAAAAGGCGTAAAGAACCGCTGATAGTAAAAACTCCGGGTGCTGTTCCAGACCCCAACCTCATCGGTCTGGCTGGTCAGGTCCAGTCCGATGAAGAGGCGAATATCGATCGGGTCGGTCATCAGCGCCTTGAAATGACGCTCCTTCCGCGCGTGGCGCCCCAGAAAGTCGCAGATTCCCCGAAACCCCAGATGATGCGAGGAAGTGGCCAGAAAGAGCACCGTGCGTGCAGGCGGATACCGGCTGAAGTAGTCCACCAGTTCCATCAGCGCCACAATACCGCAGGCCATCTCCGCGCCGGGAGCCAGGGCCGGCACAACCGACATGGCATCGTAATAGGCGCTGATCACCACAATCTGGTCCCTCAGCTCCGGATCGGTCCCCGGCACCGTCCCCAGGATGTTGTGCGCAGACAGCTTCTCCCAGTCCATCCGGGCGTTCAGTTCAACCTCGAGTTCCCCCTCTTCGGCCAGGAGCCGCTGCAGCGTCTCCCCGGATGCCTTGTCGATCCAGAACCGCTCCACGCGGTTGGGCACCTGGAGAAATTTCTGCTCGGCTTCCGTATAAAACGTGGAATCGGGTTCGATAAAAATAATCTGTCCGGCCCCCAGGGTGGCGGCGTTGAGCCAGTTGTTCCAGGAGTTAAACGCCATCAGAACCGCCGCACCTTCCATATCGTGGCCGTTAAATTCCCCGAACGTCCCCTTGCCGCCGTACACAAGGCGGGTGCGAACGCCCCAGCGGGGGAGCGTGGAGGTCTTCACCAGGTTCGGCCAGACCGCATAAATGGGAAAAGAGACCCCGTTTTTCACCAGCGTAAGCCTCCCCCCCCTGTCCACCGGAGACGTCACATCAAAGGCCTCGGTCCTGACATCCCGGAGCCCGAGGCGCTCAAATTCCTGCCGGATAAACCCGGCGGCGGCCTCGTGGCCGGGATAACCCGGAACGCGGGACCCATGTCCGGTAAAACGGGCCATCAACCGGCGCACATCTGCCCCGGAGACCGTGTCCAGCACCCGGGCGGTCACCTCTTCAGCCCTCGAAACCTCCCTGGGAAACACGGGAGTGGGAGGCCTCAGGCCCAGGAAGCCCGACAGCCAGGGGTTGATCCGGTCGGGCCCCACGCCGATTGCAAAAAACGCAAATGCCGCGAACCCGACAAGCAGAATCAATCCGATGCGACGAACGGCCATTGAACAATCACCTCAACCATCGTCCGGGGTAATCTAAAATCGATGGATATAATGCCCCCGTTCGGGAAACCAGATCATATCCACAAACGTAGACAGCGCGATCCCCAGGACATAACCCACCAGCGCTCCGACGAAAAACGGCCGGGACTTCCGGTAAACCGACGGCCCGCCCACCTTCAGCATCACCAGCTTGATCAACCAGGCCATAAAAATCGTAAAACTCGTCCGTCGGGCCAGATAAGACCCCGAAATCGCCAGCCCCACCGGGTGCAGCGGCCACCAGACAAATCGGTGGCGAAGGTAGATCAGCCCGGCCATAGCCGCTCCCCCGATGCCGAAAAAGACGAGCCGACCGGGATTTTCCATATAGACGGGAAGATTCGGGTCCTTCGTAAACAAATTTTTAACGGAAGTCGCCGTGTATTTGAAATGCCTCATGCCGCCGCGTACGACCTGGTAACTGTGGAAATTGTAAGCGCCGTCCCGGTAGCCCAGATGGAGCGTCAGAAGCACGCTCACCAGAAGGCTGACCAGAAACGCAAGGGCGATCGCCCCCATCAACGCCCGCCGGTTGCGCCGAACCCCTTCGGCAATCCGCCCGGCATGGGCCAGGGCCGGGAGAAACAGTCCTTTGTAGTGCGAGACCATCCTCGACGCGAACCGGAAGGCCACGCGGGTGCTCGGACCAATGGCATAACCGCCGATAAAGGGGCCCACCAGCCCCCAGGGACCGGCCGGCACATTGGTGTAGGGCATCCCCGTATCCGCCAGGATCTTGGCCATGCCCACATAGGTGAAAATCACCGCCAGCAGCAACAGCACCGCCTGCAGAGGGTCGAACCCGATGCGAAAGAGCCAGACCCACATATAGGCCAGACCCAGGAGCAGGCCGATGAGCGCGGTGCGATAGGAGAGGAGTTCGTCCCGGTCGTCGAGCGGATGGTCGCGGTTCAGCGCCTTGTGGAACACATCCCGGATGTGGCGGCGAGCCACCCAGAACATGGAGAGGACCAGGACAAAGTAGGCCCCTTTCGTCTGCCAGTAGTAGTCGCTCCGGTAGTAGTAGGGCGAGATCACGCTAAAGCCCATCTTGTTGAGGGTACCCCCCTCAACAATGAAGAGCAGGTCAAAGAGCCAGATGCTGAACAAAACGTCCAGGCTGGCAAAATAGGAAAAGAAAATCGTAAAAAGACCGAAAAACCCCCAGATTGGAGGAACCTGCCGGTCAATCCAGAACCAGCGCCCCCTGTATACCGGAAACCGCGGAAACCCGGGGAAAAAATAGTTGAGACAGTTCCAGGCGATCACCCCGAAAGAGAGTCCGAACCCGATCCAGAAAAGATAGCTCCCTGTAAACTCCGGCAGCAGACGCCTTCCGGACCCCGGCCTGGAGGCCATATCGATCAGCGGGGCCATCGCCGGGAACACCAGGCGCTCGTTGTGCACCCACTGCTTCCGGAAAATCACGGCCACACATGCCAGGACCACAAAAGCGGCCGCAATCATCGTAGCCCACCAGAACAGCGGCAACAGCCAGGCCCCCCAGGGCACCTCTGCCCCCTGGGGAAGGCCCTCGTAGAACCAGGAGACGGCCCTCCCCTCATTTGAAGGCACCAGCCAGTCCGGAATGTAGGGATGGAGATACTTGTCCCACTCATTCTCAGGAGTGGCAAAGTAAAAGGGCGCGGCCATATAGCCGATCAGGTAGCCGCTGAGCCCGTACACGGGTATGGCAGCGCCCACAAGTCCCATGGCCAGGATGGTGTGCCACTCGGAGGACGAAAGCACCACCCCGGTCAAACGGGAGACGACCGCCCCCCCCATCATCATCAGGACAAAAACGATGAGCATCGCCATGGGAATATGGCTGTAACTCATCAACGAGGCGTGTAACACGTAACGGACGTAAATGGCCAAAACGTCCAGCCCAACCACCAGAACCAGCCCCAGCAGGACGGCCCGGGGGGTAACCCCTTCAGGTCCCGGAGCATCGGAAAGAGCACCCGATGGAGCCTCAGCGGTCTCTGCTTGAACGATTCGAGGGTCGGTTGCCATTCTGGTCAGCCGGGGGGGAATTTCCTGCAATTCTTCGATATAAGGATGAAAATGATGTTGAGTATATTGTACAACTCTCGTTTTGTCAAACAAATATTCACAAGGTAGCAAAATACGGGCCTGGTTTCATGCCCTTCTTTTATTGTGAGAGCGGTTCTACGCCTGCTCCCCAGGGCGTATTCCCTGTTCGAGATTCTTGACTTCAGCAGGCCATTTTGTTAGATTCTCCTTGTCCGAAACAAGCCCCGGACAAGATGGAGGCACCCTAGCTCAGTCGGTAGAGCAGAGGACTNNTGTGTCGCTGGTTCGATTCCGGCGGGTGCCACCACCTCTTCCGATGCGTCGAGGCATCTGTGGCCCCGTTGAATAGGGTGTGCAGATGCCTTTTTTGCGTCAGCAAGTCCACAAACGGGTGGATTCTGATAATTGACTTCCTTAAAAAGATACATTACCTTATACGCTCAGAACAGAACAGGATTCTCACCATAACCGGAAGGTATGGACATGGCCGTTCCTGAGCATATTGTGGACCGGGACCGCCTGATCGAACTGGTTCGGCAGGGAAGCACCCCTGAACAGATCGCGGAAATATTCCGCGTGGATGGAGGCATCGTTCGGGATATGATCCGGCGGCTCGAACAGAATGGGTATTACGACCTGCTCCGAAGACAATGACCCCAAAGGCGTCTTGCCCTCTTCCATCGAAACCGCCCGGCAGAAAGAAGGAAGGGGCGCCTGCCGTATGCGGCAAACGCCCCTTTGATGCTCCCATCTATCAAACCTATACCTCGGTACCCCCGATACCCTCGATGCGCCCCTCCTGAATGTCAATCTCGTCACGCCTCCGCACCCGTTCCACGTAACCGTCACGCAGGTCCACCACGCGGTCGGAAGCCACCAGCATCTTGTGGTCGTGGGTATTGGTCACAACCGTAACGCCGCTCTCTTGCTGGAGCTTTTTGAGAAGCTCGATAATCTCCTGCCCCGTGTTCAGGTCCAGGTTTCCGGTGGGCTCATCGGCCAGGATCAGGTCGGGGTCGTTGGCCATCGCGCGGGCAATGGCTACCCGCTGTTGCTGCCCCCCGGAGAGTTCGAACGGCTTGTGGTGCAGGCGATCTCCCAGGCCGACCAACGTGAGTTTGTAAGCGGCTTTTTTTTCATACTCCGACTTCTTCATCCCGGAGAAAACCATCGGAAGCGCCACATTGTCCAGCGCCGTCATCACCGGAATCAGATTGAAACTCTGAAAAATATAGCCGATATTGTGACAGCGATGGTAGGCGATTTGAGACTGGCTCAATGACGCCATGTTAATCCCGTTGACCCCCACCTCACCCTTTGTGGGCCGGTCCAGAGCGCCAATCATATTGAAGAGGGTCGTCTTCCCCGACCCGGATGGACCCATAATGGAGAGGTATTCGCCCCGGATCACATCCAGCGTGACCCCTTTGAGGGCGTGAACTTCCACATCGCCCATCCGGTAGGTCTTCCAGACGTCTCGAACCCCGATGATATAGTCCTCTTCAGGCTCCTGTGCCATAGTCCGCTCCCTTCCATTGTCCTGGAATGAAATATAAAATCGACCTGCCTATGGTAGAAAAATTCGCCCGACCTGTCAAGCCTTTTATGAAACTTCTTAAATTTCTCCGGGGCTTTAATGATCCACAATGCTGTCTTCTTATCCCAGAGAGGAGCGACCGATGAAACTCGCCGTATGCAACGAATTCTTTGAGGGCTGGAAAATTGAGCGGATCTTCGACTATGCAGCGGAAATCGGATGTGACGGCGTGGAAATCGCCCCCTTCACCCTCGCCGATTCCGTCAACCGTATCTCTGCGGCCCGGCGTAACAACATCCGAAAAGCCGCCGATGCGGCCGGTGTCGAAATCGTGGGCCTCCACTGGCTGCTCCTCAAACCCGAAGGCCTCTACATCACCCACCCCGACGCAGAGGTCCGAACGCGCACCCAGGACTACATCAAAGCCCTCATCAACTTCTGCGGAGACATCGGCGGAAAGGTGATGATCCACGGCTCGCCTCACCAGCGCAACATCCAGAAGGGCTGGGACTCCGATGCGTGCTGGAAATGGGCCGTTGACCTCTTTGCCGGCTGCACCGACCTGATGGCCAGGCGGGGAATCACCTACTGCATCGAACCCCTTACCGGCCAGGAGACCAACTTCATCACCTCTATGGCCGACGCCCTGAAACTGGTCGCCGCCGTGGACCACCCCAACTTCCAGACCATGGTCGACTGCAAGGCCGCCGCCGCCGAAAACAGGCCCCACGTGGACGTCATCGCCCAGGCGGGCAAGGCCCTGCGGCATGTCCACGTCAACGATCCCAACCTGCGCGGACCGGGGTTCGGCACCCTCGACTTTGCCCCCATCCTCAAAGCCCTCAAAGACCGGGCCTACACCGGCTACGTCTCCGTCGAGGTCTTCGATTTCAAACCCGACCCGCAGACCATCGCATCCCGCAGCATCGGCTACCTGCGCGGCATTCTGGAAGGGCTGTCCGCCTGAAAAACGGGTGATAGGGACAGACTTGACCGGACAACCCGATAGCCCGTGGAACAGCATCGCCGCAAGCTGTTCCCATAACGCAACTTCACAGGGAGGGGACTCGCGATGAGTCTGGAAGTCTTAATGGTCATCGGCTTCTTGCTCGGTGCGTATTCCATTGTCGGTAACGACGCAATTCAAACATTGGGGACGTTTCTCAGCTCTAACTCTCACCGTCCCTGGTGGGTACTGTGGCTCTTTGGCGGCGGCATCCTGACTGTGGTCCTCGTTTATGGGTGGGTGGTGTATGACAGCGATGTCTCTTATGGCAGACTTCAGGCGATTCCGGTGCCAGACCACTTTAACTGGATTTACTGTGTCCCGCCTTTTGTACTGCTCTTGCTGACCCGCGGGGGTATTCCAGTCAGTACCACATTCCTGACTCTGACGGTGTTTGCACCGAAGGCACTGCCGAGCATGCTGATCAAGTCGTTGATGGGGTATGCGACGGCCTTCGTGGCCGCCATTCTCATTTACAGGTGGGTCACGCGGGGTATAGAGTCCCGTTTCAGACAAACAGATGGGCCGATAAACCCCTGGTGGGGGGTGGCGCAGTGGTGCTCAACCGGTTTTCTCTGGAGCCAATGGCTGATACAGGACCTGGCCAATATCTATGTTTTCCTGCCGCGAGATCCGATCACTCGCACGCCAGACATAGCCACGGGGTGGTTTATTGCATCCATCGCCATGATGCTGGCTATGCAAGCGATTATCTTTTACACGCATGGCGGTGCTATCCAGAAGGTGGTGCTGACAAAGACAAATACCACTGATATCCGTTCGGCGACGTTTGTAGACCTGATCTACGGTATCGTGCTGTTTCTGTTCAAGGAGATCAGCAATCTCCCGATGAGCACGACCTGGGTTTTCGTTGGTCTGCTGGCCGGACGCGAGATCGCCGTCGCCTGGAATGAGCAGCACCGCCGCCGTCGGGAGGTGTCGCGGCTGGTGTTTTCCGACTTCGGAAAGATTACTTTCGGCCTGGTGGTCAGCGTTGGCATCGCCTATTTGGCGCCCATATTCCATAGCGCTAACCCATCCTCATTGATGAAATACCTGTCAAACGCTTTTGGTCCCCCGACAAAGCCGGGGGCTTAGCCGTGAAGAGGCCGCCGGGAGAAGACGCAGCAGCAGTACGTTGTGCAGGCGCTGGTAAACGGTGAGAGACCGGATCATGTGCGCTACAATCAGCCACGCTTTTCTATTGACTTCCCTCCGGATTTCCTATAGATTCCATGCCCGTAAGCAGGGTTGGATGGACGTTCGGATTGAACAGGTGGGCGATTAGCTCAGGCGGTTAGAGTGCCTGCTTGACATGCAG
>JAAXHW010000187.1 GCA_012270675.1 Candidatus Latescibacterota bacterium | reverse complement strand
TGGGGATTTTAAGACAGCTTCTTATGGACAAGTGGACAGGAGAGCAAGGCCCTCCACCCGTCGGACCGCCTGCGCTGCACCAACCGCCCGGGCGAGCGTACGAAACGTCTGCTTCAGCACCGGATGGCAGCCTTCCGGAGTGAGGTCGCACAACGGGACCAGCACAAACGCCCGCTCGTGCACGCAGGGATGGGGAATCTCAAGCCCTTCCTCCTGAATCACGGCACAACCGTAAAGCAGAATATCCAGGTCCAGCGTACGCGGCCCCCATCTTTCCCTTCGAACCCGTCCAAACGTCCCTTCGACCGCCAGCAGAAGGTCCAGCAGCGCCCGGGCAGACAAATCCGTTTCAATTTGAAGCACCGCATTCAGAAAGGCCGGCTGATCGGTGATGCCAACCGGAGCGGTTTCATACACCCGGGAGGCCGCCCGCAGGTGAAGCTCCGGACGCTCCCTCAGAACGGCCGCGGCCCGGCAGAAAGTCTCTACCCGGTCTCCCAGGTTCGCCCCCATGCCGATATACGCCGTCACCACCCTAAATCCCCCGTCGAACCTCAGCTTCGACGCCGTCAAAATGTCCGGAAACCGGAGGGTTTGGTTTACGCACCCGAACCACGATCTGCGTCAGCCCAAAACGCGCCTGCACAACTTGGGCGATCCGGTCAGCCAGGGACTCCACCAGCCCGAAACGCTCCCCGGTCACCACCGCTTCCACAGCGGCATAGACCTCCGGATAGTTTACAGCCCCTTCACCGCCGTTTTGGGCATATCCCCGAAAGTTCCCATAGATCTCCACATCCACTTCAAACCGCTGTCCCAGTTTCTCTTCTTCGGGGAACAGCCCGTGATAGGCGTAAAAGGCCATATTTCTCAGCCGCAGAACGTCGTTTCCCATAAGGACCTGCCTGATAGTTTCACCATTTATCCGCCAACGTCAAGGTAAAATCCCACACAGTGGGAACCCGGACGGCGTTTTTCGGTCTTGATGAAGGGAAAAAGGCTTGACAGGATCTGGAGAGACCTTTATTCTAACCTGGTCGGCACCGCTTTGTAAAAGGGCAGGGCGACCACCTCTGCCTGGACGCCGCCCTCTGTGAAAACGACCTGACCCGGCTCCTGGAACCCCCGACGCACCGACGCAAGCGCAACAACCCGGTCCAGCGCCAGCGAGCGGAGACCGCTGGTGATATGTCCGATCTCTTTACCATCCGTCCAAACGGGCGCGCCCGCGGCAGGGGGCGTATCGGCCTCAACGCACAGACCAACCAGATATCGCCTGGGCTTGCCCAGGTTGTGCATCTTGGCAATCACCTCCTGGCCGACATAACAGCCCTTTTCAAAATCGACCGCAGAATAGAGCCCCGCCTCCAGGGGGGTCGCCCGCTCGTCAACATCCACCCCATAGCGGGGGATGCCCGCTTCAACGCGCAGAACCTCTAAAGCCTCAAAGCCGGCCGGGCGTCCTCCCCTCTTTTCCAGGGCGCTCCACAGGGCCTCGGCCCTTTTAACGGCCACCCAGAGGTCGTAGCCCGACTCCCCTGCAAAGGCACGGGACACAACCATAACCTCCGTCCCGTTAAAAGAACGGATAACCGTATGGTATTCAGGCAGATCTGTGGGAACACCGCCAAAGATCTCAGAAACCAGTTCCCCCGCCCGGGGGCCCTGAACCCCCAGGATCGCCAGGGATTCGGTGATGTCCTGCATCTCGACATCGTCGGCAATCAGATACCGGTCGAGCGAAGTGTACAGTTTTTCCTGAAAACCGGGCTCCGTCTCCAGCACAAAACTCTCCCCCCGGTGGTGCACCCAGACATCTGTCAGCGTCTGTCCCTTGGGATTGGTCAGAGTGGCATAATTGCCCTCCCCTTCCCCCAGACCCTCCACCGTATTGCTCAGCATGCCGTGCAAAAATCGAACCCGGTCTGAACCGGTGACACGCAGCTTGCCCCGGGCGCTGCGGTCCGCAATTCCAGCCGCCTCTCGAACAGCGCGATATTCCGATGCGACATCGCCATAACATGCGGGAACTTCCCAACCTCCGACCTGAACAAAAACAGCGCAGGCTGCCTCGTGCACAGAGTGGAGGGCCAACCTCGGCATATCTGTAGACCTCCTCGTTCGACTGAAACAGGATTCGCTTGGGCCTGCTGTACCAAAATAATTCCTGCGGACCTCTAAAGTCAAGCAGATCCTCGTTCTGATGCATGGACCCATGCGGAAATTTATTTATATTCCTGCCGTGCTCCTCCTCTTCTGGAGCTGCGACATCAACCACGGGCTTGATGTAGGGCCTCCCGATGGCACCGGAATCAAGGGCACGCTGTTCTTCAACGGCGTCTGGCCCCCGGAAACTGCGGACGTGGCCGTTGCCGTCTACCAGAAACGCCCTCAGACGCTGGCCGACTTTTTTAACATCGCCGGCTGGGACACCACCGTAACCATCGGTGCGTCCCGCTACGAATACTTCGTCCCTCTGGAAAAACCCGGAACCTACGAATGGATCGTTGTGGCCTGGCGTCCCAAAGAGGGGTTCTGGAGCTTTGACTCCCTCCTGGGGTGCTACCATGTTGGAAACGACTCGCTGCCAACCCCGGTGGAGGTTCGCCTGGGTGAAACCACCAAAAACATCGATATTCAAACCCATCTGGACCTGGTGCGCGGGGCAAATCTGCCCGAACGCAACATCTGTACTGGCTTTCTGTCTCCTCTGTCTGCCGGTCTCAAGCCTGCACGCAGCACAGACCGGCACCCTGGCAGGCCGGGTAGCGGACGCTGAGGCCGCAGAGCCGCTCCCCGGGGCCAACCTCGCCCTCCTGGGCACCGGGCTTGGTGCGATAACCGACCCGGATGGCAACTTCCGCCTGACCGGACTGTCCGCAGGCGTGTACGACCTTTCCATTTCGATGGTCGGCTACACACCCGCCGTGCGCAAAGACGTGACCGTGGCGCCTGGAGATACGGTCCACATAGAGGTCCGGCTGGTCCCAACCGCAATCGAAATGCCAGCGCTTGTAATCTCCGCCAGCAAACGCCCCAGAAATATTGTCGATACGCCCACCAGCGTGACCTTAGTCGACGCCCAGGACCTCCAGGCGCACAACTCCGTCTCGCTGAAAGAGTCCCTGGACTACCTCCCCGGCGTAAACATGGTCAGCGGGCAGGTCAACATCCGGGGGGCCAGCGGATTCTCCCGGGGCGTCGGCAGCCGGGTGCTGCTCCTCATCGACGGGTTTCCGGCCCTCTCCGCTGATAACGGCGAAATCAAATGGGACGCCATCCCCATGGACCAGATCTCCCGTGTGGAAATCATCAAAGGGGCGGGATCGGCCCTCTACGGCACCGGCGCGCTGGGGGGGATCATCAACATTATCACCCGGCACCCCTCCCCTCAGCCCGAAACAAAATTCCGGGTGCTGGCGGGTCTTTACAGCAACCCCATCTATCCCGATTGGCACTGGGCCTCCGGTCGGCGCTACTTTGAAGGCATCGACATCAGCCACAGCCGGCAGGCGGGGCGGGGGGGATTTGTGCTGGGTCTGGGGCAAAAATGGACCAACGGCTACCGGGAAAACGATTGGTATAAACGCTACAGTGCATTTGGAAAATTCCGGTATGAATCCGCGTCCTCCGCAACCCTCACCGCAACCCTCAACTGGGCGTTCGACGACCATGGGGTCTTCATCCAGTGGAAGGACCGAAACGAACCCTTGGAGGTCCCGCTGCAAAACCAGAACGACAAGACCGTCTCCCGGAAACTCAACCTCAACCTCGGCTTCTACCGGTTGTTCAGCCCCCGGATGGGCTATCGGATCAAGACCTTTGTCTACCGGACCGACTTCGATAACCAGGTGGAAGGGCGAACCTCGTCTGAAGCCTACAAATTCGGCCAGGAACTCCAGGTCGACCTCCAGCCGTCCGACCCCCTCTCGATCACCTCGGGTATGGAATGGATCGCAGACCGCACCTCCTCTTCTGACAACCTCTTTGGCAACCACACCGGCCTCAACCTGGCGGCCTACGCCCAGGCCGAACTTGAGGCCACAGACCGGCTGACCCTGTCGGCCGGCACACGCTATGACCGCTACCGAACCGATGCTCGCCCTGCAGAGCGCCGCATCAGCCCCAAATTCGGCCTCTCCTACCGGCCCTGGGAGCACACGTCGTTGCGGAGCGCGCTGGGATGGGGGTTCCGCGGCCCTTCTATCGCCGAAACCTACACCAACGCCGTCTTCTCGGGCATCCCCATCGTGCCCAACCCCGATCTGGTTGCAGAGCGAAGCCTCTCCTATGAAATCGGCCTGGACCGCCGATTTGCCACCTGGCTCCACCTCGACCTCGCCGCTTTCTGGAGCCGCTATAAAGACCTGATCGAAGCCCGGCCTGACGCCACCGGAGTCATCAGCTTCCGAAACGTCTCAAAAGGACGGATCGCCGGCCTGGAAGCCAGCGTCCGGGCCTCCTGGCGCCACCTTGGGTTTGAGGGCAGCTACACCCTCCTGGACGCGACTGAAGACCTCCCCTCCGGCAGCGCGCCCCTGCCCTATCGACCGCGACACCTTGCGGCCGGAAGCCTGCGGACAACCTTCGGCAAACTGACACTGGAAGGCCGACTCACCTGCCGCAGCCGCATTCAACGCGCATCGGGGCTCTTTCCAGAAGGCACCCGGGACCTCATCCCCACCTACCTGGTCGACCTCTCGGCGGCCTGTGCCCTCGGCCCGGTCGATCTGACCCTAAAAGTCCACAATGCCCTCGAATACAACTATACAACCGTCGAACGCAACCTGGGTCCCCCCAGGCGGCTCTCCCTGGGGGTCTCGGGGACATTTTGATCCGAAACCCCATTCTTTATACAAAGGACAACACCTATGAAAGCGGTTCGTGTTTCCCGGGCGGGTGGCCCGGAGGTACTCCACTACGAAGAGGTCCCCGACCCTCAACCCGGTGCGGACGAAGTCCTGGTCAAAACCGAAGCCATCGGTCTCAACTACATCGACACCTACCACCGCACCGGCCTGTACCCCCTCGACCTCCCGTTTATTCCGGGTCTGGAAGCAGCCGGCACGGTTAAGACCGTGGGCGCCGATACGGAAGTTCTCCAGGTGGGCGACCGGGTGGCCTACAGCGGCGTACCCGCCTCCTACGCCGAATACGTGGCGGCCCCCGAGGCCCAGCTTGTAAAACTCCCCGAAGGGGTAGACACCCAAACCGGAGCCGCGGCCATGCTCCAGGGCATGACCGCCCACTACCTGGCCCACGGCACCTACCCGCTCAAACGTGGCGACACCGCCCTCATCCACGCCGCTGCAGGCGGCGTGGGCCTCCTCCTGGTCCAGATGGCCAAAGCGTGTGGCGCCCGGGTCTTTGGCACCGTCTCCACAGACGAGAAAGCCCGGCTTGCCAGAGACGCCGGCGCAGATGAAATCATCCGCTACACCGAACAGGACTTCGAAGCTGAAGTGAAGCGCCTCACCCACGGGCGGGGGGTACACGTCGTCTACGATTCCGTGGCCAGGACCACCTTTGAAAAGAGCCTCAATTGCCTCAGGCCGCGGGGCCTTCTTGTCCTCTTCGGACAATCCAGCGGCCCGGTGCCCCCCTTTGATCCCGGCGTCCTGAACGCCAGGGGTTCCCTCTACCTCACCCGGCCCACCCTCAAGGATTACACCGCCACCCGGGATGAGCTGCTCCAGCGCGCCGGGGACGTGCTCGAGTGGGTGCAGTCGGGCCAGCTCAAACTCCGCATCGACCGCACCCTCCCCCTCCCCGCCGCCGCCGAAGCCCACCGCCTCCTGGAGGGCCGGCAGACGAAAGGGAAGGTACTCCTGATTCCGTAATCAGAGCCCTGCTCCTGCGGTCCTCAAAAATCCGTCCTGCACTTGAAGGAACACACGCCATGGACGCCCTCATCAGCTTCATCGCGCTTCTGGGCCTGACATTTGCCGCCACATCCCTCCTGTGCGCATCCGCATGGGCGCAGAACTGGCCGGTCGACCATCCGGTCACGAATTTTAAGGGACAGGAGGAGGATCTGAAAAAACGGGTCCGGCCCCTCGAAGGTTCAGACGGCGCTGCCCTGCGCAAGCGTTACCGGGAAGGGTTGGAGAATGTTCCCTACCGCGACTACCACAACGCCCTTCGGGCGGCCGTGGGCCTGTGGGAAAGCACGAACAACACAACCTACCGTGACCTGGCCGTCGCTGCCTGCGAGGCTGCCCTGGGCAACCTCTTGAGCGCCTCCGATGAGGACCTCCGCGCGCGGGTCTCCACCCGGGGCGGCGAGGACGAGCAGAACGCCCGGATGCGCGACGCCTGCCATCACTTCGCGCTGCTTTATCATATCACGCAAGAAAAAGAACACGCCCGCAAAGCCGCCCTGCTGCTTGCCCGCTTTGCCGAACAGGTTCCCGACTGGCCCCTCTACAGCCCCCACCACGGCCCCTGGGAAAAGCGCACCCGTTATCCCCAAAACGAAATTTCCATCCACACCCGGTGGGACCTGGCGGGCGTCTGGGGTGTCTGGATCTATCAGGACCTCCTCCTCAGCCTGCCCTTCCTGGAAGCGTACGACCTCATCTACAACAGCGGCGTCATGCAGGAAACCGGCGCCCTCGAAGCGATCGAAGCTCTGCTCCACGGCCAGGTTGAGCTCCAGTTCGGATACGGCCCGGTGCTGGGCAACATGGACCCCACCCAGATGCGCGGCATCCTGCCCTTCGCCAGAGCCCTGGGCCGGCCCGACTGGGTCCACGCCTGCGTGAAGTGGATCCGGGATATGTATAAAACCCAGTTCTACGCCGACGGTTGGTGGCATGAAGGAACGCCCTCTTACCACAAGCAAGCCCACCACGGCCTCAAAGGGGTGGTCAGCGCGCACCTCCAGGGCTATTCGGACCCCCAGGGCTTCAACAACAGCGCCCGCTTCGACAATCTGGATCTGAACAAAATCCTGGAGCGTCCCTTCCAGCGCGCCGACCACGTCCTGGACGCTGTGCAGCAACCCAACCGGATCTGCCAGGTCATCCACGACACCAGCTTTCCCCAGCCCGTGTGGTGGGCCCCGCCTATGCAAGAGGCCAGATCCTACCTCTTCGGCTGCGCGGGCCACGCCATCCTGGGCACAGGCAAAGAAAAGGGCAACCTGGTCCAGGCTTCCCTCCACTTTGGCGGCACGCACGGTCACGAACACTACGACTGTCTGAACCTCATCCTCTTCGCCAAAGAAAAAGAACTCATCTCGGAGACCCGCTACCGGACGGGGAACGCCGAAAACACCACCCGGGAGTGGCACACCAAGACCGCCGGCCACGTCACCGTCGTCGTCGACGGCAAAGACCAGACCGGACGGGGGTCTCCGCACACGCCCAGACGGGAGCGACAGCCCGAAGACGCCGTCCCCGGCATCCCGGACTGGCGCTGGCGCTGGGGTGGGCACGGCAACGTCATGAACGACGGCAAACTCCGCCTGTTCAACACCGACTTCGACATGGTCCAGGTTGCCGAGGCCGACGGCGAACGCGCCTACGGCTCACGCGTGCACCTGGACCGGTACCGCCGCACCATCGCCCTGGTCAAAATCAGCGACACCGATGTCTACGTTGTGGACATCTTCAGAGTCAAAGGCGGAAAAATCCACGACTACATGCTCCATTCCAACCTGGACTTTCCCCACACGGCCGAGTTCTCGCTTCCCATCGAAAACAGCCGTGAGGGCACGCTTCACAAATACATCAACAGCCTGAAAAGCACCGCGACCGACCGGGACTGGACCGTCACCTTCACACTTGACGACGGCTCCGCCGCGCTCAAGACCTTCTTCCTGCCCCAGGCGGGAACCGAAATCATTTCCGGCGATGCGCCCGCCATGCGCCGGACCGGCACGGCCCCCTTCATCGCCGTTCGCCAGTCGGACGGCGAAAGCCTCTTCGCCGCCGTCCATCACCCCTACAAGGACGTCCCGCTCGTCCACAACGTCGAGCTTATCCCCCTCCAGCCCCCCGGCGATGGGGCCGTGGCCATCCGGATCACCCTGCCCGACCGTGTGGACACGGTCATCTCCACGGCCGACGAAACCGCCGAAACGCTCAGAAAAACGTCTGACGGAAAGATCGAGATCCGCGGCCGTTTCGCGCACGTCGCCCAAGGCAGCGCCGAGAACCGCTGGGCCTATCTCATCCACGGCGACCGGCTCAAAACCGCTGAGACTGAAATCAACGGTCCGGTCTCCCACAGCGGCGTCATCCACAAAACCGACCGCATCGAAGCGGGCGACGCCTCCGATGCCTTTATCACCTCAGCCGGCCTGCCTGCCGACGGGTCGCTGAACGGCCGAACGCTGATGGTCGACCTGGAGGGTCTGCTGGTCCAGAGCTTCCAGATCAAACGGGTCGAATCTCAGGATGGCCGGACCTGGATTCACTCCAACGACGAACCGGGCATGACAATCCGGCCCGACCGGGTTAAGCTGGAATACTTCCCCAACTGGGGCATCAAAGGCAGCGCCCGATTCAAAATTGCCGGCTCGGCGCTCCTGCGGTCCGATCGGTCTGAACAGTGGCAATTCACCGCATCGGACAACGCCTCTGCCAGCGTGCAGGGAAAACCGGTTTCACGTTCACCCCGCATCGGAAACATAACCCCAGAATGATGTATTCAACGCCATAACGCCTCATAAACTCCCGGGAAAACTCCCGGCGGTCGTGCGGTGAATCGGCCGTCAGATCACAATCTCCTGTCTTACACCTCGCATATCCATCTCGTATTCCAGATCCACCACCGGAGGACGGGCGTAATACCGGCGCACCCCGTGTCGTCGGGCGGCCCCCATACCGCTCAGCACAATCTCCTCGACCCGCCCGTCTATGGGATGCACGGTATAGATATCCACCGTCGTGATCATCTCCCACGTCCCGCCCAGCCCGCTCAGACGCTTCTCCATCACCTCCATGACATAGGCCGCCTTCTCCGCCATCGCATCTGCATCCGTCTCTCCCCGTCGGATGATCCCCTCCTCTGACAATGCCCTCGACCGCAGCTCTCCGGCCCCGGCAATAACCAGCGTCCCGGGAGGTTCGGACGCAGCAACCGTGTAAGAAAACCCGTGTAACGCCGGCTGCTCGGGCGGGTCGTAAAACGGCACCACATTGGTACGCGCCACAGGGTTCAAATCCCCAACGTAGAGATCCCACGCCTTCAGCAAATCGCAATACGCCCGGTTAAACGCGATGAACCCCGCCATCGTATACGAAGCGGGCAAGCGCAGCTCCACCCCACAGAGGGCATGGCGGTCCTGCCCCATCCCATGCAGATGCGCATCGATCGCCTCAAACCCATCACGCCAGGGCACGGACCGTTTCAGGGTCGCGTGCACAACCTCATAACCCGCATCGGCGATAACGCCGCTTGAATAGGGATCGATCCCCACCAAAAAATGGTAATGCCCTTTAGGATTGACAATGCGCATGTCCACTCCAACAAAGATTGGTTAGACCACCGGATGCTGGAGATAGGCCAGAAGCAGCCGGGCGGAATTGAGAATACCGTCAATACAACTGATTTCGTAGCCGTGCGTATTTTCCCCCGGAAAACAGATACAGGCAGACCGGGCTGCCGCGCCCGCCTTCTTGGCAATGCTCGCATCGCTGCCAAACGATGTCACCACCGCAGGCTGTACCCCAAACCCCAGGCGGCCTGCCAGATCTTCCAGTCGGCGCAGAATCTGCTCGTGGTAAATCCCGGTACCATCGCCATACAGAAGAATTGGATCGCTGTTATTCCGGGTCTGGTACTCCTCCGCTACGGGCCCAATCTCCATCGCAATCACCGTCTCAACGGGGAGATGCCCCACCGAATAGACCGCTCCCTGCGCCCCCACCTCCTCTTCCGAGCTCGCAACCAAATACACATCTTGAGGCGGCGGATGATCCTTGAGCTGTTTGGCCACTTCCACCAAAACCGCCAGACATGCGCGGCAGTCTAAGTTGTGGCCGCAGATATAGTCACCCATCATAAGCGGTGACTTACGAGACCGTGCAATCACAACCTTGCTCCCGATGTGCACCCCCATCTCCAGCAGGGCTTCGGAAGCGCATTTGGTCTCAACCCACATGGCCTCCCAGCTAAGCGGTTTTCCCTGTTTCACACGGCCGGCCGGACTCTCGCCGGACACATGTTTGGTCCCCACCGAAAGTACACCCGGAACCAGTTTCCCATCGCCCAGGATTTCAACGGCCCCTTCGCCGGTCGCCCAGGGGTGAAGCCCACCCAATGGACGCACCCGAAGCCGCCCGTCTTCTTCGATCCGCTTGACAATCAGTGCAATCTCGTCCTTATGAGCCGTCACGGCGACCGGCGCGCTGTCGGCCTGCCCCCGGATGTGAATCACAATGCTGCCAGCCGCATCCTGCCAGGCAGCATCGGCATAAGGTTGAACAGTATCCAGCACAATCGCATCCACTTCCCCCTCGGCTCCCGGGGGCGCATGGGCCAGCAGAAACCTCTCAAGAAGACAGAGCAAGCGGGAACGATCGACCTGTACATCCATCCAAAAAAACCTCCAGATGTTGAAGCGAATCCGTCAAGTGGGGGGGGTAAGACAGCTTCTTATTCTGTTGCGGCCTGCCTGGTGGTCAGACAGGCCGGACAGGCCGAAGCATGTCCGAAGTTTTAGTAATGATACACAATTCCACACCGATGTCAAGCGACGAACACCCGCCGACCGGCCGATCCGCTTTGTTGTGAGGGGGGTTGACTTTCAAGGTAGTTATGCCGATACTTTACAAGGTACTTAGGCCCAATCGGATGCGTCTTTCAGCACCCTGTTTCCCACCATCTTACAGGTGCAGAGAGGGCAACCATAATTTTCTTGACATCGTCGATTAAATGCACTATATCACACATCCATACGTGATCGGTTAGGGATCA
>JAAXHW010000186.1 GCA_012270675.1 Candidatus Latescibacterota bacterium | reverse complement strand
TCCTCGACGAACAATAGTTCCACGAATAACAGTTCCACGAATAACAGTTCCAAGAACAACTCAAGTTCAAAGATTTACTGCTCTGGGTGCTGGCAGGTGGTGATGTCGAGTGCCGAACACAAGACGACGTGTGGGTGGGGGCATAGTTACTATGGTTGCAACTCGTATTCTATCAGCCAGCACAGCGGTCACAGTTCGTCGTCCAATAACTCCTCGACGAATAACAGTTCTACGAACAATAGCTCCACGAACAACAGTTCGTCTTCAAATAACTCCTCGACGAACAATAGTTCTACGAACAACTCCTCGACGAATAACAGTTCTTCGTCCAACAACTCCTCGACGAACAACAGTTCCACGAACAACAACTCCTCGACGAACAATAGTTCTACGAATAACAGTTCCAAGAACAACTCAAGTTCCAACAATAGTTCGCAGAATAACTCGAGTTCCAACAACACCCCGTTGCTGTGTCCAGCGAATCGTTGGACGGGGTGTGGGGGGGTGGCGGGGGCTCATGATGCCGTGTGTGGTCGGGGGCATTCCTATTACACGTGTAATCCGAACGCGGTGATTTCACATTCGTGGCATTAGGGTGCTTTTCCATGAGACGATATTTTGTGTTGCCTCCCTTTTGGGGGGTGGTGTCTTTGTGTGTCATTGTCCTTTTTGGCGGTTGGCTGCGGTGTCTCGGAACGGGTGTGTTGCCCCCGGGTCAGTTCACCTCTACCGATGCGTATCTGTATGCGCATCAAGCGGAGACTGTTTGGCAATCGGGCGCGCTCCCTGCCCGGGATCTGCGGCGGTGGGTGCCTGTCGGGCGCGACAATACGGCGTTGCTCTCGGCATATGCGTATCTGATCGGATACGCTGGGCGTTTGCTGCCGGGGGTCTCTTTGTATACCGTGCAGGTGTACATCGGGGTGGTCGCCTGGAGCCTTGGGGTGTGCGTGTTGATGTTATTTCTCCAACGGACTCACGGGTGGGGGGTGGCGTTATGCGTGGGTCTCCTGTTGACGACGCTTCCCGGGAGCATAGAACGTTCAGCAGCGGGGTTTGGAGACCGGGATGCCTTCTGTTGGCTGATGGGGGTTTTGGGCGTGGTGAGTTCTCTCGTGGCTGCGCGCGTCTGTCAGGCGGGGCGGGGGTATCTGTTGAGTGTGGTGTCAGGGGGTGTCGTCCTTATCGGGGGACTCTCCTGGGAAGGCTTCTGCTTTTTCCTGTTCGCAGTGCACGGGGTCAGCGTCTATGAGATCGCCACGACGGAAGCCTCGGTTGAGTCCCTGAAGCGTTACGTGTTGTGGGTCTTGTCGTGGGTGCCGATGCTCTACCTGCTCTCCCCGGCGTATCGTCAGGGTCAGGGGTGGGCGACGCACCTGTTCGCAGTGGGACTCCTGCCCCCTGTTGGGCTTTTGGGGATCCTGTCTCTACGGTGTCTGCTTCGGCATGTTTACCCGGCTCTGGGTCGGTATGACCGCAAGGTCGGTCTCTGTCTGGTGGGGGGGGGCGTGCTGTGTGGCGGTGTGTATTTGCTGCGTGGGGGTGGGAGTTTTGCCACCACTGCTTTCCCGTTTGCTGACTCCCCGCTCCTCTCGAGCATCGGGGAGTTAGCGGCACCGCCTTTCGGGTATTGGGTGTATAGATATGGGAGCGTGTTCGTGACGGGGAGCCTCGGTCTGAGTCTGATGCCGGTGGTGCGATAGGGGCGTGCCGGGCATCCCCTGGCGGTCTCCCTGGCAGGCTTCTGCGGGAGCGTCTTCTGTCGGCAGCCCTTGGGTGCCGTCTTCGGGGGTCCTGCGATCCCGGATGCCCTGTTTCTCATCGCCACGGGTTCGGTGGGTCTGACGTTTGCCCACCTGCTGTGGCACCAGACCACCGCTCCCCCGACTGCCGACCGGGGTGCCGCTGTTGACGTGGCAATGCTGCTCTGGGGGGTGTTGTGGCTCTGTCTGGCCCGGGATGCGAAACGTTTCGATTTTTTTATCGGGCTGCCGTTGGCGTATTTCACGGCGAGGCTCCTCGAAGCGATCGCCACACGGGTAGTGAAGGGGCTCTTGAACCCGAAATGGACGACGGATGCCCTCCGAGCAACACTCAAGGGGCACCCGCTGCGGGGCATCGTCACAGGGATCTTGATGTGTGGCGTGTGTCTGTGGTCTCCGTTTCCGGGGGAGGGTGGACATCTCTTGCGGAGTGTTGCGGCGGGGCGACACATGCGAGGCCCCGATCCCGGGGAGGGGCCCCTTCTGGATGCCTACACGTGGATACGAGCGAACCTTCC
>JAAXHW010000185.1 GCA_012270675.1 Candidatus Latescibacterota bacterium | reverse complement strand
GATTCTTTTTCTGAAGACCTATATATAGAATTGGGATTTAAAAATCCATCACCGCAGAGGCGCAGGGGGTGCAGCGCATGTTGATTGTGAAGGGCCTGGGTATTCTGCTGCTTCTCATCTGGACCACAGCCACAGCAGCGGATGACGTACCCGTAGCACCGGGGTTTTCCCTTCTGCTGGGCACGGTGACGGTGGGTGGGGCGCAGTGGCAGCGCTTAGACCTGCGGCCCCAGGTCCGATTGGGGGCGTTTGAGGCGGTGCTGGACCTGGAGTTGTTTCTGGATGAAACAGGACGGTTTCGAAGCCTGGGATGGGATTTTTCAAGCCGGCGGCAGGTCCTGGAGAGCGTGTTTCGAAAGATTGGCTACATCCAGTATGGCGATATGGGCCACCGCAGGCACCGGGTCTACCTGAGGGTGGGCGACCTGGAAGAGGTGACGCTGGCGCAGGGGATGATTATGTGGCGCTACGGGAACGCCTTATACGCGCCCGGGGCGAAAAAGACGGGGCTGGATTTGCAGATCCGGGGGCTTGGGGGCGGGCGGGTGGCGGTGCGGGGGATGATCAACAACTTCCTGGACCTGGACGGGGGCGGGCCGGTTGTTGGCGGGCGGGTGGTGGTGCAGCCGCCGGGGCCTCTGGCCGTGGGAGCTACGGCAGTGATGGATATGGACCAGCTGAGCGGAATGTCCGATTCGGTGCGGACGGCTCTGGGCAAGGACCGCTACGGGGCCTTTGGGGTGGATGTGTCATACCCCCTTTTAAAGGCCCCGCTGGTGACGCTCTACGGGGGGGTGTCCCGGACGCTTTCGGGGACCAGGAGCGGGACCGGGTTGGGCGTGCCGGGGGTGGAACTGACGGTGGGGAGGGCGACCCTTCGGTTGGAGTACCGGTGGGTGGCGGGCGGGTTTACGCCCGGTCATTTTGATGCGCTCTACGAGTTGAACCGGGCGGTGGTGGATTCGGCAGGCCGCGTGGTGACGCGGGAGGCTGCGATGGCGGACCTGTCTATGCGGGGAATTTTTGGAGACCTCGCCCTTTCGCTGGGGCCGTTGCTGAAGGCACGGGCGTCTTACCAGTACCTGAGCAATGGGGACGCGGCCGACCACCGCCTTGAGGGCCGGGCATCCCTTAAGCCCGTGCTGTTGCAGCAGTTTCGGAAGGTCTCGCTGGCCGAAGCTTACTACGAAAACCACTACCGGGGCGCAGGAAAGGGACTGCTTGGCGTCACATCCGAGACCCGTTTCGGGTACCGCCTGGGATTGAAGCCCGCTTCCGGGCTGTCGGTGATCTGGGAGGTGCAGTTTACCTACGAGCCGGACGGCACGGGGGGATTGCAGCGCAGGCGTGCTTTGAACCTGCAGTCCCTGATCAGCCTTTAGAGCAAAGCGGAGGAAAAATTTCCTCTATTGGGACGATTTTTTGACAAGCAGGGCCTCCAGCCTGTCCCTGGCGACGGCATGGTCGGGGTTGAGAGAAAGGACTTTGCGATAGGCTGCAACGGCTTCGTCGTAGTGTTTGGTTGCCACACAGAGATCCGCCAGGTTGAGGTAGGTGGGGGCGTGGTCGGGCTTCAGTTTCAGGGCCTTCGTATACTCCTGAAGGGCCTGTTCATATTGCTTCCGCCGTTTGAATTCGGCACCCAGCTGCGATCGAACCTGCACAAGCAGCGAGGTGTACCGGCCGATGTCCCTGTGTGCCGGGCGTTTTGAGGCCAGCCATTTCAGGTGCCGTTCCAGGTAGCCCGCCCCTTCGGCCTTCAGCCCCACTGTGATCATGCCAATATAGGTCGACGGCGAAATGCCTGCGGGCGGGTCGGCCTGGTCCCATGCCCATTTTGCATCGTCCCACCTGCCCCGGGCGAGATAGGCCAGGGCCTTCAGACCACTCCCGATTGTGGTGGTCACCCCATTCCATGTCCGTTGTGCAATCCCTTTTGCGTCGTCCCACCTGCCCTGTCTGAGATAGGCCAGGGCCTTCAGACCTTTCTCGGCCGCACCGATATAGCCTGTCAGCGAGGGCCTTTCCGATATGGATGCCTGATACCGCTCTCGCATTGCATCGTCTTGCCTGCCCTGTCTGAGGTACACCTCCCCCAGCAGAAGGTGCCCCAATTTAAATCCCGGTCTCACTTCTACCGCACGCGTAAACGCTTTGACGGCCCCCTTCCAGTCCTGCTGCCGGTAGGCCTTCACGCCGGTCCGGATATACCGGTCGGGCAGGTCTGGGTCCGCCTCCACCGCCGCCTTCCACCGTGTCAGCAGGTCCTTTACGTCCACATCTGTCCGGCGGTACACAGACACCCGAGGGTGATCGAATGCCGTAATTGTGGGTTCGGCACCCTCTTCAGAGAACGCCCAGCCCAGAAATTTGGGGGATACCTTGAAGGTGGCGACCCGTTTAAACCCCAGGTCTCCAGAGGCCAGCCGGCTGTAAAACAGATGGCCGATCGGATACTGCCTGGCGACCTCCAGGTACTGCCGCATCCGGTTCTCCTCGATCAGGACGATCCACCCCATGCCGTCCAACCGACCCGCCACAAAGTCGATATGCACCCCGTAGGGATAGTGCCCTTCCGAATCGATCAGAAAGGCCATGTTGTCTCTCTTGCGGTGGTAGCGGTCTTCCGGCACCATCCAGAGGGTTGGAAACCCCCCCCGCTCCGCCAGTACACCCTCTCCCTGTGGAATATGCTTCTGCACCCATCGCGCGGCCACAAACCGGGCGTCTTCAACCCCGTATATCCCCGCCTGGGCGATGCCGTAGCCCGCGGCGGGCACCCCCACCAGGAGCGCCGGAAGGCCGTACACCCACTTCCGATCCACGCGCCTGCGCAGCCAGTCGCCTGCCTGCAGACATGCCCACGCGCCCAATACCGTCAACATCGGCAGCATCGGTGTGGCATAGCGGATGGGCTTGGTGTGCAGCTTGCCTACCAGCAGAAAATAGATCCCCAACCAGCACAGCAGAACATACCACCCCTGCTGCCTTCGCCACAGCGCCAGCAGCCCTCCGCACAACGCGGCCACTTCCAGGGGGGTACCCAGGGCGTAGGGCAGCAGATGGGTCAGGTAGAACAGGTAAGGGATCTTCGAAAAATCGTAGAGCGTCCACATTCGAATCAGGCGGCCTGTGGCCACATCCATGCCCACTGTGAAGCGGGACACATGGTCCCTGGCGAAGAAGTGATCGGGGTCGAGCAGGAGGAAGGGTTCGCCGCTTAGCGTCACCACGAGTGTGATCAGCCCACACGCGACCACCCGGGGCTGCATCAGACGCCGCAGCCGGTGCCACACCTTTCCGGACCCGCTGCTGTCCCCTTCCGGCCAGAGGTGCGCCACGATAAAGGGCAGCCCCAGCACCAGGGCCACCAGGCGTGTGCCTCCTGCCAGTCCGCAGGCGATCCCGCACCACAGGTAGACCCCCGTCCGGCGTGAGGGCATCTGCAGCATGAGGTAGAGCGCAAGGCTTACCCAGAACGTAAGAAATACGTCCACCGTATAGTAATGGCTCTGCCGGATGTGCCCTGCGCAAAACCCCAGGCAGGCAGCGCTCAATACCCCTGTCCATGTCCCGCCCAGCCGGCGCCCGATGCCAAATACCACCAGGACCGTCAGCGTGCCCAATGCTGCGGAAATTCCCCGCCCTACCAGGTGGGTGAACCGTACCGACTTCTGGTCGAAGGGGTCAACCCCCGCACCGTAGCCCGCCACCCGGGCGACGGCCGCCAGCATATAATAGGGGGCCTTGCCATAGGGCGTCTTCATTTTGTGGAGGTCTACCCCGATCCACTTTGCCTCCCTGACCATCTGGGCCTCATCGGGGTGGAACGGGTGGAACCTGCCGGTCTTTGGGTCTGTACCCCATCCGATGCCGTAAAGCCGGAGGAAGCCGGACAGGGTGAGGATGACCATGAGGAGTAGATATGCGTTCCGATTTTCGGACACGGCTGCCCCTTCCCGGCTCAGCGGTTTCGCAGGTATTTGTGATGGATGCCGACCCCTTCAAAATGCCCGGCTGTCAAAATCCTTCCAGCCGGCTCAGGTCGGCGATGCCGTCGGGCAGAGCGGCGATGTGCTGAACCAGCGCGAGGCGTGCCCGGCGGAGCGCCGGGTCTTCGGCCATGACCAGGACTTTGTCGAAGAAGCGGTTGATGGGGTCGCGCAGGGTTTTGAGGATGTCTTCCAGGGCGGCAATCCGGTCCCGGGCGCGGTCGAGCTGCCGGTGCGCTATGCAGTATGCCCCATGCAGGGCATGGGTATCCGCTTCCGGGTCCGCTTCCGGCGTCAGGGGGTATTGTTCAGACAGGTCCCGCACCATGCGCTTGCAGCGCGCGTAAGCGTGGAGCGTCTGCAGCCAGTCTTCTGCCTCTACCATCCGGCCGAGGCCCTGGACGATGCGCCGGAGTTCGCAGGGGTCATCGCAGCCGCCGGCGATGGCGGCCTCAACCACGTTGTGGGAGAAGCCCTCCTCCTTGAGCTGGACTTCGAGGCGCCGCCGGATGAATTCGAGGGCGTCGGAGAGCCGCTGCCTGTCGGCGTTGACCGGAAGCTGTTTTGCCGCAGCGGCCAGCCCCTGTCGAAGGGAGAAGTGACACCGGTGACCGATCAGGACCGCCAAAAGCCCCAGGGCATCCCGCCGGAGGCCGTAGGGGTCGGCCGTGGCCCTGGGTTTGACGCCCACGCAGAAGAGGCCGGCCAGGCTGTCGAGGCGGTCTGCAACGGAGAGGGCAAAGCCGGGGCGCGAGCCGGGCAGCACATCCCCGGGAAAGCGGGGATGGTAGTGTTCTTCAATGGCGTGTGCAACGGCTTCGGACTCGCCCGAAGCCAGGGCGTAGTGGCGTCCCATGGTCCCCTGGAGGTCGGTCATTTCCACGACCATTCTGGTGGCCAGGTCGGCCTTGCAGAGCCGGGCGGCTTTCAGGGCGGTCTCTTTGTCCCGGCCTTCGAGGCCGAGGTCCGGTGCCAGGGTCTCAAGCAGCCGTTCGACCCGGCAGGTCTTGTCGAGGACGGAGCCGAGGTCTGCCTGGAAGGTGAGGGTGTCGAGCCTGGGCAGGTAGTCTTTTAAGGGCATCCGGCTGTCTTCTCGGAAGAAGAAAGCCGCGTCTGTATACCGGGCCCGAATGACGCCTTCGTTGCCGCGTACTACGGCTTCGGGGTCGCCCGGCTGACCGTTGGCGACGGTGATGAAGTAAGGGATGAGACGCCCGGTTTGGGGGTGCAGGACCGGGAAGTAGCGCTGGTGTTTTTTCATGACTGTGATGAGGACTTCCTGGGGCAGTTTCAGGTGGGCCTCGTCAAAGGCGCCGCGCAGGGCACAGGGCGCTTCCACGAGGTCGGTGACCTCATCCAGGAGGTCGGGATCTTCCGGCACCCTCCCCCCGATCTCTTCTGCGAGCACCTGCACACGGTTCTGGATGGCCTTCCGTCGGTGGTCGCGGTCGACCATCAGGCCCTGGTTTTTCGTTTTCAGGGCGTAGTCGGCTGCGGACGCCAGTTCGATGGGGGGCGATCCGTCGGGACGGGTGCCCCGGCTGGTGCGGCCGCTGCTCACACGGGCGTAGGTGAAGGGAATAACCTGATCTGCGTAGAGGGCGACGACCCAGCGGATGGGTCTTGCGTAGGCCACCCCGCCCGAATCCCAGCGCATGGTCTTGGGGAAGGAAAGGGAGGCGATCAGGTCGGGCAGCAACTCGGCCAGGACCTCCTGCGCGCTGCGTCCCGGTTCGTGACGGTGGGCAAAGACGTATTCGACGCCCTTCTCGTCCTTTCGGCGTTCGACCGCACCGGGGTGCACGCCCTGGCCGCGGCAGAAGCCTTCCAGCGCGCGGGTCGGTTTGCCTGCCTCGTCGTAGGCGGCGTTGACGGTAGGGCCGCGCACCCGACGTTCCTCATCGGGCTGCCGGCCCGAAAGGCTGCGTACACAGGCGGTGAGCCGCCTGGGCGTGCCGCTGACCTCGATTTCTTCAAACGCGAGACGCTTCGCCTTGAGGCGTTCCGGGAGGAGGGCCCGGAATTGTTGAATGCCCCTCCAGACGTCGGCGACCGGAAGCTCCTCGGAGCCGACCTCCAGGAGCAGGTCCCCCGAATCGAGCGCCGGAAGGTCTGCGGTATCGCCGGGGCGGGCGGGCGGAGCTGCGGACGCACCCCTGCCGAGGGGGAAGCCGACCTCCTCGCGCTGTTTGGCATAGGCTTCCGAGACCTGGCGGGCCAGATCCCGCATCTGCGCAAAGTAGCGGGCGCGTTCGGTTACGCCGACCGCGCCCCGGGTGTCCAGGAGGTTGAAGGTGTGGGAGCAGCGGAGGACGTAGTCGTGGGCGGGCAGGACCAGGTTCTGTTCAATGGTGGCTTTGGCTTCTTCGATAAAGAGGCGATACATGGTTTGCAAGCGTTCTACATCGGCTGTGTTGAACGCATATTCGCAGTATTCCACCTCCTGTTGCTGCAATATGTCTCCATAGCCGATGCGGCCGTCCCAGTCGAGGTGCCAAACCTCCCGCACCCCCTGCAGGTAGGCCGCAATCCGCTCCAGGCCGTAGGTGATTTCCACGGCCACGGGATCGACCGGCATGCCGCCAGCCTGCTGGAAGTAGGTGAACTGGGTGATTTCCAGGCCGTCGAGCCAGACTTCCCACCCCAGGCCCCAGGCGCCCAGCGCCGGATGGTCCCAGTTGTCTTCCACAAACCGGATGTCGTGCTGCTTCCGGTCCAGACCGAGCGCTTCCAGGCTGTCCAGGTAGATTTCCTGGGGGTTTCCCGGGTCGGGCTTCAGGATGACCTGGTACTGGAAGTACATGTGCATCCGGTTCGGGTTTTCGGCGAACCGTCCGTCGGCCGGGCGAAAGACGGGTTCTACATAGGCCACGTTCCAGGACTCGGGCCCGAGCACCCGAAGGACGGTGGCGGGGTTCATTGTCCCGGCGCCCACTTTTTCACTGTAAGGCTGCCAGATGACGCACCCCCGGTCTGCCCAGAAGCGTTCCAGGCGCATGATGAGGTCTTGGAAGTTGGGGATTTTGTTCATGGGTCTACCTTTGCTGGGGCACGGCATACTTACGGCTTTACCTGCCTAATGGGGGTCAGCCCATTGTCGAGATGTGTTTCAGGGGCATCTGAGAGACGTCGGGTTTCGCACCCTTCTGGATTTGTCCGATGAGGCGTTCCGTTTCCCGAACGGACCGCCTGGTGTCGTGTACGGCCACGGTCAAGTCAATCTGGCGGGTCTCTCCGCCTTCAAGCTGGACCACCCGGCCTTTTTCTCGTTCGAACCCTTTGGGGTTGGGGTAGTTTGTAGCCGGTTCCAGGCCGGTGACGTAGCCGTCTTCTGAGGCTGTGGTATTTTTCCAGAGGGTGAAGCAGGGCATCTGTTTCAGCGAGAAGTGGAGGGACGACCCGAGGCTGCCGTCGCGGTTTTTGAACAGTACGGCGGTTTCCCGGCTGCCCGGTTTGCCGGTCAGTTCGTAGAAGTAGACCTGTTCGACAAAGCCCGGTTCGGGGCCGGCAAACCGATTGTGGGCGCGGATGCCTTCCTGCGCCCGGGGGTCTCTGGGACAGACGGTTTTGAACGGGGCAACCAGCGTAGCACCGTCCTCTAAGAGAGGCGCGCCGTAGTTGCAGTGGTAGAGGAGTTCCAGTTCCGCCGGGCGCCGGTTGAGGTTGGTGATCCGGTCGGAGATCGTGAAGGTGCCGGAGCCGAGCTGGGTGGAGATGGCCGTGGTCAGACGCAGCGCCGGACCGAATACCATGGCCTCCTCGACGGTGCCCAGGACGGTGATGCGGTACGGTGGGGAGGGGTCCACCCGAACTTCCACATACCGTGCCGGGATGTTGGCGATCTTTCCGTGGAGGGGGAGGAAGACATCGGCTTTGTTGCCGTTGTTGTCGATGATGGTGTCTGTGCACGGGGCGCCGTTGCTGTCGAGCCCGCAGCGGACGATCCATTCGTTGAACCCTTTCAGCCAGCCCAGGCCGCCCCGGTCGTTGAGGTCGATAAATGCCGGGTTTACCAGGTCCCGGACGGGGGATTCCCATCCAAGTGGAATGCCCCGGTAGATGCCCTTCCAGATGCCCATCCCCCGTGTGGGGACGATGAAGATGGAGAGCGCACCGTTGTCGACTTCGATGACGTCTACCCCGTCCTGAAGCCCGCCTTTGAGACTGTGCTTTTCAACGCTCCAGGTCTGCCCGGCACCCAGAGGGCGGGTTTCCTCATTGAGGACCCAGGATTCGGTCCAGAGGGCCTGTTCGACGTCGGTGAGCACGTAGCAGCAGGTGTCCTGCATCTTGAACTCCTTGGCATTCCGGGCAATAAGGCCTGCGATGCCACAATGGTTCCAATCGATTGAAACAGGGCGCTTAAGCGATTGCCCCTGTGCTTCTGGTTGTCATTTTGGCTTATGCAGAACAGCGACCAGACGGAACGGAAGAATGGCGAATGGAATACAGCGTATCCGCTTCCAGACAAGCCGGTCCCCTACCAGACGCTGCAAGTGCTTTTTGTCGAACCTGTGCAGATGCCATTCATTCACCCTGGGCGATTCGTATCCATCTGAGGAGAAGATCTGTCTGTAGAACCCCGTCATTGCAATCAGAGATTTGATGCGATCGATCAGGTGTTCATTCGGGATGGATAGGATGAGCGTCCCGCAAGGCTTGAGAACCCGAATCATTTCGGCGACGATCCTGTCAGGATCGATAACGTGTTCGAGCACTTCGGAGCAGTAGACCTTGTCGAAGCAGGCATCCCGATAGGGAAGCATTTCGCCCGCTGCGCGTGTAAGACTGACACGGCTGGATAAACGGCATTGTGCCTTGGTAAGAATAAACTTGGAAAGGTCTGTCCCGTGAAGGCGGCCTGTTGGAACCTGATCGACAATATTGCCCGCGCCACAGCCGACCTCCAATATCCGATCTTCGGGTCCGGCATGGAGGTAGCCGATGATGGTGGAAACCCGCTTCTGTTCTATCCACCGGATCACCGGATTCTTGTGGTGATGGTACAGATCTGGATCGTACTTCTGCACCATCCTCTCGTTCCAGCTTGTAAACGCCTGCCCTGTGGATATTTGCATGCTGGCAGATCGCCTTTCCTGGAAGCGAGCGCGTGGGCATTGAAAGGGCGTCACGGATACCTCAATCAGCGGATTTTACGAACACGTCAAATACAGGTGTAATATATTGTAACGCCCTGAAGTTTTCAAGCGATTTGGCGATGCGGACATTTGAGATGGGCGGTCCTGCCCATTTTTGCGTGCTGAAGGGGGTTGCCTGCTTGACAAAGCTGTGGGGAGGCCGTAGATTTTGCTCATAGTAGTGGTGTATCGTCGCCTGAATTCAACGGGTGGGTTTGTCTGTGATCGGGGGGGCAGTGGCAGATCGGAAGACGTTTTTTTTCTGTGGCATCGGCGGCAGCGGCATGAGCGCAATCGCGCAGGTGCTGCGGCATGAGGGCCAGGCAGTACGGGGGTCGGACCGGGGCCGGGACCGGGGAGAGAACCGGGAGCTTTATGAGGCGCTCGCGGCTCAGGAGATTGCGCTGTATGCCCAGGACGGCTCGGGGGTGGACCCGGAGGTGGACGAGGTGGTGGTTTCCAGCGCGGTTGAGGAGACGGTTCCGGACGTTCGGGCGGCGCTGCGGCTGGGGGTGTCGATCCGGAACCGGGCGCAGGTGCTGGCGTGGCTGTTCAACCGGGGCGAAGGGGTGGCCGTGGGGGGGACGAGCGGGAAGACGACGGTGACGGGCATGGTCGGGCATATTCTGCGGGAGGCGGGCCGCAACCCGACGGTGATCAACGGGGGGATGATGCTCAACGCGGTTGATCCTCCCTTTCTGGGGAATGCGGTCTGCGGAGATTCAAACCTGCCGGTGATCGAGGCGGATGAGCACGACGGAACGATTGCGCTTTACCACCCGGCGGTTGCGGTGCTGACGAATATCTCGCTGGACCACAAATCGCTGGAGGAGCTGCGGCCGCTGTTTCGGGAGTTTTGCAGGCGGGCGCGAAAGGCGGTGGTGGTGAACCTGGACTGTGCGGAGTCTGTAGCGCTGATCAAAGCACATCCCAACCGGGTGACTTTCGGGATGGCGAACGGCCGGGCGGATTTTTACGCAGAGGAGGTCGAGGCGTTGCGGGAGGGGGTGCGGTTTCGGGTGAGCGGTGTGGGGTTCCATCTGCAGGTGCCAGGCCGGCACAATGTGTCGAACGCCCTGGCAGCGGCCGCTGCATGCGGGGCGTTTGGCGTTCCGGTAGAGGTATCGGCAGAGGCGCTTTCCGGTTTTCTGGGCATCCAGCGGCGGTTACAGGTGGTCGGCCGTGTGCAGGGGGTGACGGTAATCGACGATTTTGCGCACAACCCGGAGAAGGTCACGGCGTCGCTGGAGACGCTGAAGGCGCACCCGGGCCGGCTGCTGGTGATGTTCCAACTCCACGGATACGGCCCCACACGGTTTTTGAAAGAGGGACTCATTTCGGCGTTTGCAGAGGGGCTGGAAGACACCGACCTGCTCCTTATGCCGGAGATTTATTTCGCAGGTGGGACCGCTCAGAAAGACATTTCCGCCCGCGACCTGGTCGACGCGATTGCCCGGCAGGGGTGCCGGGCCGAGTTCGTCCCGGACCGGGAGGCGATTGCCCGCCGGTTCATTGAGGTGGCAGGGCCGGGGGACCGGGTGGTGGTGATGGGTGCCCGGGACGATACGCTGGCCGAGTTTGCGCGCGGGGTGGTGGAGGGGATCGGGAAGCGGTAGACGCTCACCCTGGGGCACGGCATACCGTACCCCAACAGACCGGAAAGAGAGGAGACGGGTTTGATGGTGGTCCCGCCGAGACTTCAGCCGGGCGATACGGTGGGGGTGGTGGCGCCTTCGGGGCCGTTTGAGCCGGAGCGGCTGCGGCCTGCGCTGGACTATCTGACCGGGCGGGGATACCGGGTGCGGGAGGGGAGATCGCTTTACGAGCGGGAGCGCTATCTGGCCGGGAGCGATTCGGAAAGGGCCTCGGACCTGAATGGGATGTTTGTCGATCCGCAGGTGCGGGCGATTTTTGTCGCGCGGGGAGGATACGGATCGGCGCGGGTGCTGGACCTGCTGAATTACGAGGGCATCCGTCGAAACCCCAAACCGCTGGTGGGGTTCAGCGATACCACGGCGCTGCAGCTTGGAATTTACGTCCATACGGGGCTGGTGACCTATTCGGGGGTGACGCTTTGCGCGGATGTGACGGAGGAGGGGATGCACGCGGTGACAGAGGAGACGCTGTGGGGGGCGCTGGTGGAGGGGCGGTTTCCGCCGGTGGTTGGGCTTCAGGCTCTGGGGCGGGGAGTCGCAGAGGGGCGCCTGATCGGAGGCTGCCTTTCCATGGTGGCTTCGCTGGTGGGTACGCCCTATCTGCCCGATCCTGCGGGGGCGCTGCTGTTCTTAGAGGATGTGAACGAGGTGCCCTACCGGATAGACCGGATGTTGAACCAGCTCCGGATGACGGGCGTTTTCGAGCAGGCTGCCGGGGTGGTGTTCGGACAGTTTGAGGGATGCGAGCCGGAGCGGGAGGAGGAAGGGACCACAGCGGCGGTTTTGGAGGCGCTGGCCGGGACGATTGCCTGTCCGGTGTTCTGCGATCTGCCGTATGGGCACGGACCGGGACGGCGGGTGTTGCCTGTGGGGATGCAGGCGCGGGTGGACGAAGGCGGGATGATGGTGATTGAGGACGTTGCGATATAACCACCGCAGAGATGCAGGGGGCGCAGGGAAATATGAAGAAGGGGTAGAGAGGATGTTGCAGGGTCAAGGCGCAGTGCGGGTATTGATCGTTCCGGCACTTTTTGCCGTGGTATCGTGTACGACGCTGGGACGGATCAATCTGTTGACGACGGAGGACGAGGTGGCCATCGGTCGGCAGGCGGCGCGGGAGGTTGAGCAGCAGCTCAGCCTGTACGACGATCCGGTTGTGGCGGCCTATGTCGACAGCCTGGGGCAGGCGCTGGTGCGGCATTCCAGGCAGTCGGACATCCGGTACTATTTCAAAGTTGTGGATACGAATGTGGTGAACGCGTTTGCGCTGCCGGGGGGATGGCTCTACATTCACCGGGGGTTGATTGCGGCTGTGGAGAACGAGTCGGAACTGGCCGGGGTGGTCGGACACGAGATCGGGCACGTGGTGGGCCGGCACGGAGCGCGGCACATCACCAAAACGTTCGGTCTTCAGGTGTTGCTTGAACTGGCGGTGGGCGAGAAGCCTTCGACGGCGCGGCAGATTGCGGGGCAGTTTGCAGAGGTCGGGGCGGGGTTGACCCTGTTGAGGTACGGGCGGGAGGCGGAGCGGGAGGCGGATCGGTTTGCGGTGGAAGAGACCTATGCGGCCGGGATCAATCCGGAGGGGACGGCGACCTTTTTCGAGAAGCTGATGGCGATGCACGCGTCGGAGCCGAAGGGGGTGGAGGTCTGGTTTTCGACCCATCCGCCGAGCCGGGAGCGGATTGCCGATGTGCGCGCGCACATCCGGAAGCTGCCGCCCAAGCCGGGGCTGAAGGCGGATTCCAAACGGTTCAGGGAGGTCAAGGCGCGGATTCTGGAAAGACAGGCATCCGGGGACAAGGATCGGAGGCCACGGGGCAGGAGGCGGAGGTAGAGGCCCGGGTCTCGAAACGGAGACAGCGTTCAGGTGTGGCGGCTTTGCCTGAGTGTTTCGAGAACCTCAAAATAGCCTGGAAAGGTCTTGTTCACACATTTCGGATCCCGGATGACGATTCCGGGGCAGACCAGGCCGACGAGCGCAAGGCCCATGGCCATCCGGTGGTCGTTGTAGGTCTCCAGTTCGGCTGGGTGGACCTGATCGGCCGGGTGGACGGTGAGCCCGTCGTGCCGGGTGTCGACCTGTACGCCGAGTTTCCGGAGTTCGGCAGCCAGGGCGGCGATGCGATCGGTTTCCTTGATGCGCATGTGGGCCACGTTTCGCACGGTGACCGGATCGGAGGCGAAGGGGGCGATCGCGCAGAGGGTCTGGACAACGTCGGACATGCTGTTCATGTCGATTTCGATCCCGGCGAGTTTTTGAGGGCCCCGGACCTCAATCCCGTCGGGGGCTTTCTGTACCTGGCAGCCCATCCGCTCCAAGATATCCACAAAGCCGACGTCGCCCTGGGCGGATTCCGCCGTGAGGCCCCGGACTTTGATCCGGCCGCCGGTGAGCGCGGCGGCGGCGAAGAAATAGGAGGCGTTGGATGCGTCGGGTTCGATGCGGTAGGACCGGGGACGGTAGCGCTGCCGGGCGCGCACGAAGAAGGTGTTGTAGCCGTCGTTGAGGACCTCTACGCCGAAGTCGTGCATGATGTCCAAGGTCATGTCGATATAGGGTTTGGAGACCAGAGCGCCCCGCACCCGGATTTCCACGTCGTTCTCAGCGTAAGGGGCCACCAGAAGGAGGGCGGTGAAGTACTGGCTGCTTTTGTCTCCGGGCATAAAGGCGCGCCCGCCTTTGAGGCCGGAGGCCTCCACGAGGACCGGAGGACAGCCGTTTCCGTGCCGGCTACGTGCCTCCACGCCGAGGGAACGGAGGCCGTCCAGGAGGTCCTGGATGGGGCGCTGCCGCATGCGGGGCACGCCGTCCAGGGTGTAGACGCCCCGGCCGAGGCCGAGGTAGGCGGTGAGGAAGCGGGCGGTGGTACCGGAGTTGTCCACAAAGAGGCGGGCCTGCCGGGCGGGGACTCGCCCGCCGGTCCCGGTGACGGTAAAGGTCGCACCGGCCCTATCGGCCTGCACAGCGATGCCGAGGGTTTTGAGCCCCTGGGCCATGTGGTGGGTGTCATCGCTGAAGAGGACGCCGGAGAGGCACGATTCCCCCTCGGCCAGGGCGGCGATGAGCAGCGCCCGATTGGTGTAGCTTTTGGAGCCGGGAACGGTGACGTCGGCGTCAACCGGACCGGTGAGAGGCCGGATCTGGAGGGTGTCTGGCATAATTTATAAGGTAATCGAAAGGGAGCAGGAGTTCAATAGAGAAATTATGGCAGTTATAAAAAAATTTCTTCCGGAACTTCAGGTTATTCCAGACGTTATCGCCACCTGCTTTTTTGACTGCCAATCTGTCGCTTGATTTTTGTCTCCCCAGAGGTTAGATTATACCGCATCGGGGCGATTCTTTCCCTGCCCTCCCCCCTGCCCTTCCCCCCCGCTGTTCCCCACGCGGGTTTCTCC
>JAAXHW010000184.1:30394-32372 GCA_012270675.1 Candidatus Latescibacterota bacterium | reverse complement strand
GCAAAATCTTAACCGGAAACTACTGGGGAAACGATGAAAGTTCTGGCGCGGGCCTTACAGCTTGTAGGGCTTCTGGAAGTGGGGTACGGGCTCTTTATCGGGCTTTTTGAGGGCGATATTCGACGGGAACTGTGGTTTACCGCGCTTGGGGGTGCGATCTTTCTGGTGGGGTGGTTGATTCAGAAGCGCCTGGGGGGACAATGAGACGGGCGTTTTTGTGGGTGGTCGTGTTCTGGTTGATGCCGGGGTGTGGGGGTGAGGAGAAGCCCGAGCAGCCGCCGGGCCGGGTGGAGGCGGACGGAGACATGGGAGAGGTCCTGAAGCGCCGGTTCACCGATGCGTCCCTGCCCAGACAGGCGCGCCTGGCAGTGGGAGGAGAACTCCTGCGGCGGGAGGATGGCGCGGCATTTTTGGCCTCCCGGTACCGGTCCTCAGACCGGGCGCTGGTGCGTGCGCTGTTAGACAGCCTGGCCGCAGAAGACCGGGTTCGGGCGGCCCGGTTGGCCGCCGGATTGCTGGAGGTGGCCGGGGGAGAGGAGAAGCTGGATTTTGAGGTTGTTCTCCTGCAGCAGGGCAAAGATGCCGTGGCGCCCCTCATCCGGCTTGTGTCAAAGCGCGGGGATTGGCAGACGGTTGTTCAGGCCCTGGATGCGCTGGGAAAGCTGAAGGCCCGGGAGGGGGTGGTGGAGATGGCCGCTTGTCTGAACGATTCCAACACCTGGGTGCGCATGGCTGCGGCGCATGCGCTGGGAGAGGTGGGCGATGTCCAGGCCGTTCCGGCGCTGGTTGGGGCGCTGGAGGATACGTCGGATGTGGTGGTAGCGGCTGTGCTGGTGGGACTGGGTCGGACCGGAGATGACCGTGCAGCGGCGGTCTGTAAGGCCCGGCTTTCTCATTCCAATCCGAGGGTCAGGGGGGCCGCAGTGTCGGCGCTTGGGAGGTTGGGAAGAAAAGACACGGCGGCGCTTTTAGAGCGGATGCTGGAGGACCCGGATGAAGGGGTGCGGTATAAGGCGAGGCGGGCCCTGGAGAGCGTGCAAGCACAGAGGTGAGTACTGAGGACGGGTATGATGCACGGGAATGGCGGATTTCGGATCGGGTGGCTGGCGGTGGCCCTGGGACTGGCCGTGGGGTGCGGGCGGGAGACGGCGGTTTCCGTGGAGGTTGCCACAGGAGAACCGGGCGCTTCTTCGGACCCGCCCTATTCGGAGCGGGTGGTCTTTCGCAGCGGTCTGCGGTTGACCCTGGTTCGGGACCGGGGACTGACGGCTACCTACCCTGCGCCTGATGGGAATCCCTTTGGCAGCGTCCGACAGAGGCACTACGCCCGTGTGGCGTACTTTATCGATCTGCCCCGGACGTCGCTCTCCCAGCAGGTCACGGCCAACTTTCAGATCGGGGAGTATGTGGCCTCGGCGCGTCAGAGGGGGGCGACCCGGGCCTATGTGGACCCCCAGATTGCGGACCACGTGCAGCAGATTCGGTCCGGGCTGGGCCGTCCTTTGACGCTAAACAGCGGGTTCCGCTCCCCCGAACACAATCGGGCGGTCGGGGGAGCGACGTACAGCCGGCATATCTATGGGGATGCCGTGGATATCGATGTGGACCAGGCCCGTGCGGACGCGAACGTGCGGGCGCAGGAGATCTTCAACGAGGCCCGGGATGTGGGGGTCGATTTCGTGCTGCCCCTGTCGGAGACCTCGGTGTCGGTAGATGGACAGCCGCGGGTGTCGTGGGTGCATATTGACGATCGGGGATTTTAAACCAACAGTAAGGGCGATATGCGGACGATGAATATAGAACGCGGAATGAGGATTGAAACGTTCATTTTTCATTTTTTGTTTTTCATGTTTTATTTTCCGGCTGCCGCACAGGTGGGTTTCTCCGAAGGGATCTCCCGGCCGCGGTTTGCATCGGGCGATGTGGATGGCGACGGGCGGGCTGAAGTGATTGTGGGGGGGCGGGTGGGGCCCTTTCA
>JAAXHW010000184.1:0-30371 GCA_012270675.1 Candidatus Latescibacterota bacterium | reverse complement strand
GGGGGGGGGGGGGGGGGGGGCCCTTTCAGGCGGTAACCGATCCTACCGTTTCAAAGCATGCCCGGGTGGAGGTGTACCGGCGAGCGGGACGGCTCTTGCAGTTCCTGGCAGCTGGGCCGGAGTTGCAGGTGGTAGAGGATGTGGCGGCAGGGGACCTGGATGGGGACGGAAGTGCGGAGCTGGTGGCGGTTGGCGGGGGCCGGCTGGTGGTTCTGGGCTGGCAGAATGGCGGGTTGCGCCTGTGGCATGTAGAACGGCTGGCCTCTGAGTGGACGGACCGGGTTGAAGTCGCAGATGCGGATGGCGACGGACGGGCCGAGGTGGCGGTGACACTTTATGATATTGCAGGGGATGCCGAGCTGGAGGAAACCACGGTGGTTTTCTACCGGTGGGGGAAGGGGATGCTACGGCCCTGGCAGACGCTGGAGGTGCGGATGCATGTGGGCGATCTGGCCCTGGGCGATCTGGACGGCGCAGGGACGCCCGAACTGGTGCTGGAGGTTGGGGCCGGCGACGAGGGGGGAGAGGCGAGGGTTTATCGAGCCGCCGGGGGGCGCTACGCCGAGGTCTGGCGCGGGCCGGTTACCGGGGGGCGCACCCGTGCCCTGAACCTATCGACGCTTTCAGGCACCCCCGGGCTGGTGGGCGTGGGGGCGATGGATGGGACTGTGAGGGTGTACGGTCTGGAGGGAGACGGTCTGAGCTTTCGGGGATACGGGCCTGTGGAAGGGGGACTGACGGGCCTGCTGCTGCTGGGAGAACCCGGGCGAGGGGTTGAGATTTTCACCGGTGTGCGGGCAGCCGGGGGTGGCCGGGCGGCGGTGCGCCACTTTGAGTCATCCTTTTAATCGGACCACCACCCCGGACATTGGTTGACGTCCGCGTCCGGCTCACCGGATTGTTTCCCTTCCCTGGAATCAAAGCGTTTAAATCCGCAATCAATACAATGCCCTCTGGAAAGACCCATACACGGATCGATCTTTTTATGCTGGCCGTACTGTGCGGCCTGGCCTTCTGTTTCCGGGAGCCGCTGGCGCGGTATTTCGGCTGGGATGAACTGGTGCAGTACGGTGCGGTTTTTGTGCTGGCCTACCTCTTCGGGACGTTTCTGCTTTCTCCGGATATGGATCTGGCCAGGAGCGACCCGATGCGCAACTGGGGGTTGCTCCACTTTGTGTGGCGGCCGTACGTACAGATGTTCAAGCACCGCGGGGTTTCGCATATGCCGGTTGTGGGCACCCTCACCCGGGTGCTCTATCTTCTGGCGGTGGTCTACATTCTGTCGGCTGTGGCGACTGTCTGTTTTGATCTGGGTTGGAAGATGTCGATTCGGGACCTGCGGCATGTGGACTGGACCGGGGTGGGCTGGGCGCTTTGTGGCCTCTGTTTGCCCGACCTGCTCCACATCCTGGCGGACCGGATGTTTAAGAACAAACGGTGAAGGGATACAGGACGATCGGGATATTGACTTTTGCAGATGTGCGCTTTATATTACTCAATCTGTTGCCCCGTTGATCCCTGATCTGTATTGAGTGACCGGGAGGTCTACGAGAGTGTCCAAACAGCGTCGCAGACAACTGTCGGTACTGGTGGTCCCGGACGACGGGTCCCACACACTGGAGTTCAAGGTCAGTTACTGGCTGCTGTGGGCAGCAGTCGGGGGCCTTGGGGTGCTCCTGGTACTGGTGGTTATGGGGGGGAGGTTTTACTGGCAGGCCCGCGACTGGGAGCGGGTGGCGCAGGCGCATAAGCGGGAGAACATCCGATTGGGGATCAAAGTAGAACAGGTTGAAGAACTGGCGCAGATGGTCGCGTATATGAAGCAGATGGATCAGCAGCTGCGCCATATGCTTTCGTCCAAAGTGAATCTGGCGCCGGCCGCTTATTCGGTCCCTGCCACTTCCCACACCTTACTGGGCAACGCGGAGATGTCGAGCCAGATTACAACCGTCGTGGGGCATTCCACACCACGCTCTCAAAAGCCGGTGGATGCCCGCTGGATACCATTGGTCTGGCCGATCTCCAGATCGGTCGGATGGGTGACGGCGGAGTTCGAGGAGCGCTCCGGGCTTGTGAAAAATCAGCATCCGGGGATTGATATTGCAGCGGTCGCGGGTACGGTGATTCGGGCGACCGCAGATGGCATGGTGGTTTTTGCAGGCGTGAGCGAGGCGCTGGGGCAGATGGTTGCCATCGACCATTCGGGTGTTTTTCTGACACAGTATGGCCACACGGCAGCCCTTCTGGTCTCTGAAGGGGAAGCGGTCTGGAGGGGCCAGCCGATTGCCCTGGTGGGGAACGCGGGCCACGGCAGCGGGCCTCACCTTCACTACGAGGTTTTGGAAGGCGGGGAGCACCGAAATCCGAGGCGGTATTTGCCTTAGACATAGACGTTCATACGAAGTCGGTTGGGAAAATTCAAATGGCGAACAAAAAGTATGGTACAGAGAAAGAGACGCTCAATACGGTTGTGGGGAAGGGTACGGTCCTGGAAGGGTGTTTTGAGGTCCACGAAGGCATCCGTGTGGACGGCATCCTCAAAGGGCAGCTGACCGCTTCAGGTGCGCTGGTGGTCGGCTCCTCCGGCGAGGTGAAGGCCGATTCGATTCGGGTTAAGGACGCGGTTATTGCCGGACGGCTGGAGGGGAAGTTAGAGGCGTCGCATCAGGTCAAGCTGGAGTCGAGCGCGGTGCTGGTCGGAGATATTACGGCACAGGTGCTGATCGTGGAGGAGGGAGCGACGTTCCGGGGGGTCTGCAATGCCGGCGAATCCACGGAGATGGACCAGCCTGCCTGGAATCGGGACGAGGAGGCAGTGGAAGTGAAGTAAGTGGCGCGGCAAAGGCATTCAACCGATTGATCGGGGGCGTTACAGGGGCACAATGAGGTGTGCCCCTGTTTTTCATTTGTTCTTGAGCCGGTACCGACCGTTGGGGAGGAGACACTGCGCGTGCTGCCTGCTGAGTTTGACTTCAAGGAGTACGTCGTTGCCCCTGTAGTGTATGCTTAAGATCTCACCGACGCGGTACAGCTCTGAGAGGAGTTTTCCTTCTGCCTGAGAAACCTGGAGGTGCAGGGTGACGCGGTCGCTTTCGATTCGGTCGTAGATGGCCTCTCTGAGGTCGTCCAGGCCCTCTCCGGTGCGAGCCGAGACCCAGACGCTTTGGGGATATTTGGCCTGGAGGCGGGACTGTTTGCCCGAATCGTCGAGGCGGTCGATCTTGTTGAAGACCGTCAGCATGGGCTTCTCGACAATTCCAAGCCCCTCCAGGGTCTCGAATACGGACGCGATCTGTTCATCGCAGAAAGCGTGGCTGACGTCGACGATGTGGAGGAGGAGGTCGGCCTGCACCGCTTCTTCCAGGGTGCTCCGGAAAGAAGCGACGAGGTGGTGGGGCAGTTTCCTGATGAACCCCACGGTGTCGGTGAGGAGGATCTCCCGATTGTATCCGAGGTAGACGGTGCGTGTCGTGGAGTCGAGGGTGGCGAAGAGCCGGTTTTCCATCAGGACGTCGGCGCCTGAGAGGGCATGCATAAGGGTCGATTTGCCCGTGTTGGTGTAGCCGACTATGGCAACGCAAAAGGTGTTGGAACGCCTCTTTCGGCCCAGGGCGCGCTGACGAACGATCTGATTCAGCGCCCGGGAGAGCGTACTGATGCGGTTTCGAAGGGCCCGGCGGTCCACTTCAAGCTGGGTCTCTCCAGGCCCCCGGGTGCCAATGCCGCCGGTTGTACCGCCGTGACCTGCCTGCCGTGAGAGGTGGGTCCACTGCCGGGTGAGACGGGGCAGCATATAGTTGAGCTGCGCCAGTTCGACCTGGGTCTGCGCCTCGCGGGTTTTGGCCCGTCCGGCAAAGATGTCTAAAATCAACCGGCTCCGGTCGATGATTTTAACGCCGACCAGCGCTTCCAGGTTTCGCATCTGGGCCGGTGAGAGGTCGTCGTCGAAGATGACGACCTCGGCATCCAGTTCTTTTGCCCGCAGGCCCAGTTCATCTGCCTTTCCACGCCCGATAAAATAAGCCGGGTCAATGGTCTTCCGCTCCTGTACGATCCTGTCCACCACCCGGGCGCCGGCCGTATCAGCCAACAGGGCGAGTTCATCCATCGTGTCCCGGGCCTCCAGATGGGACACCTCAGGGAGGATCAAACCCACCAGCAGTGCGCGTTCGGGTTCTTGTTCGGTTGCGGTTTCAACCCTTACCATTCTAATTCTCAGAGAGGGCACGGAGCCGGTCCCGGAGTTCTGCCGCGTGTTCGAAGTCTTCTCGGGTGATGGCCTCTTTCAGCTGTTCCTTCAGCTCTTGCAACAGGGACCTGGGCCGATCTTTCCGGATCTCCTCTGCCCATTCCTTCAGGAAGGCGATCTCCTCGCTCTCGTCCACCAGATCGGGCCGATCGAAATCCTTGAAAAAGGCCTGGATTTCACTGATCCCCTCTGCGATCTCTTTCAGGGCCCGGTCGTAGTCCTCCTCTTCCAGTTTTTGAAGGACCGCCGCACGCACGCGGTGTCCAATCACAAAGGGGCGATGTTGTTCCATGGCCAGACTGTCTTCCTCGTTGGCTGCATACTGTTTGACGAAGTCGAAGAGCTTCAGGTTGCGCCTGGCGTCCTGTTGGGCGCGTCCATATTCCCCCAGTTCCAGAAAACTGATCCGCCGGTGGTAATACTGGAGGGCCTCCATCTGAAGCGCTATACAGGTCTCCGGATCGATTGAAAAGGCCTTCCGGCCGTCCTGTTGCCGTCTGGCGCTTTCGGCCTGTGCCCTGTGGTAGTGGAGAAGAGATTCGTGGCCGTGTGGACGCTGGCCATCGGGACGGCCGGTGATTTCCATCTGCAAGATGCCCATTTCGATGCGGAGCTGGATCTTTTTACGTCCATCCACCCCTTTGATTTCTCGCACACAGAGCTTATCCGACTCATAGGACCATGCGTCCAGGAAGGGTTGGATGTCCATCGTACAATATCCTCCGAGCCTGTTTCTCTACTGTTGGATGCTGAAGTAAAAAAATAACCTGGTCCTGAAACCAGTTTACGCAGTTTACGATAATGCCATTGCGTTGTCAAGGGTTTTCCAAATCAACCCCTTGGCGCTCAAAAGGTCCGGGATACGCCGAATCTGGCCCGGTTGAAGGGAGGCAGGCAGGGCGGTTCACGAACCGCCCCTACAAAGACCGCCTGGGCCGGGAAAGCAGGGTGAGGCCTTTTTGGATGGCGGCCTGTGTAAGGGCCAGTTCTTTCTCCGTATGCATCAGGCCTACGTACCAGCGGCCGTCGGGTAAGAGCTGGATGCCGTCTTCGAGCATCTGAGCGCGGAAGCGGGTGTAGAGATCCGTGTCTACCAGGGCGCATTCCCGGTAGTGGGTGGGGGGCACAGAGACGCCGAAGTGGATGGTGAAAATGGTGCCTACCCCCGAGGTGCAGAGGGTGAGGCCTCTGGCTTTTGCACCCTTTTCAAAGGTTTTACGGATGGCATTCCCGTACGCGTGCATACGGGTGTAAGCATCGGGGTCGGCGCTGAGGACATTCAGGGTGGCGATGCCGGCGGCCAGGTTGACCGAGCTGCCGTTGTATGTCCCGGCATGGATGGTCTTGCCCTCCCGGAGCACGTCGAACATGCGCCGCCGTCCGCCGACTGCGGCCAGGGTGAAGCCACCCGCAAGCGCCTTTGCGTACACGGAGAGGTCCGGCTGCAGGCCGAAGTATTCTCGGGCGCCGCCCAGGGCGATGCGAAAGCCGGTGATGACCTCGTCGAAGATGGAGACGGCGCCCCAGCGGCGGCAGAGGTCGAGCAGGCCCTCCAGGTATCCCTCCGCGGGCATGATGCAACCGGAGTTGGCGAGGATGGGTTCGGCGATGACGGCGGCGATTTCCGGTCCTTTTTCGGCGAAGGTCTCTTCGAGCAGGTCGAGGCGGTTCCATGGCAGGACCAGGGTTTCGGCGTACTCCGAAGGGGGCTGGCCCTCGCAGGCGGGGACAATGTGGGGCGATTCGAGCGGACCCATGGCCGCTTCGGGGGCGTGATAGCTGACCAGGGTGTTGTTGAGCCAGCCGTGGTAGTGGCCCTCGAATTTGAGGATCTTGCTGCGGCCGGTGGCCGCGCGGGCCAGGCGGAAGGCGGCCTGGACAGCTTCGGAACCGGTGTTGGAGAGGATGACCTGTTCGACTCCGGGGAGGAGTTCGGTGAGGCGTCTGGCCAGTTCCACTTCGCCCGGATGCTGAGCACCCAGGGTGTAGGACTTCTGAACCGCCTCAACAACAGCGGCGTTGAGCGCCGGGTGGTTGGAGCCCAGGATGAGGGGCCCCCAGGCGAGGGTGTAGTCCAGCAGTTTGTTGCCGTCCACGTCGAAGTAGTAAGGCCCCTCTGCGCGCTCGAAGAAGAGCGGGGGGGCGGTGATGGCCTTTCGCATCCCCGAGGAGACGCCCATCGCCAGGTATTTGGAGCTTTCGGCGAACAGTTCAGCCGATCGGTCGGTTTTCATCCGCGGTTGGTCTCCTTGCCGGGGACGTGGCGTGTGAAACGTCCCCACACATCACTTCCCGGAAGCCGGAGCCAGGGCTTTGGGGCGGGGCGGCGGAGGCTGTTTGCCGTTTCACGTCCTGATTCTGGGTTGAATCGTGCAGGTGGGGCAGACGTTTTTGAGATGGTCGGTGCGTGCTTTCCAGACGTCGATCGCTTTCACCAGAGTCGATGGCGCGTTGCCGACCCGGCCGTGTTTCTGGCGTTTGCGTCGGTCGAGGGTCGTGTTGAGTTCGTCAGGTGAGATGGGACAGACCTCGGAACGGAAGGCGAGGCCGGGGACTTCCTGAACGCTGCCGTCGGGTCTGACGATGCGGTCGGTGTTGCCGAAGGCGTCAATGCAGCCGCACGCAAGCTCGATTTCAGCCACGTGGTAGGCGGTGGTGGCATTGTGGTCCACGCCCAGGGAGAGGACGTAGCCTCCCCCGTAGATGAGTCGGCCGATGGGGCTGTCGGGTGCCCAGATGCCGTTTTCGAGATGGCCGTGGCAGTAGGTTTCGGCCCCGGGACCGATGGCCGCAACGGGGTGGGTGGGGTGCAGGCTGCGTACCGCCTCGGGGCGGCGCCAGAAGGCGTCGGGAATCGCCCCGTTGATCGTGGGCGTGGTCATGGGGTTGTAGACCGTTGCGCTGGCGTGGTTGAAGGAGGGCATCATCAGTGTGCTTTTTTTGCCGATGACGGTCAGGAGGGCGTCGATCACCGTGTCGGGACCGCCGATGACGTGGCCGATTGCGGACAGGGAGCTGTGTGCTATGACATCCATGCCGCGCTCCAGGCCCAGGGCTTTGAGGTCGGAGACGAGCCGCGCCTTCAAGACCATCTCTTTCTGGTCGAACAGGTTGACGTATCCGAGTTCTGCGTGGGCTTCAAAGAAGGTAACAACGCGCTGGGGGGCGACGTTCTGCTTCGTTTCACAGGAGATGGCTTCGGCAATTTCCAGGAGTGTACGGTTGCCGTCCGCCCAGAACAGCGCCCAGGGCGAAAGCTTTGTGCTTGTGATGCGTTTGGAGATGTCGGCAGGCATGTTTTCGGGTATGGGGGAGAGCGGAGCGGTGCGGCGGGGGACGCGGGAGGCGCCCGGCACATACCGCTTCGGGCCGCGCACCTGCTCTTGACCGGCGCTTTCGGCGGCTTCTCGCACCTGGCGCTCGCAGTCGGCGAGGTGGGAGAGGACTGCCGAGCGGTCTCCACCCCACATCCAGCGCTGGAGCTTTTGCGTGGTGACGTGGTGTTCGTTGCGTATATAGGCCGCTTGGGCCCGGGAGATTTTTTTATGCTGGCGCTGAAGCCGATCCAGCGTTCTGCGCGTTTCCGCCGCTGCCAGGTCCACGACCTCCCGGCTGCCGGCATCGGCCAGGTAGTAGAGGTAACCGGCCATGGCCGTGGCGCAGGCGGCCAGCCCCTGTGGGCTTACGAGGTTCACGGTGTCGGCGGAGGTGTGGTAGGCGTAAGAGGCCTTGTTCGCATCGCGGTGGTGGGTGGTGATCCAGGGACAGGGAAACCCATATTTCGGGTCTCCGATGAGGGTGTCCGAGGTGGACATAAAGGGTTCGAGGTAGAGTTTGTAGCCGGGGTTGTTGAGGCGCAGCGCAGCGCGAATGATGGCTTCGCCCACATGGTTCACAAACCCCGCTGACATGGGGATGGTGGCGTGCCATTCAAGCCGGCCGTTGCAGACTCTGGGGCTGGACCCAACGGTGTCGATGACCACACCGGCCAGCGGGGTCTGCAGACGCCTTACGTCTTCCAGGTATTTGAAGAAGCCGTGGCATTCGTAGGCGTTGAGCAGTCTGATTGACCGCCGGGGACGGGGCAGCAGTCCCCCGACGACCAGGCCCTCGATAATGCGGACGATTTCCAGGCAGAGCGCAACGCCCGATGCGTTGTCGAGCGCGCCGGGTTCGGCGCTGTGCGCAAGCACCCAGACTTCATCCTGCGGGTCGTCCGCGCCTTTGACGATGCCGCTGACCATGTCGTGGGTGCCCACGTATTTTCGAATGTCGACTCTGGTGCACAGGGTGAGGCTGCCGTGTTTTTGCACGAGTCTGCGGAGCCTTTTCCCCTCATTGCCGGAGAGCACAAGTCCGACCAGGTGAAAGGGGGCGTTTGCGATGGGGATGCCGCCCCAGCCGAACTTGGTCCAGGGCGTGGCATTGGGCAGGTGAGGCACCGGGCGGTCGTAGATAACCCCCGCGGCCCCTTTTTCGGCAAAGGTCCGCAGGTTGCCGCGAACGTCGATTTGTGTAAGGACCATCTTGCCGGTGAGCGCTCCTGCAGGCATGCGCTGGAGTGCCTTCAGGTTATCTACGACGACGAGTTCGTTGACCATCCCGCCCCGGGGGGTAGCCCCGCTCCACTGGACGACGTGCCAGGGGTTCTCTCTGTAGTCGAGGATGCGCTGCCGGATGGGTTTGACGATGTCCACGGTTGCCGACCGCACGTCGGCGGCCTCATGGATGAGCCAGCGGCCCGATCCGATCCGGCCGCCCGTCTGGATGGGGTGGACCTCGGCGACAGCGCCCGCATCCGTGTAGCGCCGGACAAGGGTTTTCGTGGTTTCGTGGAAGCGGTCAAAGGAGTTCCAGCGGTCGGTTTCCGCAATTGCGGCAACGTCGTTGAGGGTGCGCCGTCCGTCCGTGTGTTTGTGGAGCAGGGGAAGAACGGTTTTGCAGAATTTTGTGATGGAACGAGGTGTGTGTGAAAGCATGGGGATCTCCGGAGGGAGGTTTTGCAGGCGAAGAAGCTCAATTTACGCACCTCTGTTCCACGCCTGATATTCTGCGATGAGGTCCTGCGCCATCCTGGCAATCTCTTCGGGCAGTTCCGCATCTTCGGGCAGAGCCAGCCAGGCTTCCTGGCTGCCGTAGTGGGTTTGAATGGCACCTTTGAGGCCATCCAGTTTCTGGCTGAAGACCGCATCGAATCCGAGGAGTTGGCCGCGCGTGCGAATGGCCAGGTAGAAGTCGATAAGTTCCTGAACCCTCATGGGGTGCCTCCAGCTTCCGGTTGGGGCACGTCCAGTTCTCCGGCGACATCCAGAATGTCGCTCCAGGTAGACGCTTCCAGGACGATGCCTTCGACCTCCCTCTGCCGGCGGGTTTCGTCTTCGATTTCGCCGGGGAGGTAGATCCGGTCCACGCCGGCCTGGGTGGGCGAGGATTTGACCCAGTCGATGAGGACCTGTACTTCCCGCTTGAAGTCATCCGGGTCGATAAAGCTTTCGATTTTGACCGCGAGGGCCAGAAAGCCGCTGCCGCCCCGGGTGGGATGTTCGGCGCTGCATCCGGCCCGGGACAGCCCTCCGGCAATTGCGTCAATCATCATGGACAGACCATAGCCCTTGTGACCGGCCGCACCGCCTAAGGGGAGCATGGCCGCATCGCCTTCCCGGAAGGCGTCCGGGTCGGTCACGGGGTTGCCTTTTTGGTCGATGAGCCAGCCTTCGGGCAGGGGCTGGTTGCGGGCACGGTAGATGTCGACTTTGCCCCCGGCGGCCATGCTGGTGGTGATGTCGAGCACCATGGGCGGGCCGTGGCGGGTGGGCACGCTCATGGCGATGGGGTTGGGCGGGAGGCGGCGGGCGGTGCCGCCAAAGGGGGCGGTAAAACGGCCGCCTCCGTTGAGGATGAGGATGCCGACGCAGTCCTGTTCTGCGGCCCGGGGTGGAAAGTCGCCCAGGCGGCCGATGTGGCTGGACCGATGGACGGCCACAGCACCCAGGGTATGCTGTACCGCCCGGTCCACGGCCATCTGCATGGCCTGGCGGGCCACTACAATGCCGATGCCCCCATTTGCGTCTATGACGAGGGACGCGGGGGTCTCCCGAACGATTTCGTGGTTTCCGGCAGGCCGGATGCCTCCCCTGTGCAGGGCACGGGCATATCCGGGGAGCCGCATTATGCCGTGAGAGTCGTGCCCCACCAGGTTGGCATCGACAAGATGGTCGGTAACGATACGGGTCTGGTCTTCAGGCAGGCCCGCGGCCTGGAAGATGGCGTAGCCGAACTGTCGCAGAACCGTGTGAGAGAGAACGGGCACAGGGTCTCCTGGAAAAGGGCAGAGGGAAGACGTGAAACGTGACCGGGTGTCAAGAATTTTAATAAAGATACCGTTCGGACACAAATCTGGAGATTTCCCGAACGGTTGTTTCGGTCGCTTTGATCGCATCGTGCACCCTGTCGTGCCACGGCTCCGGACCCAGCGCGCTGCGCCAGGTTTTTATGGTAGCGGCGTTCTCCTTGCCCGCCTGTTCCAGGTCTGCGATCGATGCGCGCAGTTTGTCCTGAACGGTCGGGTCGGTTAAGTCGAGGGTGGCCACCTGTTCGGCTATCTGGTAGACGCACCTGGCGAGTTCCACGTAGGAGCGGACAACACGGGTTTCATTGGCCAGATCAGGGTTCTCGAAGCCTTTTGCGATCTCCAGGGCCTGGTCGCAGGCCGCTTTTTTGCGGTCGAAAGCACCCTCATCCGTATAATACCGGAATATCCCCTCCCCCAGATAGGGCCGCTGCTTGTTCTGCACCATGGCAATCGCCTTGCCCCAGGAATAACAGACGGGAAAATCCGAGTCGTAGACGTCGAATTCCACAGGCCCCAGGAGTTCCGCCCATTCGCCCACTGCATCGGGGTGCTCATAACTGCCGCGCGTGGCCCAGGCGACCGCGAATTCCTTTTCGCTGCGCCCGTTCAGGTTCCAGGACCATTCGGCGAGGGCGTGGATGTTGAACCCGGACGTTTCCACGCCCAGACTGGCCCAGGCCATCATGCCGTAGGCGCCGCTGTAGTTGCGGCGGATGAGCTGGCCGACGAAGTCCTTGATGCGGTGTGCGGAGGACTGGGGAAGCTTGAATTCCGGGGTGTCCACCAGCCCGTTTGCGCCAATGGGCACGTCGTAGCTGGCGATCCATCGGCCCCGGGCCGCGTCGTGGTCCAGGAGCGGGTTGGCCAGCAGGTCTCTGGGAATGCGGGTCACGCGTTCAAGGCCTGTGGCGCAGGCCCGCTCGATTTTGACTTCGGGAGGCAGTTCGGCCAGCACCCTGTAGTTTCGTACGGTTGTTGTGGTGGACAGGAAGATGCGGATTTGCAAGTCCGGGTAGTGTTTGCGCACGTTCTCCCAGGCCGCCACAAAGGCGCGGGATTCCAGCACGAACTGGCCTGCTGCGGTACAGTTGACGCAGCCGCACTGGCAGGGACGCTCGCTGAGCCAGCAGCTCACTTCGTCGGCGCCCTGCGAGGCGATGTCGGCCATCCACTCGGCGAGGATTTCGGCCAGCAGGGGGTTAGAGGCGCAGGGCGCCCGGTGCTGGTCGCCCTGTTTGTGCGCAAAATACCGCCCGGCCAGCGCGCCGTCTCCCACGCCGGCCAGTTCGGGATAGGCTTTGAACAGGCCGCAGGCGTTCAGGAAGTTCAGATGCAGGATATAGGGCAGATAGTTAAATGCCTTCAGGCGTGCTTTCTGCATGGCGTCTTTGTCTATGGTCGCTCGATTCGGTTTGTCCCGCTCTACGGTTGCCAGTTTCGTGGACGCCATTTTGCCGTAGTTCAGTTTGATCGACGACATCCAGGGAATCCAGGTTTCGAGGTCGGGGAAGTTCCACATCCCCCGCTCGTTCATATCCGGCCAGTCCGTCGCGGTCACCAGGGGGATCGAGACGCGGTCTTTGGAGATTTTCGGTTCAAGGAGCTGGGACAGCGTCCTGACCGCATAGTACGCCCCTTTCCCATCCAGGGCCGCCAGCAGCAGACCCCTGTTGCCCCCGGGCTGGATGACGTAGGCCTGTTCTTTGTTCGGAAGCCGGTTGAGCCTCTGGACATTGACCGAATGGCCTCCCAACTTCCCCCGGGGGTCTGCGACGCCGATGAGGATTTCGAAGCCCTGGCCTGCAGGTTTCACACCGGCTTTTTCGACAAATAGGTGTTCCAGCTCGGCGGCCGCGTTTTTTTCGATTGCACCCGCGTCCGGGCTCACCCGAATCGAGATGTCTTTGGGGTGATATTCGATTCTGTCCTGGATGGATATCTCATGGGGGAGCGGGATGAGATACCTGAGCCATTCTTTTTCCTCGGTTTTGGAGACCATTCCACCCTCTGTTCTGTTTTTTTACGGAGTGATTCCTCTGTCTTCCCACTAAGGTGTAGACAATGATGTACATTATCCGCCGGATGTCAACCGAAATTGACGGGGCGGAGCTATGCCGGGTTTGTGGGAACCACCGGTTTTGTGAAAATTGTTGACAGCGGGGGTGCCGACAGTTAAACTTAGAAGCTGTCACAGAAGGAGCGCCCGGTGCGGGCGTTTGTAGAGGCCGTGTTTGAAGGAGAGGACCTGCCGGTGACCGGCGCGGATGGCCGTGCGGCGACGGAGATTGCCCTGGCAGCCTACCGGTCCATTGAGACGGGTACCTCCGTAGCGCTGCTGCATGAGGAGTGAGCACCCTGGCTGATGCTGCGCTGAAGGTCCGAATCAAACGGGTGGACCCTTTGCTCCCCCTGCCCAGGCACGAGACGCCCGGGTCGGTCGGGTTCGACCTGATCTGTCGGGAGCGGGTGATCGTGCCCCCGCAGGGGCTCTATCGGGTTCCTGCGAATGTGATTGTGGCCGTGCCGCCCGGGTACATGCTGATGATCGCCGCGCGCAGCAGCCTGCCGATGAAGAAGGGGTTGATGATCCCGAACGGCGTGGGGATTGTGGACCAGGATTACCGGGGGCCGGAGGACGAGGTCAGGGTGCAGGTGTACAATTTTACGGACCGGCCGGTGGAGGTGGCGCGGGGAGAGCGCCTGGCGCAGGGAATCTTTGTGCGGGTGGCGCAGGTGGAATGGGTGGGGATGGTAGAGATGGAAGAGGAGAGCAGGGGAGGGTTTGGCAGCACGGGATGATTTGCCGTTTGACGCTGTTTGTGAGGATACCCCATGGCCCGGCAGTTTGAGATTCCGACTTTTTACAAGAGTCCGATTATTTCGCGGGTGAAGAAGGCCCGGCAGATGCAGGACAGGCTCAAGTGGGACCTCTCGCCGGCGGTGCTCGATTTTGGCCCGGTGCGGTTTGTCTTAGCCCGGCATTTCGGGTTCTGCTTCGGGGTAGAAAATGCGATCGAGATCGCCTACAGGACGCTGGAGGCGCACCCGGACCGGCGGATTTTCTTCCTGAGCGAGATGATCCACAACCCGAATGTGAACCGGGACCTGCAGGAGCGCGGCGTGCGGTTCATCTTCGAGCCATCCGGAGAACAACGGGTGGGGTGGGAAACGCTTACGCCGGAGGATATTGTTGTGGTACCCGCTTTTGGGACCACGCTGGAGGTCCAGAAGGAACTGATGGATCGGGGGATCGACCCCTATGCCTACAATACGACCTGTCCGTTTGTGGAGAAGGTGTGGAACCGAAGCGCCCAGTTGGGTGACGAGGGCTACACGGTGGTGGTGCACGGCAAGGCGACCCACGAGGAGACCCGGGCAACATTCTCACACAGCATCCGGGATGCGCCGACGGTGGTGGTGCTGGACGTGGAAGAGGCCCACCTCCTGGGAGATATGATCGGGGGGAAGCTGGACAGGGAGGCCTTTTTTGAACGCTTCGGACATAAGTGTTCCTCCGGTTTCGATCCGGACCGGGACCTGCAGCGGATCGGTGTGGTGAACCAGACGACGATGCTGGCGCCGGAGACCCGGAAGATCGTGCAGGTGTTGCGGCAGGCGCTGGTCGATCGCTATGGAGAGGAGGACCTGAAGGACCACTTTGCGGATACCTCCGATACGCTGTGCTATGCGACCAATGAGAACCAGAATGCGACCTACGCGCTGATTGAGCACGGGGCGGACCTGGCGCTGGTGGTAGGAGGCTACAACTCGTCCAATACCTCGCACATTGTGACGCTGTGCGAAGAGGCGATGCCGACCTATTTCATCCAGAATGCGGGTGAAATTGTCTCGGAATCCTGTATTCGACACTTTTCACTGAAGACGCGACAGGTCGTGACAACCGAAGGCTGGCTGCTCGACGGGGGCTCGCTGGATGTGGTGCTCACCTGCGGCGCGTCGTGCCCGGACGCTGTCGTGGACGAGGTGTTGCTCCGGGTGCTTTCCTTCTTCGAACCGTGTCGGACGGTGGAGGAGGCACTGGCGTCCTATCCAGTTGTCGAACAGGCGGTTGTTTGACCGACAACGCGTGTTTGAGCCGGTGAGTAAAAACGTCTCGGCGGAGGGGATTTCAAAGCGGAATTCCGGAATGGGTTCCGCTTTTCATGTTGCTAAAACGCCTATTTTATAATATATTTATAGACTTCACTGGATTTTTCAGACATCCGGGACCGAGGCCTGTGGAGAGGGCGATGTCTGCGATTTCGGAGAACCTGAAGCGGGTGCAGGAGCGGATCGCCCGGGCAGCGGAGCGGTCGGGGCGGTCGGCCGATGAGGTTACCCTGGTGGCCGTTTCCAAGACCCAGCCTGTGGCGGCGATTGAGGAAGCGGTGTGCGCAGGGGTGCGGGTGCTGGGTGAGAACCGGATCCAGGAGGCGGAGGCGAAGGTGGGGGCCGTGAACGGCCCGGCGGCCTGGCACCTGGTGGGGCACCTGCAGCGAAACAAGGTGAAAAACGCCCTGCGGATGTTCGAGTTGATCCATTCGGTGGACAGTCTGCGGCTGGCGCAGGAGATCGGCAAGCGGGCGGTGCGGGACGGGCAGGTCGCGCGGGTGCTGGTGCAGGTGAATACCTCCGGGGTGGAATCGCAGTTCGGGGTTGCGCCGGAGGGCGCGCTGGATCTGGTGGGAAAGGTTTCGGAGGTGGAGGGCGTGGGTGTGGAGGGGGTGATGACAATCGGGGTATTTCTGCCCGACCCGGAGGCGGTGCGACCCTGTTTTGCGCAGCTGCGCGAACTGCGGGATCGGATCGCGGCGGCAGGGCTTGTGGGGGTTTCGATGGGGCATCTGTCGATGGGGATGACGAACGATTTCGAGGAGGCCATTGAAGAGGGGGCGACGCTGGTGCGGATCGGAACGGCGGTCTTTGGGCCGAGGTCATAACAAATGATCGATGTTTTGGGACAGTTGATCGCCTATGCGCTTGTGGCGGTGGACGTGCTGGTGAAGGTGGTCATCCTGATCGTGGTGGTGCTGATGGTGCTGCGGTGGGTGCTGCTGAGGGTGAGCCCCTTTGGATGGGCGTCCTACCAGGTTCGCCGTATGACCGATCCGATGATCTGGCCCTTTGCCCAGGCCCTGCCTGTGTCCAACAGTGTGGGCCTTGCCCCGCTGCTGGTGATCCTGATTACGGTGTTGTCGGCCTATTTTTTTAAGTGGGTGGTGGGGGATGTGCTGGAGGCGCTGTTGGGACTGCTCCACGGGCTGTCGGACGGTGCGCTGATCGTGAGTCTGGGCTGGTTGCTCTACGGCGCGGTGTCGGTTATCCTGGCGCTGATCGTGGCCCGGATCGTACTGTCCTGGCTGCCCTTTGGGCGGGACAGCCGACTGATGTGGCCGCTCTACCGCTTGACCGAACCGATTATGGCGCCGTTCCGGCAGTTGATTCCGCCGCTGGGGATGTTCGATCTGTCTCCGATTATTCTGATTTTTCTGCTGCATTTTGTGCAAAACGCCGTTTACAGTATTTTGATCCGGTAATGGATCGGCGCACAGGGAGGGATGTGATGGCAGGGAAAACGGCAAAACCGGTGCGTCTGGGGGTGCTCGGCGGCTCGGGGGTGTATCGGATGGAGGGGGTGGACGTGGTGGGCGAACACCGGATTGAGACGCCCTTCGGCAGCCCGTCCGATGCGGTCGTTGAAGCCAGGGTTGGAGCGCGGACGGTACTTTTCCTTCCGCGCCACGGCCGGGGGCACCGGCTCTTGCCCTCCGAGGTCAATTTCCGTGCCAATATTCACGCGCTGAAACAGATGGGCGTGACGCACACGCTGGCGGTGAGTGCGGTGGGGATTATGCAGGAACACATCCGTCCGGGAGATATGGTGGTGCCAGACCAGGTGTTCGACCGCACGAAGGGCATCCGGCCGTCGACTTTTTTTGGGGAGGGGATTGTGGGACACGTGATGTTTGCCGATCCGTTCTGCGAGGATCTGAGCCGCACCGTGGTTGAGGCCGCGAAGCACCAGGGAGCGACGGTGCATGAGGGCGGCACGTATGTCTGCATGGAGGGCCCGCAGTTTTCAACCCGTGCAGAGTCCCATTTTTACCGCAAGGCGGTAGGCGCCGCCGTGATCGGAATGACCGCGTTGCCCGAAGCCAAGCTGGCGCGGGAAGCGGAGATGTGCTACGCGATGCTGGCGACGGGGACCGATTACGATTGCTGGCACGAAGCGGAAGAGGATGTGTCCATCGATGCGGTGCTGGCGATTCTGAAAGCGAATTCGGAGCGGGCGAATCTGATCGTGCAGGACGTGGTCAGGCTGCTGCCGGAGTCATCCGACTGCGAATGCTTGCACGCGGCGAAGTACGCGATCATTACGGCGCCGGAGATGATTTCAGATGAGGTGAAGGAGCGGTTGGGGGTGCTCTACGGACACCACTTCACTGCTTGAAGGAAAAGGGATATTCGAGACGGTTGGGGAGTGACACATACGATGTTTAAGGAAGTTGGCAATCTGGATTTTCCGAAACTGGAACGCAGGGTGCTGGCGTTCTGGGACAGGATCGACGCATTTAACAAGTTACGCAGGAAGAACGCGGGGAACGGGCCCTACTCGTTTATCGACGGGCCGATTACGGCCAATAATCCGCGTGGGATCGGGGTGCATCACGCCTGGGGGCGGACGTACAAGGATGTTTTTTTGCGCTATAAGGCGATGAAGGGGTTCGACCAGCGCTATCAGAACGGGTTCGACTGCCAGGGGCTGTGGGTGGAGGTGGAGGTGGAGAAGGACCTGGGGTTCAATTCCAGGAAGGATATTGTGAACTTCGGGCTGGCCAATTTTTCCCAGAAGTGCCGGGAGGCGGTGAATACAGCGGCGGCGGCGGTGATTGAGACGAGCCGGCGGCTGGGGCAGTGGATGGACTGGAAGGGGTCTTATTATACGTATTCGGATGACAATATCGAACATATCTGGCACTTTTTGAAGGCCTGCCACGAGAAGGGCTGGCTGTACAAAGGGCACCGGGTGATGCCCTGGTGCGCGCGGTGCGGCACGTCGCTGTCTCAGCACGAGCTGGTCGATGCGTACGAAGAGATGACCCACCGGGCGGTTTATCTCAAGCTGCCGATCCGGGAGCGGGAGGGGGAGCATATTCTGGTGTGGACGACGACGCCCTGGACGCTGACTTCGAATGTGGCGCTGGGGGTGCATCCGGAGCTTGATTATGCGAAGGTGGTGCAGGGAGGGGATATCCTCTATATCTCTCAGGGGGTGGTGGACCGGCTGGAGGAGGAGTACGAGACGCTGGGCGCGGTGAAGGGCGAGGCGCTGGCCGGGCTGACGTACGGTGGGCCATTCGACGATTTGCCGGCGCAGCAGGGGCTGGAACACCGCATTGTGGCGTGGGAAGAGGTGGGCGAGGAGGAGGGGACGGGGGTGGTGCATATTGCGCCGGGGTGCGGGGCGGAGGACTACGAGTTGGCGCAGGCGCACGGGCTGCCGGCGATTGCGCCGCTGGATGAGGAGGGGGTCTATCTGGACGGGTTCGGGGCCTTTTCCTTCAAGAGCGTGTTCGAGGTGGCCCCGATGGTGTTCGAAAGCCTGAAGGAAAAGGGTTACCTGTACGCGCTGGAAGACTATACCCACCGCTACCCCAGGTGCTGGCGCTGCAAGGAGGAGCTGGTGTTCCGGCTGGTGGACGAGTGGTTTATTTCCTGCGACGAGATCCGATCGCAAATGATCGAGGCTGCACGGACGGTACGCTGGATCCCGGATCATTCAGGGAAGCGGATGGAGGACTGGCTGAACAATATGGGGGACTGGTGCATCTCCCGGAAGCGCTACTGGGGGCTGCCGCTGCCGTTTTACGAGACGGAGGACGGCGAGTTGTTCGTCGTGGGCTCCAGAGACGAGTTGTGGGGACGGGCGGTGGACCCCCCGGTGGTGGACGGACTGCCGGAGCTGCACCGGCCCTGGATCGACGCAGTGGAGATCCGCACACCTTCGGGGAAGACGGCCCGGCGGATTCCGGAGGTGGGGGACTGCTGGCTGGATGCGGGCATCGTGCCCTTTTCCACGCTGGGGTATATGGGAGAAGACAAGCGCGCGTGGGAGCGGTGGTACCCGGCCGATTTTGTGACCGAGATGCGGGAGCAGGTCCGGCTGTGGTTCTATTCGATGCTGTTTATGAGCGTGACGCTTCGGGGGCGGTCACCTTACCGGGCCGTGATGACGTATGAGAAGATGAACGATGAGCACGGGAAGCCGATGCACAAGAGTCTGGGAAACACGGTCTGGTTCGACGAGGCGGTGGAAGAGATGGGCGCGGAGCCGATGCGGTGGCTGTTCGTGGACCAGAACCTGTCGCGCAATCTCAACTTTGGATATGGTCCGGCCTCGGAGGTCAAACGGCGGTTTCTGACGCTGTGGAATACCTACCGGTTTTTCGTCCAGTACGCCAATCTGGACGGCATTGATCCTGCAGCGATGGACCGGAAGGTCGAGCGGACGATGATAGACCGCTGGCTGCTGTCCCGGCTGCAGGTTTTGATCCGGGATGTGGAGAAGGCGCTTGAAGCCTACACCCTGCCCCCTGCGGTGCGGGCGGTGGAGACATTTTTCGACGATCTGTCCAACTGGTATGTGCGGGTCAACCGGCGGCGGTTCTGGAAGAGCGATAACGACAGCGATAAGGCCGTAGCCTACCTGAGTTTTTACGAGGCGCTGGTCACGCTTGCAAAACTGCTGGCTCCCTTTCTGCCTTTTCTGGCCGAGGAGCTGTATCAGAACCTGGTCCGGTCGGTGGATGAACAGGCCCCGGAGAGCGTGCATCTGTGCGATTTTCCGGAGGTTCAGGAAGCGTTGATCGACGAAGCGTTGATGGCCGATATGGCTCTGGTCAGACAGGTGGTCAGCCTGGGGCGTTCGGCGCGCACCGATTCGGGAATCAAGGTACGGCAGCCGCTCTCTGCGGTGCAGGTCTGGGCCAGGACGGACGGCATAGGGACGCAGGATCGATTGGTGGATCTGATCCTCCAGGAATTGAACGTGAAGTCTCTGTCCTTTGTGGCGGACGCGGGGTCGCTGATGAGGCACACACTGAAGCCGAATTTCCGGAGTTTGGGCAAGAAGTACGGAAAGCTGGTGCCCCAGATCCAGACGATGCTTGCCGACATGGACGGCGATGAAGCGGCCGCCCGGCTGGAGCAGGAGGGTGCGGTCTCTGTTGAGGTAGACGGCATGCGGGTGGACCTGACGTTGGAAGATATTTCTGTAGAAACCCGGGCACGAGCGTCCCTGGCCGTTGTCGAGGGCGATGGGGTGCTGGTGGCGCTGGATACGCGGCTGGACGGGGATCTGGTGGACGAGGGATTTGCACGGGAGTTTGTGCACTACGTGCAGAATCTGCGCAAAACGTCCGGTCTGGAGGTGGCCGACCGGATTGAAATCACCTTTGAGGCATCGAAGCGTCTGGCAAGGGCGATCAAGCGGCATGCCGACTATATTCGGGGTGAGACGCTCTGCGTGAAGATGTGTTGGTCCGGCGTCCCCACAGGCGAGGCGGATACGGTTAATGGGGAGCCGGTGAGGGTGTTTCTGAGAAAAAGCGGCTGAGCCGGATCGGACGGGGTTTCGGCGGTACAGGAGGGGGATGATGACTGAGGAAGCTCTCGGACATTTCAGACGGCTGCTCGAAGAAAAGCGGTTGTCGATCATGCGGGATATGGGGCTGCTGGAAGCGCATTCGATGAATGCGGATGCGGCCGATTCTTCGGGAGATCTGACCTATTCCGATCATATGGCCGAACTGGGCAGCGACGCTATTGAACGGGAGAAGGCCTATTACTTCTCCTCCCGGAACGGCGCGTATCTGGAGCAGCTGGAGGATGCTCTGAGGCGGATTCAGGATGGAACGTTCGGGATATGCCGCGTCTGTGGTAAGGAGATACCCAAAGCGCGGATTGAGGCGGTGCCCACCACCACGATCTGTGTGCCCTGTAAAGAGTCGGAACAGCAACAGAAGCGCAGGTTTGTTTAAAATTCCCGGAGGGGGAGGGGTGCGGACGCTCTGGATTGTAGGGATCGTGGTGGTGCTGGATCAGGCTTCCAAGTGGCTGGTGATGGAGACGATGGCCCTGGGGGAATCGATTCCCGTGCTGGGGTCGTTTTTTAAATTGACCTATATCCACAATCCGGGAGCGGTTTTCGGGCTGAGGCTGGGTGGGAAGGTCCTCCACCTGCTCTTTGCGGGGGCGGCCCTGGTCCTGGTGGCGGTGTTGCTGTGGCGGTTGCCGGCAGCAGAGCGGCTGGCTGCGGTGGGCCTGGCTCTGGTCCTGGGCGGTGCGATCGGAAATGTGGTGGACCGGCTGCGGTTTGGCGTGGTGATCGATTTCCTGGATTTTGGGGTCGGGTCACTCCGCTGGTGGGTGTTTAACCTGGCCGATGCCTGTGTGACCATCGGGGCCGGTCTGCTGATGCTCTCCTATGGATTCCAGAAGCAGGGTGAGGGAGGGACGGATGGAGATGGAGATGGACCGTGAGGGGGAACGCCTGGACCGGGTGTTGGCAGCGGCCTGCCCGGCGTTTTCGAGATCCCGCCTTCAGCACCTGATTGCTGCAGGGCACGTCAGGGTCAACGGACGGGAGGTGCGGCCCAGCTATCGGGTTTCGGCCGGAGACCGGGTGGTGATCTCCCCTCCCCCGCCTGAACCGACGTCGATGCATCCAGAGGCGATTCCTCTGGATATTTTTTTTGAGGACGATCATCTGCTGGTGGTCAACAAGCCCGCGGGAATGGCGGTGCACCCGGCCGGGAGGATGTGGTCGGGGACGCTGGTGAATGCGCTGCTGGGACACTGCGACCGGCTGTCGGGAATCAACGGGGTGCTCCGCTCCGGGATTGTGCACCGGCTGGACAAGGAGACGTCGGGGCTGATGGTGGTGGCCAAAGACGACCTGACACACCGGGGGCTTGCCCGACAGTTTGAAGAGAGAACCACGGTGCGGCGCTACACGGCGCTGGTCTGGGGCCGCCTGCCTGAGAGGACAGGGCGGGTGGAGGCGCCGATTGGCCGGCATCCGAAGGATCGGAAGCGGATGGCCGTGCGAGAGGAAGGCGGGCGCTATGCGGCCACACGGTTTGAGGTCGCGGCGACCTGCGATTTTCTCTCTTTGTTGTGGGTGCGGCTGGAAACGGGGCGGACACACCAGATCCGGGTGCACATGGCCCATATCGGACATCCGGTCTTTGGCGATCCGGTCTACGGCGGGGGACAGGGCAGGGTAAAGGGGGTTGCCCCACAATTTCGGGGTGAGGCCAGGGCGCTGCTCAAGAGGGCCACGCGACAGATGCTGCACGCAGCGGTGCTGGGGTTTGTCCACCCGGTTATGGGAGAAACCCTCCGGTTTGAGGCCGAGCCGCCGGAGGATATGCGGGAGGTGTTGGAGCAGATTGCGGCAATATGTTGACCGAAATCAAAAAGCGGAAGCCGACGGGTGTCGACTTCCGCTTCACCACAGGGCCCGGGATGTGAGACTACAGGGTTCCCACCGGAATGCCGTAGGCCTCTTCAACCTGCTGGGTGTCGAACATGTCGATGGCCTCCCAGGGGCACATCGGCACGCACTGTTTGCACCCGATACAGTCTTCGAGCCGGACTTCACAAAAGTGGCCAAGACCGTCCAGACCCGCGTCGGCCACGTCGACCTCTTCAATGCAGTCGGTGGGACAGACTTCGATGCAGGCGTTGCAGCCGGTACAGTAGTCCGGGTTGATGATGGCAAGAATCTTGGGGCGCCTTTTCTTCGCGGTCATGCCCTTCCGGGTGTCGAGCCACAGGTAGTCGTGGTAGTCGACCCGGTCGCTCTTGCCGGCCCGGTCGGGGCGATAGACCTCGGCTTTGGGGGCAAATTCGAGGTCTCCCTCCGCATGGGCATGGCTGAGCCGGTACCGGTCGGCGGTGACGACCTGGTCGGGATCGTCATCGTAGACAAAGCTGACGAGGTCGTAGCGGATGCCGATGGTTCTGCCCGCCCGGCCTTTCCATTTGAAGTGGATGCCGGGGTTGAATTCGAGAATGGGAAGGCCCGGGGCCTCTTTTTCGACGGCATCCCCCACATCCTCCCGCGCCCCCTCCGCAACTTCAGGTGCGGCAGAGGTGCTTTCACCCCCACCCGCTTTTGCCCTGCGCATCGCCTCGGATTTGGCCCTGGCGCGGGCAACCCGGTCCGGGATCGCGTCAAACTGGGAGAGATCGACTTCGGCCACCGTGTGCCCTCCTGGAGAGAACAGACCATACGGTTGTCACGTTCCGGTCATTGACACACATAAAATACGGCCTTTTATCGGACTTGTCAAGGGAGAACCCCCCTGTTTACAGTATCGGGGCAAGAAATCATTTTTTCTTATTATCGTGTCACCAATTTCTTGACAGAGCTTATGGTTTGATTTACATTATTTATATTGATACACCCGCTTGTGGATCAGGTTACCAAAGGGAGTCGCTGCGTGCCTGAAGGAGAGAAAATTCCTCCTGCAGACGGCCAGACATCGGCATCGGAGGAACTCAGGCAGATCGTAGAGGAAGCGACCGCTCCGATCGAAGAGCAGGATGTGCCCAGGTCGCGGCTGATCGGACAGTTTGTGGTTTTTCCGCTGACGATTGTGATTGTCGGCGTGGCGATTTATCTGCTGTTGGGACTTTTGACGGCAGAGGACAAGACGGCGGAGGATTATCTCAATACGATTCGGGTCGGCGGGATCAACAGCCGGTGGCAGGCCGCGTACGAACTTTCCAAGGTGCTGGCCGAAGAGCAACGCCAGGGGCGGGTAAGTCCCAAGTTTGTCGGGGAGATGATCCGGATTTTTGAGGCCTCCCGTGCCGACGACCCTCAGGTGCGGCGTTATCTTGCGCTTGCGATGAAAATGGTCAGGCACCCTGCGCTTGTACCCGTTTTGATCTCTGCGCTGGACGATCCGGATGACGAGACCCGGATTTATGCGGCGTTCTCCCTGGGCGCGCAGGGGGACGCCCGGGCCGTGCCTCCTCTGATTGCGCTGGCCTCCAGCGATGACGCCGGGATTCGGAAGGCGGCGGTTTACGCCCTGGGGCAGCTGGAGGATTCCCGTATAGGGCCCGTGCTGGAGGCTGCGCTGCGGGACCGGGTGCCCGACGTTCGCTGGAATGCGGCCCTGCAGCTTGCGGGGGCCGGGAATGACGCCGGGCTGGACGTTCTGAGTGAGATGTTGAACCGCCAGTACCTGGAGACGCTCAAGCAGATGAGCGGGGAGCGCCGTCGGGAGGTTATGGTAGAGGCGGTCCGGGCGGTGAAGCTCCTGGAGGCCCGGTCTATGGCGCCCACGCTTCGGAATCTTCGGAGTGTGGACCCTGATATGCAGGTCCGTCAGGCGGCCATTGAGGTCCTGCAGGCATGGGGGGAGTAAGGACGCTCGTCTGCGGTCTGCGGCCGGTCGTGCGCGGTCTTTCCGGCAATCTTTAAAAAGGGGCTGGAAGGTCCAAAATCCGGGCTTGACAATATGAGCTTGTTTCGATATATTGGCCGAAGTTTTCAAATCAGGCTAATTTTTCTACTGCGGCGTTGTTTTTTACCTCCAGGCAGCTGATGTTCCGGGAGTGATTGATATGGCAGAGAACCTCGATCTTTCGGAATTTGACGATATTCCAGACCGTGTGGCCCGGGCCAAGGCCAAGGCGGAGGCCATGCGAAAGGCGAAGGGTGGGGCGGGGCCTGCGCCTGCGAAGAAGGCACCGGCCAGGAAGGCTGCGACAACGGCCGACCGGGCGGCTGCGGCTCGCGCGCTTACCGCCAAAAAGGAGGAAGGCGCTGTCGAGCGGGAGGTGATCCTCCAGAGGACACCCGCACCGCCGACGATCCGGCCCGGACCTCCCAGGGCGGTTGCGGTTTCGGAGGGGGGGATCACGACCCGGCGGGGGTTTTTGTCCTGGCTGACGCTGGCGTGGGTGGCGTTCGCTTCGGCGGCCGCAGCAGGGCTGGCGGCAACCGGACGGTTCATGTTTCCAAACGTTCTTTTTGAGCCGCCCCAGTCGTTCAAGATCGGAACTCCGGATGAGTACGATCTGGGGGTGGACGAACGGTGGAAGGACAGGTTCAGTATCTGGATCGTTAAGAACACAGAGGGGATGTTCGCCCTGATTTCGGTCTGCACCCATCTGGGGTGTACGCCCAACTGGCTGGCCAACGAGGGGAAGTTCAAGTGCCCCTGTCACGGGAGCGGGTTCTATTCTACGGGGATCAACTTTGAAGGCCCCGCGCCCCGGCCTCTGGAACGGGCGCGTATTGTGCTGGCCGACGACGGACAGGTGGTGGTGGATAAGACGAGAAAGTACCAGTACGAGAAGGGGCAGTGGGAGAATCCGGAATCGTTTCTCAAGATCTGAGCTTAGAGAGCATCACACTGAATTTGATGGAGCGTGTCTTATGCCAAAAATATCTGGCCTGATGGACCAGGTGAAACGTTCGCAGATCTGGAAGTCGATTTTCCGCCACGATATTCCAAGGGAGGAACGGGGCCGCGCGCAGGTGGTGCTGACCAATGTTTTCCTGCACCTGCATCCGGTCCGGACGCCCAAGTCGGGCATCCGGGTGCGCTACACCTGGTGTATGGGTGGGCTTACCTTTTTTATTTTTCTTGTGGAGACCATCACGGGCATTCTGCTGATGTTCTATTACCGTCCCACCCTGGAGTACGCCTATACCGATATGATCGATCTGGGCGAGCAGGTGCCCCTGGGCATTATGCGGGAGATCCACCGGTGGGGCGCCCATGCGATGGTGATCACGGTGTGGCTGCACATGCTCCGGGTATTTATGACCGGGGCTTACAAGCCCCCCCGGGAGTTCAACTGGGCGGTCGGCGTTGTCCTGCTGCTGCTGACGCTGCTGCTGAGTTTTACGGGCTATCTGCTGCCCTGGGACCAGCTCGCCATCTGGGCGATTACGGTTGGGTCGAATATGGCGCGGGCGACCCCTTTTCTGGGCCACGAGGGGCCGGGCGCGGCATTGTTGAAATTGGGGGATATCAGCCTGGTCCACGCAGGGAACGATGCGCGGTTTGCGCTTTTGGGGGGAAGATTTGTGGGCGAGGGCGCCCTGTTGCGCTTCTATGTGCTGCACTGTCTGGCCATTCCGTTCGTAGCGGCCGCCCTGATGGGCCTTCACTTCTGGAGGGTCCGAAAAGACGGCGGAATTTCCGGGCCGATGTAGGGGATATTGAGGGTTGCCGGAAGTGAATGTCAGTGCATCACGAAATCAAGTTTGGAAGATAAAATCACTCACCGGTCGATACGAGCCTTCAGCCTGGCCCGAGTAGCCCCACAGGGGCGTATCGAGGGCCAATCACCTTGCTCACTATCTTCACTTTCAAGCCCTCATGAGCCGATATTTGTCAAGTCTCAAGGAGGTGTGGGTATGCGTCTTCAAACCTTGCTCTTTTGCCTGACTTTCCTCCATGCATCCACAGCCTTTGGAGACACTCTTCCGAACCTGATGGTACACAACGGCGAGAATGAGGTCGCGCTAACCATCCGTAATGAAACTGGCCGGCCGGTAAACAAACTGACCATCACGGCCGACGAAGGCACTCTGCCGGCCTGGCTCAAGATTCAAAGGACATCCGTCCCTGTATCTGCCAAAAAAGAGGCGTATAAAGTCACCTTTCCACTGACCGTGGTCGATGCGCTTGAGGATACACACACTGAACTCACGCTATTGTTGGCCGACAATCTTGGACGGACCTGGCAGGCACAGGTGGGGGTACGCGTCGGTTCCGCGTTTCCAACAGAGGACGCTTTGCTGCCGAATACACCCAACCCCTTCAATCCGTCCACCACCATCCACTACCACTTAACGGGCACCCAGGAGCGTCCCACGACCCTTGTCATCTATAATGTTTTAGGCCAGCAGGTGCGAAAGCTTGTGGATGAGTCGAAGGTGGGTGGGGTGTACAGGGTTCTTTGGAACGGCACGGATAACACCGGTCGGGCCGTAGGCAGCGGGGTCTATATTTATCAGATTGTATCGGGGGCGTTCAAGCAAACACGCAGGATGCTGCTGCTGAAATAACTTCCTCCAGGGATCGAATGGAAATTGTAACATCGTTATAAAACAACAGAATACCACAACAGGGGGCAAAAGGATGCGCAATCTTATGTGGTTGTTGTTGACCTTCTGCCTGATTTGTGTAGCGCCTGACCAGAGCACGGCGGGACCACCCGTGTATACGACGGTCTTGCTGAGCACGAGCCAGCCGGTGTCGGTCGATGGAGACCTGTCCGATTGGACCGATGTTGGAGCTCCCGTCCAGTGGTTGACGACATGGATGAAATCCAGACTTGGCAGGGAAGACCCGTTTGGCGTCGGCAAGTTTTCTGGTCCCCAGGACCTGGCCGCCAATTTTCGAGCCTTTGCGGACCAGGACTATCTCTACATGGCTGTTGACGTGACAGACGACCAGATTGTCTTCAAGAGGGAGGCTCTGGATGAGTTCTGGTGGGACGATGCGGTTCAAATCTATCTGGATGGGGATCTTGCCAACCCGGGCGGACGCTATGACGCGAATGATTCGTTGATCGAGATTACTCGAAGTCCAGATAAGGATCTAATCCTGGGTGGGCAGATTTACCAGCAGGGCGTCAGGGTGCGGGTACCCTATTTGTGGGAGAGTGTGGGCGTGCAGGCGGCGCTGAGGGAACGGGAAGGCGGGTACACCGGGGTGATACTTCCCACGCATCTGGTTGCGGATGAGGCTCCTTTCCCCAGCGAACAGCAATTCCGAGTTTGGCAAGACAGCATCACTAAGGGCAATTTCAAGGTGATGTATGAGACTTCTTACAAACTGTATCGGCTACCCTCTAAACCCTGGCCAGAATCTGCTCGAAAATTGTTGCTGACCATCATTGAGAAGTACGATGAGTTTGAAACCGCTATTACAGAAGGTAAACCTATCGACTGGACTGGCAAACCTGTGGACCTTGGGCACTACTTAGGAGATTTAGTTGAAATGGCGACCTGGCAAGCGGATTCACGGTTCGTCCCGTTCCTTGCAGAAAGCCTGGGTGGAGGAACTCTACCAGCACGTGGATTGGCGGCGATAGGTGAACCTGCTTTTGACATGGTCATTCAAGAACTCCACCGGGATGGTTGGTCATCCCAGCGTGGAGCAGCAAAGGCACTGGAGCTGATGTTGAAAGCGGATCTACCCTTTCTGCGGGCAGGCGCAAAGCGAGACCGTGCCAGAGGATCTCTGTTGCGGGTGGCGCGATCGAAGTATTATCTATCCAGAAAGCGGTCGATAGATGCTCTGAGATATTTCAACGATAAGGCAGTTTTTGCGCTGCTGGATTCTCTGAGTCAACACGATATGTATACCATAGATGGCCGGTATCCTGTCCGTAAACAGGCACAAGAAGCCATGCAGTTTATGCGAAGCCGGGGAGACGACAGGCAATGAACGTGTCTTCGAGTGCTTTATGATGGAGGCAGCGATGTCTTCAAAGCGCACTTGTGTTGCAATGGCTCTTTTGTTGAGCTTTGTTATGCAGGCAGGGTCGGAACCAGGCGCGAGGCTTGCGGAAAAACAATTGCCCTTCCTGACAGATGCTTCGGACATTCTGGCCGTGGGCGATGTGGATGGTGACGGGAGCCGGGACGTGATCTACAGGCGGGGCGGCGTCCTGGGAATAGAGCGAATGCGAGGAAAGGGCGGTCAGAGGTCGGCAATAGATTTCATCGAGATCCCGGGCGGGAATACCGATGTTCGGGACGTGGCCGTGGGGGACATCGACATCGACGGGATGAATGAAGTGGTTGTTGTTGACCTTCTGCCTGATTTGTGTAGCGCCTGACCAGAGCACGGCGGGACCACCCGTGTATACGACGGTCTTGCTGAGCACGAGCCAGCCGGTGTCGGTCGATGGAGACCTGTCCGATTGGACCGATGTTGGGGCTCCCGTCCAGTGGTTGACGACATGGATGAAATCCAGACTTGGCAGGGAAGACCCGTTTGGCGTCGGCAAGTTTTCTGGTCCCCAGGACCTGGCCGCCAATTTTCGAGCCTTTGCGGACCAGGACTATCTCTACATGGCTGTTGACGTGACAGACGACCAGATTGTCTTCAAGAGGTTGGAGAAACGGTGGCAGGGGGGCAGGAGGTCAAGCGCGACGTGGAGGCCTTTTCCGGGCAGCCTCGCGCGGCGTACATACTCTATGGCGCCGCGAATGCCTATCGTGCCGCAGGAATGTACGAGCAGGCAATTCTCGCCTGTAATCAGATGCGAACGCTTGCCCCGGATGATCACACAACGGCTCTGGCGCAGTATGGGTTGGGAAAAACCTATTACATGATGGGAAACTATTCCAAAGCGATCAGACAGTATGAAACTGTACTACGGGACTATGGCACACGAGAAGACCGTTTTATACGGACTGTTCTTCTCAACAGCAGCCTGGGACTTGCGCGTATCTATAGAAAATCAGGCAATTCCGACCGGGCAATGGAATACCTCAAGCGGGTGGAGGCGTATAACCCGCCTCCCCCGTCGGCAAAAAGGCCAAGCAAACGCGTTCGTTCTCGTCAAAAGTAGGGAGACAGGATCGGGCGGCGTGGCAGTGGCATTCGTTATTCACGAGGACATACACAGAAACAGGGAATATATTCATGTTTGGCAAAAGTCGTTTCTTGGTCTGGACAGTGTTGTGCGTTGTTCTATGTTTTTTTCTTTTCATTGGCTCTACCACCTTGATGGCGTGTGGAGATCAGTTTCGTTATGACTCGGATGAGGATCAGTGGTACAGGGATGATTGTGAAGGTGGCTGGGAATCGATAACTGGGTCTGAGCTGGGTTACGAATTACCAGAGATGGTGGTGACGGCACAACGACCGTATGATAGCGATGATAGTGGCGTGATTTATAGGGAGGTAAATGATTATGATTGGTTAACTGCTCTTCTGAGTGACTGGTATCATTGGAATAATACTAATGAAGAATGGGATGCCGCTGGAATGCCGGCTATTAACCTCACAGTTTTGACCCCAGGGCAGTTTATTTCTACCGATTTCAAGACTGCCATAGCAGAACCTGCTTACCTTGATCCCGTGGACATAGAATGGAGTGTAGAGACCCTGTCTCAGTCGGGGAGTGGCGCCGCGACTTTAACTTCAGATACGGGTATGTCTAATTTAATCGGCTTTAATCCGGACGCTGCTCCAGATGGTAGAGGCTATGCTCTGTCGTATAGAGTCACCGCTTTCAGACTCGGCGTCAGTGCCTCCGTAGATCTCACACAGGATAACATTTCGCAGCTTCGGCAGGAATACGTGGATATGGGGAAGAACCATGTTCCCCTTCGCAGCAAATTTGATAACAGCACACCGGCTTATCAGGGTCCCCATCCCTGGGGATTGTTGAATGCCAATGATAATGATTCGTATCACACGTACCATATTCTGAACTTTATTAACCAGAAAGCGATTGCGACAGATAATCATTATAGCGGTACTCTCTTTGTCACTGCCGGATATGCTTGTCCCAAAGAGAATGGGCATGGATCAGAATCTCAGCATATCTATGGGAAGGCATTCGATTTTGATGCGGGATCTAACAACGCTACCAATTCAAAGAAGAATTATGATATGTATAAAGCAGGAAAAAAAACTCCTAGCCCTGCTGCTACTTGGGGTGCGTTGTACGACTCAGATGACAACTATTAATCAATGGTGCCAGTTCGCT